>CAINEY010000039.1 GCA_903847945.1 uncultured bacterium | reverse complement strand
TTTGAAAGCGGCGGAGTTGTAATTCATGTGCTGACCATCGAAGGAGAACCACAGGAGGTCGCTGTCTTCGGTGTTCGGATACCACCCTTGAATGAATTCTTGTTCGTCAAGACCCAAGACGCCGTTTTCGATGTCATTGAGCGAGGTGACGGCACTGAGCCATTCGGTGGTGCTGAGGCCGTATTCCGGAGCATCCAGGTTTGCGGCTTCGTAGAGGTCTTTGTTGACCCAGTAGCCCATGATGAATTGAGCAGCAGGTAAGCCCATCACCATGTCGTTGTAGGTAAAGCTGTCTTTAAGGGTCGAAGACACTTTAGCCCAGTCTTTGTCGTTTTTGACTTTCGCAGTCAAATCCGCCAACCAACCATTTTTGACGTAGTTGGGCACGTTGTTTGCCATGAAGACGTCCGGCAGATTGCCTTCAGCCGCCAAGGCGGTGAGTTTGTCGTCCCAACCGGCACCGGACATGTCGACGAATTCGATCGTAACGTTCGGATTCTTTTCGACATACGCGGCTACGAGTTGGCGCTGAATGTTGTTTTCTTCTTCAGTGCCGACGTTCCAGTTGGCGTAGGTGAGCGTGACGGTTTCACGCTTTTCGGCGCAAGCACTCAATCCTGCAAAAATGAGCGCGATGGCCAGCAACTTCACGAAAACTTTCATGGGTACATTTTCCTCCTGTACACGTTTCGTAATTGCTTAACAGGTTTCCCCTGTTGTCGCCTTAGAGAGTCACCGTAATGTGGTGAGCCTTACCGTCCGTAAAGACGGGAACTACATGGCCCGCAACAGCCTGGCCATCGATGATCATCGAGGTCACGCCGTGGGTTTTGTGCTGCGGGTTAAGCACGGTGATGTGGAGGGTCGATCCGCGATACTGACGCTTGACCGTGAAGCGGTCCCAGCTCTTGGGAATGGCCGGATCGATGCGTAAGCCCTTGTCTTCGGGACGGATCCCGAGGATGTAGTGCGTGGCCACCCGATGCAACCATTGGGCACTGCCCGTATACCACGTCCAACCACCGCGACCGTAGTACTCGGAGAGCGGTCCATCGATGTTGCCGGGAGTCACGAAGGGTTCAGCTTTGTAGGTATCGATGTCTTTGGAGCGATTGGGCGGACAGATCTTGCGGTAGGCTTCATAAGCCTTTTCCGGCATTCCCGCCATCGCATACGCTTGAACGGCCCAAGTCGCAGCGTGAGTGTAGACCCCACCGTTTTCACGCAAGCCCGGCGCATATCGGGTCACATACCCCACATCGGTGCGCGGTTGGGTGAAGGCCGGATAATTCAACAGGGTTCCGTAATCCTTCAAGAGGTATTTGGAAACACTGGTCATGAGCGTCTTTTCGCGTTTGGGATCGGCGATCTTGGCGATGACGGCCCAAGTATTGGGCATCAGGAAGATCTTCCCTTCGTCGTTGGCGTGGGAACCGAGCGGTAATCCCGCATCGGTTGTGGCTTGAAGGTACCACTCCCCGTCCCAACCGATCCGGTTAAGGGCTTCCACCATCGAGGTGCGTACCTCGGCGCATTGCTGAGCAAAATGGGCATCCCCACGGGCTTTCGCCAACGGACCAAACTCCTGAAGGATAATGGCTAAGAATTCCGCCACCCAGAAGCTTTCCCCTTTCATCTCGGTTCCGACGGCACTGAGTCCGTCGTTCCAGTCGTGATCGCCCATCAGCGGAATGCCGCGCGGGGAGAAACGGCTGAAGACTTTCTCAATGGCGCGTTTACAGTGCTGATAGAGCGGTTCAGCCGGACCGTTGAGGTAAGGCACCGGTTCATCCAGGATCGCCAGATTACCGGTTTCCTTTAAATAAGCATCGAGAATAAACGGAAGCCACAAGAGGTCATCCGAACAATTGCCGCGCGGACCACCGCCCCGGATGGTGAACCACCAGTGCAGCACGTCCCCTTCGATGAATTGATTACGGGCATGCAAGAGGAGCTGTTGTTTGGTGAGTTCCGGTACGCTGCTTAAGAAGATTTGGGCGTCTTGGAGCTGATCGCGATACCCGTAACCAGCCGAGACTTGATAGAACGCACTCTTGCCCCAGATGCGGCAGGAGATGGCTTGGTACTTCAGCCACAGGTTGGTCATCAGGTTGAGGGCCATGTCCGGCGTTTCCACCACTTCCTGATCCAGATAGGTGGACCAGAAGGCGTGGACTTCCTTCAAGGTCTTTTCGGCGGCTTCGACCGAGGTGTATTTCGTAATGAAATCACGATGGAATTCTTTGCCGTCTTCGGCGATCCCCAAGGTAAACACCAAGGTTTTCTGCTCACCGGGATTCAGGGTCACGGCGACTTGCAGTGCGGCTGCCGCATCGCCGAATCGGCCCATGTGGCCTTTGAGTTTCTCGAGCTCCATGGCTTGCGGATCGGCTTCATCGCGGTACATGCCGATAAAGGTTTCTTTATCGCCGTCATAACTCTTGAGCGGTTCACTGACGGCCATCCAAGCGGTATAAGGCCAGGAGACGTTATTGTGACGTCCCTTCTCATCCCCGAAGCCCCACAGGACTTTACGAGCAGTAACGGCGTTGTACGCTTCATCGGCTTTGGTTTCAATGAAGAGCTTGTGGAATTCGCGGTGTTCATCCGGGGCAAACCCCAAGAGCCATTCCGTGTACGAACTGACATCCAGATGACGGATGCGTGAAGAGTCATTGGATAAGGTTAAGGTAAAGAGTTGAACCGGATCTTTCGGTGCGACAAACACGGTTAGGGTCAAGGCAATGTCATAAACTTTGCGTTCGAAACGGGAGTACCCAAACCCATGGGCTACGGTGTAGGCTTGGTGTTTGCCCATGACTGGTTTGAGGGTCGCTGACCAGAACTTCTTGCTTTCCAGATCACGGATATAGAAGTATTCTCCCCAGTGATCCTTGATGAGATCCTGGTAGGAACGGGTGATGCGGTTTTGACCCGCATTACCGCGCCACGCATAACCGCTGCCGTTTTGCGAGATCATCATCCCAAAATCCCCGTTGGAGATGATGTTGCCCCAGGGACGCGGAGTCTTGGGGTTGGTGATGATGTACTCACGGCCATTCTCGCTGAAGTGGCCGTATTTGTTTTTAAAATGCGTCATGCGTTGCCTCCAAAAGTAAGGGTCACGGATTGTTCATCCTGATTGGTTAAGGTGATAAGTATCCCATCGCTGGTCGGGACGAGTGTGGCCGGATGCGAGACGTGCACCGATTGGACGCCAGCCAATCGAATGACCGCGTGTTTTGCGGAAACATCGAAGGTCATGGCATTGGGCTGACGATCGATGAGTTCCACGGTGCTGTAGACCAGGGTCACGTTTGATGTGATCGGCAAATTTATCGGTAGGATCATTCCCTGACGGGACTGGAGAATCAGCGGATGACCATCGAAGAGGGTCTGATTGTTCCGAGAAACGGTTAAGGTCTTACGGTATTCATCCAGATTCAACACGCTGATATAGGTGGTGGATCCGTCGATCCGTTCACTGAGATGAACGCGATCACTGGTTTTATATGGGGATTGGATCCCGATCTTAGCGAACCATTGACCCCATAAGGTTTCTTTGAAGAGCCGTTCATTGTGCATTAAGACTCCGATCATCGACAACTTCCCTTTACCGATGGGTTTTGAGAAGGCGGCGGTATGACCCGTCCGTTCACTGGTAATCCAACCCCCTTCATGAGCATAAAGGTGCAACTCAGAGGTGTTGATGCCTTCCACATTTCCGTCACGAACGAGGGAGCCGTATTCGATCCCGATTTGTTCAAGCCCTAAGGCATCACGCAAGATCGTGCACGGTTTTCCATAGAAGTCCAAGGTCGGCACTTCATTGATAAGCACCAGATGACCCCCTTGTGATACAAAGTCGGCTAGGCGTTGTTGAACGTTAGCGTTCATCCAGGTCATCCCTATGACGATAAGCGGTTGTTGTTTGGAAAGATTCAGATCCGCTTTCGTTAAGTCAACAGCTTCATAACTCAAATGATTCATGGCCAAGGATCGGCCAAGTCCGAAGAGTGCCGTTTCCCGCAAATGCGTCAAGCGGTCATGCATGGAACGGGTCGCATTGACCCAATACTCGGTCATGTAGACATCCGGATCCCATCCGATGACCACATCACTGCGCAGTGACGATTTCACAAACGACGACCCCAAAGCACGTAACGTCTTACCTAAGCGCGCGATGGCGAAGTAACTCGGTCGGAAAGTGCCTTCACGGCTGATGGGGGCTTGCCAATCGTGGTTGGATCCAAAGAGACCGGAGTGGTGCCAATTGGTTCCTCCCACAAACATGTAGTAGTTGATCCCGTTCATACCATCGGCGATACACAGCCGGCCATTGAGATCGATCGAGGTCGGTTGCAAGATCGGCACATCCACTTGGAATCCACCTTGGAATTCCGCCGAGAACAAGGGTTGATCGGGATTCTGAATCGAACGGGTCAAGGCATCCGCCATGATGACATCCGTGTAGTTGTCCATAACGAGGTTACCGATGTAGTAATCCCCCGCCATGATCGAATTCGGAATCGCCATCGTATCTTTGAGTTGCGATAAGCCGATCGGATAACGCAAGCCACGCTTGGCGTAATCGTGTTGATCAAAGCCGTGCACATTGACGACAATGGGCACATTCATCCCGTTGTCCAAGGCAATCTCGCGTAGGGTGTTCAAGTAACAGGTAAAGAACTTCCGGTTGAATAAGCCATATTCGTGATGTAACGGTAAGGCATACGGCGCTTTAAGGTTTTTCACCAACGCCACTACATCGTCCCATTCTTTCAAAGAGGTGTTGAGGGCTTTATTGGCCACTTCAAGCGTTTCAAAGCGTTCCTGAAGGAAATCCACGAAATGCGAGAGCGTGACTTCCGAGTAATCCCCTTGGTTGACGATCCATTGAAACATCCCGACTTCATTATCGAGCTGCATCAACACAATCGGTCCCCCATGACTCATTTGAAGGGGTTCCAGGATATCAAAGACCGCTTTATACCACGTCTTTACTTTTTCAACGAAGATCGGGTGGAGATAACTGAAGATTTTGGTATGATGAGCATGGCCGCTTTGGGTTAAGGCCAAGGCTTGAGGGTAATTCTGGATGAGCCAACCCGGAATGCCATCCGTGGTGAGTTCACTCATCACATACGGCCCCGGACGAACCAGCGCCATCATGCCGCTGGCTTTGACCGCTTCCATGAATCCGGCCAGATCCAGATGATCGGCGGTGGTTCCATGCAGATCAATCTGCCCTTCCACGGGTTCGTGGAGCTGCCAGGGGATGTATGTGGAGACCAGATTCAAACCGGCGGCCTTCATGGCTGCTAAACGATCCGCCCATTGGGCTTTGGGAACGCGAAAATAGTGAAGTTCCCCGCCGAACAGGAAGGTTTCGTGATCATTCAGGATGAAGGTGTTTTGTTTGATTTCAATCATGGTCGTTAAGAAGTATGTATCGTTTCATATTCTTGCCAATTCTCTGATCAAAAGCACGTCTGTCACCCCAAGAATAACCGAAATTTTCGATGTTGTAAAGGGTTACACACGAAATTTTGTTCCAAATATTGACATTTTCGAGTGAAAATAGCATCATGTAAGCGATATTGAATCGTTTCATATTAAGGAGACTCCATGTCGACATCCAAACAACGCGCCCAACTCTTGCTCACCCAGATGACTCTGGAGGAGAAAATCGGCCAGATGGTCCAATTCGGACGCATCAAACCCAAAGAAAAAGACCTGATCCGACAAGGTTTAGTCGGTTCTTTCCTTAATCACCGCAATTTAACCTTAGTGAACGAGATCCAGCGTATCGCCGTGGAAGAGTCCCGTTTAGGGATTCCCCTGCTCATCGGCAGCGACATTATCCATGGTTATGTTTCAACCTTTCCGATTCCCTTAGCCGAAGCGTGTTCATGGAATCTGGAGCTCATCGAAGCCAGTGCCAAGCATGCGATGGTGGAAGCAGCCTCGGATGGCGTCCGATGGAACTTCTTTCCCATGGTCGACATCGCACGCGATCCCCGTTGGGGACGCATTGCGGAAGGTGCCGGTGAAGACCCCTACTACGGTTCTGAAGTCGCCAAAGCTCGGGTTCGTGGTGTTCAATCGCTAAATGCCGACGGTTATCCGCAAGCGGCTGCTTGTGCGAAGCATTATCTGGCGTATGGCTGGTCGGAAGGCGGACGGGACTACAATTCTGTCGATCTCTCAGAACACGTCTTACGCACCACCGTTCTTCCACCGTTTCAAGCGTGTGTGGATGCCGGGGTCATGACCTTTATGAGTTCCTTCAACGATGTCATGGCCGTTCCGGCTTCCGGAAACCCGTTTACCCTTCGCACCTTACTGAAAGGTGAAATGAAGTTTGATGGGTTTGTGGTCAGTGACTGGGAATCGGTGGAAGAGCTGATTGGGCACACGACCGCAGCCGATCAAAAAGAAGCCGCCCGGATCGGTCTTCTCTCCGGCGTGGATATGGACATGCATTCCGGCGTCTACTTGGATCACTTTAAGACTCTGGTTTCAGAGAACCCGGCTTTGGAAGCCTTGATCGATGACGCCGTATTGCGCATCTTGACCGTTAAATATGAACTGGGACTCTTTGAAAAACCTTTTGTGGATCCACAATTGCGTGAAAACGTGATCTTGAACCCCGAAACTGTGGACATGACCTTAAAGGTGGCTCGAGAATCCATTGTGATGTTGAAAAACGACGGGACCTTGCCTTTAAATCGCACTCAAAAGATTGCCTTGATCGGCCCCTTCGGAAACGACCCGCACACGCCGATCGGCTGTTGGGGGGCAGCCGGACATCACGAAAACACCATTACTGTCACCAAAGCCTTCGATGACGCGCAACTGAACTACACCTTCATTAAAGGCTGTGATGCATTGGATCCTTCAAAAGACGGCTTTGAAGCTGCGTTGGCTGCGGCTCAAGCCAGCGATGTGATCGTCTTTACCGCCGGTGAGCATAACCTGATGAGCGGTGAAAACAACAATCGAGCCTTCCTGGATCTTCCCGGGGTTCAACAAGAGCTCTTCGACGCCCTCAAAGCAACCGGAAAACCCATCATTACCTTACTGTTTACCGGACGTCCGTTGACGATTGGGTCCGTCATCAAGGGATCTCGCGCCGTCTTGTGTGTCTGGCATTTGGGCTTAAGCAGCGGAACGGCCATTACCGAAACCCTGTTGGGGATCAATAACCCTTCCGGTAAACTGGTGACAACTTTCCCCAAGACCGTGGGACAAATCCCCCTCTACTACAATCACAAAAACACCGGACGTCCCAATTTCCGGCGCTACTTGGATTGCGATGAGACCCCCCTCTTCCCCTTTGGTTACGGCTTAAGCTACAGTTCCTTCTTCTATGACAAACTGACCCTCAAATCATCAACGATTAGCGCTTCAGAATCCTTGGAGGTTTCCGTGGACATCACCAACACGTCCGATCGAGATGGACAGGAAATCGTCCAAGTGTATTACCGCGATCTGGTGGCTCAAGTCACCCGTCCGGTCAAAGAGCTGTGTGCGTTCAAGAAAATCCATCTCAACGCCAAATCGACTCAGACTGTCACCTTCACGATCGACGCCCAACGTTTTGGGTATTTCACCGCAAACTTCCGCTTCATCGTCGATCCCGGAGCCTTTGCCTTATGGGTGGGGCCCAGTTCAGAGGATGGACTGACCACCGAATTCACTATCCGCTAAGCACGATAAGCGTTCAAAGCGTAAAGGCATGGTAAACTGAAGGCATGATTCTCTACGTCATTACCAAACAACACGGTGCCTGGCCCAACGGCAGCAGCGAATACGTCGCACGACGGGTTTGCGGGCTGATTGGGATGGAAGAGCACTTTCGTTACGTGGAAGGCCGTCCAATCCTGATCGACTCCCCTTACCACCTCAGCGTGTCGCATAGCGGAGGCACGATGGTGGTGGCCATCGCCAAACAACCCTTAGGCATCGACCTTGAACTCGATCGAACCATCGAACCCGCCATCATCGAACGCTTGCATCTCAACCTTGAACATCCCCTCTTGGATTGGTGTTCCCGAGAAGCCGCTATTAAGCTCCATCAGGATCCCAACCGCTTACTGAGTGCCGATCATCCCGATACGGTCTTCACCGAAGTGGATCTGTCGGATAAAAGCACCTGTGTGGTCGCCACACACGATCCCGTAGATCAACCCACAATCTATTACCTCCACGAAAACCACATCAAAATCACGGACTAGGTAGTCCGTTTAAACTAGAACGATTTAAACTTCTGGTGGAGATGAGGCGTGCCGAATCCAGCACTACCGGTTTACCCGAGAAGCGTTGAAGAAGTGGGTAAGATCGTTGAGATTCAAGCATCGCTAAACTAACATTCACTGTATCAATAGAATTGCATTGGCTAAACTGAGATGGTATATAAACTACAAAATACCCCTATGATTCCCCTCAGATGGCTCTCTTATAATCCACTGCAGGCCAAACAATCGTATTTCTTTATTTCAATAATAAAAATGAAAGAATTGAAATCCTCATTATCTTTCGATTTGCATGAATAAGCGATCTTGTTTTTGCTTAATTCCTTTTTTTTCATCGCAAGTTTTGGATACCAATCGCTTTTTACAGAGTTGATACCAGTCGAATTGTTCGTTTCATAAATCTGTGCGTATTCTACTCTTGCTAGCCCATTTTCAGAATAAAAGTCGAACGTAATTGTTGGTTCATCCTTTGTTAACCTGAATCTTATACTTTGGTACTTCTTGGAATCGCCAGGGATAGAAATCACTCCGTCACCAAGTACACATGTGAACCAAGATTGGAAAATTCCCTTTGGATTCATGTCTTTAAGGGATAACTGAACGGAATATTTTGCATTTGGATGTAACTGCAGTATATCAAATGCTAATGCATCTTCTCCATAACTGACGTTATATGCAGGATTAACTTGCAGCCATATTTTTTCACTTGAGCTAAGTCTTTCACCAATCTTGAGTTTTTGAAGTAAGCTATTCCTATAGTCTATGTTTTGCTTTTGACTCATATTAGTTACCATAATGCACTTTCATGTGTTCAGTTTTTGAAAGCACTTCGAAGACAAAGAAATAAGGTGGTTTTCGACCATTCGTATGATGCAACTCCTTAGGAAAGCCATCAAGCCCAATATCAGCAAGACCTTTGGACATTCGACCAAAATTCGTGGCTTCTTCCCCCAATTCTTGTGCAGTATTTTTCCAAAATCTTTGTCTAACTGCGGTCCACGATGGTGTGTTAGCAGCTTTCGTGAGATTAGTTATTGGGTCACCAAGTTTCCAACCTTTTTGTAAACTTTCCGCTGCTTCAGATACATTTCCTAAGGCTCTAGCAGCATCGTGTGCATCATCAGCTGCATCTATTAGGTTCATCGATTTCGTAACTATTTTTGTAACTTCACCAACACCAGTTACGAAAGGCACAAGATCTACTACATCCCCTAGCAAGCCAATCCAGTTTAGTGGATCAGATGGATTCTCAACTACATCTTTAATACTAAAGGCGAGTGAAACAACATCAAAAACAGTATCCCAGAAATAACCTTGTTGATCCTTTCGATTGACTGGATTGTTATCTCCGTATAAATATAAATTCTTATCATTAAATGATAGTGGGCTCAATCCTAATGCATCGATTTTATCCGCATTGATAAACCGTCCGGTCACGGAGTCGTAGTACCGGCTGTTGAGGTAGTAGAGTCCCGTCTCGGTATCGAAGTAGTAGCCGCGATAACGGAAGGGATTCTCTTGACCGATCGTTGTGGCTAAGGATCCTGTGATGGGTTCTTGGTTTCCCCAGGCATCATAGGTGTAACTGACTACTTGAGTACCTGTACTGTCAAGGATCCCTACGATGTCGTTTTGTCCGTTACGCAGGTAGTAGTAGGTTAAACTCCCCTTTTGGAAGCCATACAGGTTGCCGTTCTCGTCGTAGAAGAAGTCTAGGGTTGACTCTCCCTGAGTCTGACGGACGATGCTGGAGCCATTCAACAGGTAGGAGGTGGTGACC
>CAINEY010000038.1 GCA_903847945.1 uncultured bacterium | reverse complement strand
TATGATCCGGACGACTGACCCGTTGGACCGGTAACACAAACGGTAAGGGATCGGACTCCGCATCCACATCGATGCTTTCAAGGTAGCGAAGTAACGGTAATCCGGTGTAATAAGGAGTCATCGGTGAAGGTTGCGTCAGATTGTCGCCTTGGGTGGCACTGACGGGGATGACATGCAGATGCAGGGGCGAAAAGGCTCCGCAAAATGCCGTGAATTCATCACGAATCGCCGTAAATCGGGCTTCATCGTACTGAATCAAATCCATTTTGTTGACAGCCAAGACGAAGTGACGGATGCCCATGAGCCAACAAATGCGCGCATGACGCTTCGTTTGAGGCAACATGCCTTGTGTGGCATCCACCAAGATCACGGCCAAATCCGCAAACGAAGCCCCAACGGCCATATTGCGGGTGTATTGTTCGTGACCCGGCGTATCGGCCACGATGAAGGAACGTCGATCGGTGGCGAAATACCGGTAAGCGACATCGATGGTGATGCCTTGCTCACGTTCAGCGACTAAGCCATCCAACAACAGCGAGTAATCGATCTCCCCGTTACGGCTGCCGGTCTTGGAATCGAGTTCCAAAGCCCGCTCTTGATCTGCAAAGATGAGTTTGGCGTCATACAGCATGTGCCCAATCAAGGTTGACTTACCGTCATCGACACTGCCGCAGGTAATAAAGCGCAAGAGGTTTCCCATTAGAAGTACCCCTCACGTTTACGCTTTTCCATGGAGGCGCTTTGTTCATGATCGATGACGCGGCTGGTGCGTTCGGAAGCAACGGCTCCCAACACTTCGGCCGTAATGGCTTCCAGTGTATCCGCTTCCGATTCCATACCGCCGGTCAAGGGGTAACACCCCAACGTGCGGAAACGGACTTTCTTGAGTTCGATGACTTCTCCGGGGCGCAGTTTTAATCGATCATCATCCACCAGGATTAGGTTTCCATCGCGTTGGATGACTGGACGGACTTTGGCGAAATACAAGGGAACGATTTCGATTTTCTCGCGGGCGATGTATTGCCAGATGTCTTTTTCGGTCCAGTTGGATAAGGGGAAGACTCGGATGGACTCCCCGCTTTTGATGCGGGTGTTGTAGAGTTTCCACATCTCCGGACGCTGGTTTTTAGGATCCCAGGCATGGGCGGCATTGCGGAAGGAAAAGATGCGTTCTTTAGCCCGGGATTTCTCTTCATCGCGTCGGGCTCCCCCAAACGCTGCGGTAAACCCATAATGATCCAAAGCCATCTTTAAGGCTTCCGTTTTCATGATGTCGGTGTAGGCCGATCCATGGTCGAAGGGATTGATGCCTTGTTTTAAGCCTTCCTGATTGGTGTACACCAACAGATCCAAGCCGAGTTCTTTGGCTTTACGATCGCGAAACTCCACCATCTCTTTGAACTTCCACGTGGTATCGATGTGTAAAAAGGGAAACGGCGGTTTCTCCGGATAGAACGCTTTTAAGGCCAAGTGCAACATGACCGAGGAGTCTTTTCCGATGCTGTAAAGCATCACCGGTTTTTCGCACTCGGCCACGACTTCGCGCAAGATAAAAATGGCTTCTGCTTCCAGTTGATCAAGATGGGTCATGGGTGTTGCCATAGGAGTCCCTCGTCTGTGCGGTATACTTTAATATGCTTTATTTTACCACGAAACAAGGCAGAGATTCACCCCCAGCCAAGTAAGTCCTCTTGACAAGCCATGTTATAAACCGTAGGCTTGAGCTATGAATCTGACTGAATTGGCCTTTGAGGCTTATCCTTCCCAAACCACCGACAAGATCCGATTTGCGGATACCGATCGTTAAGGGCACGTGAACAATGCGTGTTTTGCGACGTACCTGGAGACCGGTCGGGTGGAGATCTTGTATGCGGGATCAACACCGTTAACTGCCCCAGGATGTGTTTGTGATCGTGCAGCTCAACGTCAGTTTGAAGACTGAACTGCAGTGGCCGGGAATCGTGTCAATCGGTACCGGAGTGATCAAACTCGGCAACAGTTCGATCGGGTTGGAACAAGAGCTCTACCAAAACAACACCTTGGCTGCCACAGCAGAAACCGTGATCGTCCAGATCGATGAGCTTACCAAGAAACCGGTGGGATTATCAGAGGATGCCCGAAACGTCTTAAGTCGATTGATACTTCACGCAAAATAAAACCCGTCCCTAGGGACGGGTTTTTAGTTGAGCCAGAAGTTTTCTAAGCGATTGAGTACACAGAAGCCGTTAAAGCGGGGAGTCGGGTGATTGTAGGTGAGGGGTTGACCGGTAAGATCGAGCACCACCCCGCCTGCTGCTTCAACAATTGCTTGCATCGCACAGACATCCCACTCCATCGTATTCCCGAAGCGATAATACACATCAGCCCCACCTTCCGCAATGCGACAGCCTTTGAGGGAACTGCCGGCGACGGACTCTATGGCGATCTGATGACGATGAGCCTCAAGAAGCGCTTGTTCTTCTGGTTGGGCGTGAGATCGGCTGCCGATGGCGATGAGGTGATCAAGGCGATCCGACACATGAAGAGAAACAGCCTTTTGATTGGCACTCTCCCGAAAGGCTCCATCCCCAATCAAGCCAGTATAGAGTTCGTTCTTGGCAGGTAAGGCAATGACACCCAAGACGGGTTTACCTTGATAGACCAGACCGATATTGACGGTGAATTCCCCGTTTTTCGCCATGAATTCTTTGGTGCCATCCAAGGGATCAACGATGAAGCACCAGTCACTGGACAAGCGTCGCGGATCGTCGGCACTTTCTTCCGCTAAGATCGGAATGTAGGGGTAGTCGTTGGATAAGCCTTCAACGATGTGATCATTCGCTAAGCGATCGGCAAGAGTTAGGGGAGATCCATCCGACTTCAGGGTCGATTCAAAATCGGAGGCATAGTTGTCCATGATCAACGCCGAGGCTTCCAAAGCCAGGCGTTTACAGAGCCATAAAACTTCATGAAGTTCAAGCGGAGTGAAGGTCATGGGGTAAGTGTTCTTGGAGTGGATTCTGAAATGGTCGATTGCCGAGGGACAAACACAAGTTCAAGTTCGAGTACGTCAGCCAGTTTGACCAAAGACTTCAGATTCGGAAACGTCTTCTGACATTCGATTCGGGATAGAGCTTGTTGACGAATTCCGGCACGTTGAGCCAGTTCATGTTGTGTCCAATGCCGCGCTTTTCTGGCGGCAATGATCTGCATGACCAGTTCGATTTCTTGTCGATGCTTTTGAAAAGAAAGTGCTACTTCAGGGTTCTTCAATTCTTCTTTGAGTATGGCAGATAATGAGACAGTCGTAGAATTCATGGTGCCTCCTTAGGTGATGGGGTATTGATTAGGGTGAGGTAGCGTTCTTGAATGGTTTTCAGATCGTGTTTCTCCAGCCGAGGTTTTTGTTTCTTGATGGCGTAGAAGAGGATCAAGGTATCATCTTGACGATAGTAGAAGAAACGGTTGTATCGATAGGTCTTAATCTCCCATATCTTCCCGCTGATCTGTCACGTGTTGAGTACAGAAAGACCATGGCTTTGACAAGCGTCAAAGATGGCTAAAGTACGACCGCGTTCTACCGGATGAAGCCGATTCAGAAACTCGAGAACGTCACTCTGCCCGTTAAGGCTTCGATAAAAGACAATGTTCAACGACTACCTCCATTATACAACAAATAAGTTGTAAGACAATCCCGTTTACGCACTATTAAAAGGAATCCCTAAGCAGGATTCCTTTATATTATCGAACCGGGTTTTGAATCAAGTTAATGATACGATCGATGTCCTCATCCGTAAGTCCCGCATAGAGCGGAAGAACCAGGATATTGTCGGCGATCCGCTCGGCGACAGGAAGCGGAGCGCGTAAGGGATCCTGCGCGTAACAGGCATAACTGGGCACTAAAGGACTGAAGTACTTCTTGGCGTG
>CAINEY010000037.1 GCA_903847945.1 uncultured bacterium | reverse complement strand
GACCATGTGTCCGGTAAAGGCCGGGTTCATGGACCGCATGTGGGCACTCATCCCCAACTTGAAGGATTCTTCGACATCCACTAGGGATTGTTCGGTGGCGTGGCAACGTTGGGCTGTGGAGAGGTCTTGGACCTTGGCACGGCTGGCGACTCCGGAATCCAGGATCAACTGTTTCACGGCATTCCCGGCTCCTCCCAACACCGCATGACCGAAGCCGTCATTCTTGGCTTCGCCGGCGGCAAGGTAAGTCCCATCGGCGTAACGGGCGCCTTCAGAAACCACGATGTAGCACTTGTTGGTGGCATCGATGCAGGCTTTGACTTCTTTCAAGAAGACGTCTTTATCAAACGGAATTTCCGGCAAGATCAACAAATCAACTTTCCCGGACAAGCATGCCGAAGCAGCCAACCATCCGGCATCACGCCCCATGGTTTCCAGAATGAAGACTTCTTGACGGGTATAGACATTGTAGTCAAGCCAGGTCTGTAAAGCTGTAGTCGCGATAAACTTCGCGGCAGAGGCAAAACCCGGGCAGTGATCGGTGACCATCAGGTCATTATCGACCGTCTTCGGACAACCAACAAAGCGACGGTTGGTGATGTTGTGGGCCTGAGCGTATTCGCTGAGCGCATACACGGTATCCATGGAGTCGTTTCCGCCGATGTAGAAGAGCGTATCGACATCGTACTTCTCCATGATCGCAAACAGTTTCTCAAAGTCGGCTGTATTGGAGCGTTTGAGTTTGTAGCGGCAGGATCCCAGTGCGCTGGACGGCGTTTGACGCAAGATGCGGTTTTCGTCTTCGCTCATCGCAGTCAGATCCACCAGTTTCTCCTGAAGGATCCCTTCGATCCCGGGGAGTCCGCCATAGACCTTGGTGTAAATCGGATTCAACTGATTGGCCTTCACGACACCTGCCAGGGTAGCGTTAATGACCGACGTCGGACCGCCCGATTGGGCGACGATGCAATTTCCCATATTCATCCTCCTGATTGTGCGATTACATTATACACAAAATTCATGGGAATCGGCCACCCGCATTTTGTCGTTAGCGGAATGGTGTTATACTGAAACCACATGATTGATGTCCAAGACTTTACAGCCATTTACCACGCCACCTTCAAAGCCACCAGCCAATTCATCCATTTTCGCGTGAGCAACGTGGCCGATGGTGATGAAATCCTCCAGGAAGTCTACCTGGATCTTTACCGACACCTGGTCAAACACGATCGTCCGGAGAATCTCCAAGCGTATCTGATCACCATCGCCAAACACCACTTGGCATCCTATTACACCAATCAAAGCCATCAACCGATCACATTGAGCGATGATGACTCGATCCTGCTCGATCAGATCCCGGATGAAACGGATCTGGAAACGCTGGTGCTCAACACCACCAGCTCGGAGGCCATCTGGGCGTATGTGGAAACGTTCAGTGAACTGGACCGGAAGTTGTTGATCGCGCGCTATCGCTTCGAGATGCCCTATTCCGCCATCGCCAAGGAAACCGGACTACCGGAAAGCACCATCAAGAGCCGCATCGCCAACGCCATCCTGCGTCTCCGCGATAAATTTAAATAAGTTTTCGTCGATTTGCCGATAAAGTCCCCTCGTAGATGGTGAAAGGAGTTCACCCATGAAAAACCCGCTCAAACAAAGTCTCGCAGATCACGCTTATAACGAAGACCGGCTGTTAAACGCGATCCTGATGCAAGCCGAGTCGGAAGGGTTGACCTCCACATCGAAACGGAGGATTCATCCCATGCGAAAACTCGCCAAATTATCCCTCTCCCTTGGACTCGCCGCAGTGTTGAGCGTCTTTGCGCTCAGTGCGTTCGGTGTCATCCAACTCTTCCCGTCCACACCGGTGGTTGCCGCTGTGTATGCGCTGGACATCAACCCCAGCTTTGAACTCAGTGTCAATCCGCAAGACAAGGTCATCGAAATCGTGGCCGTCAATGCCGATGCCGAAACGATTGCCTTTGACGATCTGATCGGTTTACCGGCCGAAGAAGCCGTTGAGACCTTGATCGAACGCGCCGAAGCAGCCGGATTTATCGATCTAGAGGATCTGGACGATGACTTCGTGGTCGTTACGACGGTTGCCCAGAATGAACAGTATCGCGACCAGTGCGATGGCTTGTATACCCGTTTACGGGAACGCATCCAAGAGAATACGATGCTGCAAGCCATGAACGTGGTGACCATCAAAGCCACCCTGGCTCAACTGATGGAAGCTCGGGATGAAGATGTTCCGGTCGGTCTCTATGTCTTGCACGGCATGGTCACTTCTCCGGATGGAACGATCTTAAGTGCCAAAGAGTTCTTTGCCAAGGAAGGCAATCTTGAAGCCATTCAAGACCAAGCTCAAATCCAGCTGATGACTCAAGACCAATTGCGTCAGCGCATCGAACTGGCCCTTCAACAGCTTGAAAATGCCGGAGTGGATACGACTGAATTGCGTACTCGCCTTGAAAACGGCGGTGAGCTGGATCTGTTGCAGATCCAGGCTGAAGTGAAGAAACAGCTTCTACAGCACGGACCCGGCAATGACGATTCCGGGAACGACGATTCCGGGAACCCCGATAACGGCGGTGACGGCGGAAACGGTGACACCGACGGCAACGGAACCGGGAACGGGAACGGTTAAACCAAAAGACGACTTCAATAGAAGTCGTCTTTTTTATTGAATGTATTCGGCGATTTTTGCACTGAGGGCTTCCCAATCAGCCATAAGCGCACTCAACTCGTTATGGATCGCATCGATGCGTTCATCGAGTAGACGCATGTTAGTGTGATCGTGGTAGTAGTGCG
>CAINEY010000036.1 GCA_903847945.1 uncultured bacterium | reverse complement strand
CGGGCTCCTGATGAGTCCCAGTGCACCGACTTCCTTGGCGATTGTTAGTTTGACCGAGTCGGGAGAACGCTCGTTTAGTTTTTACCGTAAACACGGTGCCGATATCGCTGTTACCTTCAATACGATCTTCCGGGAAGCGATGGATCGGGCCGATGCGTTTCACTGCGGCTCTGTCAGCCTCAGTGATGAACCGGCGCGTTCAGCAACCTTGGACATGCTGAAATATGCCCATGCGTCCGGCAAAGTCGTCAGTTTCGATGTGAATTTGCGACCACTATTATGGGACGATCTGACCTTGGCTAAAAGCCTGATTGAACAAGCCCTGCCGTTTGTGGACATCCTCAAAGTCAGTGATGAAGAATTGATGTTTCTTCAACCGGGGCTTAGCGAAGCGGACGCACTGAACGCTTTAGCTCAACGCTATCCGATCACCATGATTGTGATCACCAGCGGAGAGCTGGGCAGTGCGGTGTACACTCAGGGACGACTGATTCGTCAACCGTCGTTTCGCGTTACCGCGATCGATACGACCGGGGCCGGCGATGCCTTCTTTGGGGCTTTCCTTCACGGAGTCTATTCCGCTAATCTTGATCTTGAATCCTTCTCTGACGCTCAACTGCGAACGGTGTTGAGAAACGCCAATGCCTGTGGTGCGATCACGACCCTCACCAAAGGAGCGATCGGGGCCTTGCCAACCTTGGCCACCCGTGATGCGTTCCTGGATTCCGCTCATGAAAACAACCACTGAACTTAGAAATCTCTACTTAAAACTTTACGGTGAAGCGTCAATGCCTCAGTTTGAGGCGTTGTTGGCGCTCATGCGCCAGGCGAAATCAACCCGTCATCCCGAACTGCAACGGATGGATAGCAAAGAAGCCGATTGGTATTTCAGTCCTTCCATGGTGGGAATGACACTTTATGTGGATCTCTTTGCGGGTGATCTGAAAGGATTGGCCGAGAAGGTCGACTACTTTCATGATCTGGGGATCACCTACCTGCATTTGATGCCTCTGTTGAAACCGCGTCCCGGAGAGAATGACGGCGGTTATGCCGTGATGGATTATCGGGCCATCGATGAGCGTTTGGGAACCATGGAGGATTTTGTGGAAACCTTAGCCATCTTGCGTCATGCAGGGATTCACGTGTGCATCGACTATGTGATCAATCATGTCGCCCAAGAACACCATTGGGCTCAGGAAGCCTTAGCCGGTGATGTCCGTAAACAGAACTACTTCATCATGTATGACACCCCGGAAATACCCAATCAGTTCAATCAGACGGTACCGGAAGTCTTACCGGATAAATGCCCCGGTAATTTCACGTATGTCGAGTCGATCAAGAAATACGTCTTTACATCCTTCAGTGACTTCCAATGGGATCTGAACTTTAAGAATCCGGATGTTTTCAATGGTATGGCTGATAACTTGCTGGTCTTAGCTAACCTAGGGGTCAACATGATCCGACTGGATGCCATCCCCTTTATGTGGAAAGAACTCCACACTTCGTGCCGCAATCTCGAGCCGATTCACGATTTGCTTCGTCTGCTACAGCTGATCAAACAGGAAGTTTGTCCCTCCCTGGCACTGTTAGGCGAAGCAATCGTCGAACCGGAACAGATTGTTCGATACTTTGGAACCGAGCAAAACACCGAATGCGAAATCATGTACAACGCCAACCTGATGGTGGATGTGTATCATGCGTTTGCGACCCGCGATGTCCGACTGCTCACCATCGACACCAACCGCTTTCAGATTCCCTCCCGAGGGACGTGGATGAACTATGTGCGCTGTCACGACGACATCGGATGGGGATTCAATGAAGGGGCAGCCAAGTCGATGGGTATGGATCCGTTTGCGCACAAGCAGTTTCTGATTCATTACTACCACAACCAATACCCGGGTTCTTTCGCCCGGGGCGAAGCCTATCAATATAACCCGGTGACCCACGACGCACGAACCAACGGAACCTTGGCTTCATTGCTGGGGTTACAAGCGGCCCATGAAACCCATGAAGCGTATCGCCGTACTGAAGCCATCCGACGCATCAATCTGGCGCATGCCTTGATCCTCAGTGTACGAGGCATGCCGCTCATCTACAGCGGGGATGAAATTGCCACCTTGAACGATCAATCCTATAAGCAAGATCCGGCCAAAGCCTTGGAAGGACGTTGGGTTCATCGCCCGTTCTTCGATTGGAATCGCGCAAAAAAGGCGCAACGCTGCGGTACCGATGAACATGAGGTCTATCAGATGCTCAAACAACTCATCGCTTTGCGCAAGACCTTGCCTGAACTGGATGGCCAGGTTCCACAGATCGCCATCGATCTGAACACCCCCAATGTGCTCTGCGTGATCCGTCAGACAGAAACCTCAGCGTTGGTCACGTTCTTCAACTTCAGTGAACATCACCAGGAAGTCGAACTGAAAGCTTTACGCCCTCACGTAACGGCGAATCACTATACCGATCTGATCCAAGGTCGAACCCTCGATCTTGATCACCACACCCTGCAT
>CAINEY010000035.1 GCA_903847945.1 uncultured bacterium | reverse complement strand
ATTACCTATGTGTTGGAGAATGCGCCGGAAGAAATGAAGTTCTTCAACCAGATGATCGATCCGACCTTGTTGGAACGATTGAACCTGGTTTTGAGTACGCCGTTTACACGGATGCCGTATTCGAAAGCCATTGAACACCTCAAAGCTGCACCAGTGAAATTCGAGTTCCCGGTCGATTGGGGAACAGATCTGCAGTCTGAACATGAACGTTATCTGTGTGAACAAGTCGTCAAAGGCCCGGTCTTCTTGACCGATTACCCCAAAGACATCAAAGCCTTCTATATGCGCCTCAACGATGACGGAAAGACCGTCGCAGCCTGTGACCTCTTGGTTCCGGCCATTGGGGAACTGGTGGGCGGATCGCAGCGTGAAGAGCGCCTAGATGTCCTTCAAGCCCGCATGGAAGCCATGAACATCCATCCCGAAGGGTTGGAGTGGTATTTGGATCTACGCCGTTACGGCGGGTGTAAACACGCCGGATTCGGTTTAGGTTTCGAACGCTTCCTGATGTACATCACCGGGATCACCAACATCCGCGATGTGATTCCGTTTGCGCGTACCCCGAAAAACTTACTCTTCTAGCCATGGACTATATTTTGAAGACGAATCCCGATGGCTCGGTCATCACCATCCGGGATGTTCAACATGTGCTCTTGGGCATGCTGAAAGACATCGATGCCTTGTGCCGCAAGCACAACATTCCGTATTTTCTCAACGGTGGAAGTGCCTTGGGAGCCGTGCGACATCACGGCTTTATTCCGTGGGATGATGATGCGGACATTGCGATGATGCGCAGCGATTACGAGAAACTCCTCAAAGTCGTTCATGAGTTGGGCGAGAAGTATGTCGCTCATGCGTTTGCCTTCAATAAAAAATACAATGTGTTGATTCCGGCGATGAAGATCCGCAAGAAAGGCACCTACATCAAGGAAGTCAACCCGCTCCTAGCCAATAAAATCAAAGACTGCGACGGACTCTTCGTCGATGTGTTCGTGTATGACTACGTCAATCCGCACAAAGCCTTTGATCTTCCGTTGCGCTTACTCAATCAGGGCTTGATGCCCATCATTGCCTTCTTGGAAAATCTGCACCTCAATCCGGTGTTGTTGAAACGGTGGTTTATGGCCAATGCGAAGTTCTACGGTTGGCTCAATCGCCGATCCTCGATGATCGGGATGGACATTACCTGGACCTTCAAAGCAGCTCTAAAACCGTTTGTCTTCAAGAAGGACGATATCTATCCGCTTCAGCGGGTTCCTTTCGAAGATGTCGAACTGCCGATCCCGAATCATCCGCATGAGTACTTGTGCACGATGATTGCCCCTTCCTACATGACCCCGCCCCCTGAAGACAAACGGGTGGCTAAACACATCGCGGACATCTCCTTATGAAACGCGAGAAGATGAATCGCCGCAAACGCAAACGGCGCATCCGTTGGAGAGTCCTGGGACCGCTTTTGGTCTTGTTGGCTTTGATCGGTTACATCCTCTACATTCTGATCAACCCGCGCATTGTCCCGGTGGTTCAACCGAAGACGGCGGTTTGCGATTATAACCTGACTCAGGCTCAAAACACCTTAAAGACTTTAACCTATACCGAAACCCTCACGATCGATGAGCACCTTTACTACGGGGAGACCTTAAATCTGTATGAGGATCCCTTTGTGTTGGGAACTACCGATCCTTTGGTTGGGAAGACCCTGATCTTGCGCAATGTGTGTTCCGGCGAAGAATTGATCTTCCTTTTGGAATCCTACATCGATCGCCAGATCCCATTGGATACGTTACCCGAAGGCTTCTATGAGCTCTTCGTGTTGGAGAACCTCACCAAGAAACGCTTGGTGGCACCGACTACGCTCTACGATGAGTTCTTTACGTTACGCCGCCATAACGGTCAAGGCATGGATATCGATCTGATGGCGGATCCGGATCTCATCGAATCGCCGTATGAAAATCGTCCGATCTTTGATCAACCGTATCTCTTTTTACGCGTCATGAAGGCGGATGTTCCAGCGTTGATTTACGATGTCGTCATCGATCCTTCACAGAATCAGCGGTCCGATGACGAAGGTTACGTCAAGGGCGACTTCAACGAAGCCTTGGCGTTACATGCCAGTGCCGAGCTCTTGAAAGAAAAACTGGAAGCTTATGGCTTGCGGGTATTGATCCTGCGGGATGCGGATGAGATCCTCAACCGGTATGGCCAGGGGGGACGCATGGATGTGGCCTACACCACCCGGGCGAAATACTACATTGCCTTGGATCTCAATGTGAGCACGTCCTTGGTCGATAAGGGAGCCCGTGTCATCTATTCTTATTACACCACCAATCGTTTTGCGACCGCCGTGTTGGATGGGGCGTTATTGACCGATGACCTCACCATTTACGGGATCGGTTCTCCGGGCAATAAACCCGGGGTCGTTAGGGGAAAAGTCATCGACTTCTTCGACGTGAATGGCGATGTCCGTGAAAGCGGAGGCAAGATCCTCGGTGCCGGACAATACAGTGATGACGCCAAACTCAATGAAGGCTTTGCTGCACAGAACCGATTCGGTCTTCAAGCAGTCTTACTGGATCTGGGCTTTATCACTAACCCCGCCGATTACGCGATCTACACCACCCAACAGGACCTCCTGATGGAGAACATCGCCAAAGGTTTTGCCGATTACCTTCAATTGAGTCTTACCCCATGATCGTACAAATTCTTAAGGGAACCAAAGCTTTTGGTTCCCAAACCGTTTTTGAGAACCTGGATTTCGACATCCGTGACGGCCAAAAGCTGGCCCTAGTCGGACGTAACGGATCCGGAAAAACCACCTTGATGCACATCCTGGATCAGACCTTGACCTTAGATAAGGGCGAGCTGATCAAACCCCGTGACTTACGGGTCGGCACCCTCGATCAGATGACCTTCAGCGATGAAAACATCACGGTCGAAGGGATGTTGCAGGAGTTGGCTCAAGACTTTTTAGCCATGGAGCAACAACTCCACGCCTTGACCCAGCGTATGCAGAGCGATCATTCCCAAGAACTCTTGGATGCTTACGCTTCGTTGGAACATCGCTACGATGAGCTGGGCGGTTATACCTACCGGTATGAGCACATGACGGTGGTGACCAAACTGGGTTTCACCGAACCTGAACTGCAGAAACGACTAAGTGAGTTCTCTTCGGGACAGAAGACCCGACTGGCTTTCATCAAACTCCTTTTAAGCAAGCCGGACTTGCTGCTGTTGGATGAACCCACCAATCACTTGGATCTGGCGACGGTCGAATGGCTGGAAGGGTATCTGAAGCATTACGAGAAAGCCATTCTGTTTGTATCCCACGACCGGATGTTTATCGACCGCATTGCCCACGCCATCCTCGAACTCGAGTTTGGCACCTTGACGCGTTACCCGGGAAATTACACGCAATACATCGAACAGAAAGCCCTCAATCAGGAGAAGCAACTCTCAGCCTACAAACGTCAACAAAAAGACATTGAACGCTTGGAAGCCCTGATCGAGAAGTTTCGCTATAAGAAAGACAAGGCGAAGTTTGCCCAATCCAAGATCAAGTATCTGGATCGCATGGAGAAAATCGATAAACCCTCCAGCGATCAAAAGAACTTCAAAGCCACCTTCAGTTCACGCTTGCGCGGAGGCAAGGAAGTCCTTAAACTGGACCAATTGGTCATCGGTTATGATCATCCGCTAGCCAAGGTTTCATTGACCCTGCGACACGGTCAACGCTTAGCCGTTCTAGGCCCCAACGGGCAAGGAAAGTCCACCCTCTTAAAAACCATTGTTGGACGATTGCCGGCATTAGGCGGGGAGATGCTGTTGGGGCATCAGATCGAGATCGGTTACTTCGATCAGGAACTGGAAACCGGAAAGGGCACGCAGACGGTCCTGGAAGAACTGTGGAATGCCTTTCCGGATTTGACTCATACGCAAGTGCGAACCGTTCTGGGCTCCTTCCTATTCACCGCTGATGAAGTCTTCAAGTCGGTCAATGTACTGAGTGGAGGCGAGAAGGTGCGCTTGTCCTTGGCGAAACTGATGCTTCAACGAGCCAATCTGTTGATCCTGGACGAACCCACCAATCACTTGGATATCTTAGGAAAAGAAGCGTTGGAAAACTCTTTGGCCGATTATGACGGGACCCTGATCTTTGTCTCCCATGACCGCTACTTTATCCAGAAGATGGCTAATACCGTCTTGGAGATCAATCAAGGCACGGCGAACTTAACGGAAAAGGGGTATACCCAATTTACCGAAGCCAAGAGTGTTTCTGAAGCGAATGAGAGCTCCGAGAAACGAAGTGACCTTCCCGTTAATCGGGAGTCCTTGGGACGTCTGAAGAAACAACTGGCGAAGCTGGAAGAGGCCATCACCGAGAAGGAAGATGAGTTGGATACTCAGCGGGAGTTGCGGTATGATCCGCACTACTACCACGATCACACTAACATGCGTCTACTCGATGAACGCATCGATGCGATCCATAACGAGTTGAGTGCGCT
>CAINEY010000034.1 GCA_903847945.1 uncultured bacterium | reverse complement strand
GCCACTAAGGAGCAAGCTCCTTCGTACGACTTGCATGTATTAGGCACGCCGCCAGCGTTCATCCTGAGCCAGGATCAAACTCTCCATTTGATTAGCTCAAGTCTATTTTTTTAACCGGTTAAATCCGGTTAACGTTTCCGTTAAATTTCGACGTTTTCCTATTTAGTTTTCAAAGATCGGCGCTCTCGTTTTCGGCTTTTGCGCTGTGCGCTTGCTTAGCGAGTGCCCATTAATAATATCAAACACGACTACCCCTGTCAACAACTTTCACTGCTTTTTTTGAATTTCTTTTTCGATGTTTTTAAGACTCATTTTTCAGATCCGATTCAGGGGAGATCGGCTTCCGTTGAAGCTTCAGATACGCCTCAAAGTAGTCTTCAATTTCATCGCGCACGAAGGGTGACTGCTGGGTCTCGATCATCGCCAGAAGCTCCTTGAGGGAATCTTCGACGATGCCTTTGACCTCATCCCCGTAACGCATCAGGTCCCCGTGAAGCTTGAACTCGTCCTCATCGAGGATGTTCTTGGCTCCGTCGGGATACACTTTGACGTCGAGATCGTAATCGATGCATTTCAGCGCTTCCCCGTCATATAAGGAAGGAGAAGCCAGATTGCAGTAATAATAGATCCCGCTCTTGCGCAACATGGCGATCACGTTGAACCACTTGTCCGGATAAAAGAAGCAGATCGCCGGTTCACGGGTGAACCAGCGCCGGCCGTCGGCTTCGCTGACCCAGGTCTTGTTGGTGACCACCACGGTTCGGGTGTTCGTCACTTCCAGTACCTGCGCGCGTAACCAGGTCCGGTGTAAGCTGCCGTTGTGTTTGTACGACTGGATTTTGATCAGTTGTCCGGGCTTGAGGTTCATGGTTTTTCTTTCGTGCTTTTCAATTATAACACAAAAGAGAAGGATGAGCCGGGCTCATCCTATATCGAGTTAAGAACTTCGTTTGGGCAATCGGGAGAGGATCAGCGGCATCAACACGGTCCCCACCACCAGCGTCGGAATCATGTAACCGGCGTTGTAGGTGACCGATCCCCACCAGGTCACGTTCCATAAGAGAGCGCCAACCACAATGTGCGACCCTAAGCGGATCAGGTTGGTGATGACCACTCCGGTCTTGATGTGCTTCCAATCCGGAAACAGCGGAGCCAAGCCATAAACCCCAAACGGAACCACATAATCCAAGAGAAAGCCCACTAGAGGCCAGGTCGGGGTAAACCAGAACCCGCTCACTAGATATTGAAGCGGGATGCTCAGCAGTCCGACCACAACCCCGTTCTTCCACCCCAAGTGATACGCCGCCGTTAAGATCGCCAAGGAACCCAGTCCCAAGGATCCACCGTTAGGCATGGACCCAAAGAATCGGGCCGCATAATCTAAGACGATAAACAACGCCGCATACAAAGCTACATACACTAAACTAACTACTCGATCTCGTTTCATTAAAAAACACCTCCGTTGTGTGAGGCGTAAGGATGTAAACTCCCTACGCTGGTTTTAACCAGATCAGGTGATGAGGGTCTGTCTTGAAACATCTCAGCCGTGAGGCTCCCCTGTTCACGACCCCACTATAGCACAGGTGTGCTAAAATGAAAACATGCACGACCTTACTGGAACAACTGATCTCACCCTCTTGGCACAACAAGCCCAAGCCCTCATTGAAGATGAAGCCGATGATATCGCCAATCTGGCAAATCTCAGTTCGTTGATCTACACAAGTCTGCCGGATCTCAACTGGGCCGGATTCTACCTCTATAAGGAAGGGCACCTGGTCTTAGGCCCCTTCCAAGGCAAGCCTGCCTGTGTCCACCTCTACTTAAATAAGGGCGTCTGCGGCACGGCTGCGGCTCAGAAGAAAACACTGAATGTCCCCGATGTCCATGCGTTTGAGGGGCATGTCGCTTGTGACAGCGCCTCTCAATCGGAATGCGTGGTTCCGATGATCGTGGATGGGAATGTGATCGGGGTCCTGGATGTCGATTCACCCATTCCCAATCGCTTCGATCACGATACCCAAGTCTTCCTTGAATCGATCGTTGACAACTACATTAAAAACCGGATCTAAGCGATCCGGTTTTTTTCTAGTTGTTGGACGATGAGTTCACACACCCGATGGGTTTCCAGGCTGTCCTGAGCCGATGGATCGAAAGGATTCCCCGTTCGAACGCCATCCAGAAAGTGCGTAATCATCGCTTCGAATCCCCGCTTAGTCAGGGTCGGTTCCCAGCTGGAACGCGTGACGATGTGTTGGGTATCGTGGTGGTAGTGTTCCACACTGTCGAGTTGACGCACGATCCACTTCTCGCCGTTTCGCATCACTTCCAGCACTTCCTCAAAGACCCCATTATCGTAATTCATGATCCCGATGGCGTGGGTTGTCTTTCCGTGATAATGCGTGACCACTTGGGTCAGTTTATCCTTTTTAAACGTTCCGCGGGCTTCCACTCGCTCCACCGGTTCTCTCATCAAAAAGCGGCATGTATCCACCACATGGATGTAGTCATCAAACACCATATGTCGAATCGTATCTCCCTGCGGGATCATCCGATTCTTTTGAAGCAGGATGAGATCCGGAGTCCCCAGGGCTTTGATTTTGGCGACAGCCGGCACAAAGCGCCGGTTGAAACCGATCATCAAGGGCACGTTCTTCCGTTGAGCCAACTCGACGATCTGAAGGGTACTCACCTCGTCCAAGGTCGCGGGTTTATCCAAGTGTAAGGGAATCCCGGCGTTGATGACCGCTAAGGCGTGTTCCAGATGCGCTTCGGTGGCTGAACACACAAACACCGCATCCGGTTTCATCGCGATCAGTTCAGCCACTTCCGTCATTCCGTGATTCAAGCGATACTTCGCCATGACCTTCTTTAAGGTCTCCACATTGCGCGTGCACGCCAGCACTTCCACATTCGGTAGAGCACCTAAAATCGGCAGATACGCTTTCTGGGCGATCCCTCCGATACCGATGATACCAACTTTCATAATCCGTTCTTCCATGGTTTACTCCCAGTCCTTGCAGACATCCACCCACACGGTGGTTTGAGCCGCCACTTCCAACTCCTGTGGCGAGAGTTCAACGGCGGAGTTCGAACTGCCGACCGCCGGAAAGATGGTCGAAAAACGTTTCATCGAGACATCCAAGACGATGCGGCCTCCCGGATGGACCCCAAAGGGACAGACTCCTCCGATCGCATGGCCCACCAACACTTCGGTATCTTGCGGATCCAGCATGCGTGCTTTCATTCCGAAGGTGGCTTTAAACTTGGCGTTGTCGATCTTGCCGTCCCCAGCCGTCACCACCAAGAGGTAACTTTCCCCATCGCGAAAGGCCAAGGTCTTGGCGATGCGATGTGGATCAGTATTCAGGGCCGCTGCCGCCAACTCCACGGTGGCGCTGGACACGTCAAAGGTTTGAATGCGTTCACTGAATCCAAACTGGGCTAAATGGGCTTTTGCCCGATCAAAGGCCATAGGACATCCTCCACAAACTACGCTCATTATACCACCCATAAAAAAGAACGGCAGAGCCGTTCAGGTTGGTTTAAGCGCGAGCCCCCAAGCGATCGTCCATCATCATGATGCCGATCGGGGTCGGAACTTTCTCCAGGCGGGTAATGATGTCCACCAAGGTGGCTTCTTCTTCGACCTGTTCACTGATGAACCAGGAATACAGATTCGCCATGGCGTATTCTTTGGCCGCAGTCGCTTCTTCGTAGAGCTTGACGATGCGAGCCGTCACTTTCTTTTCGTGTTCAAGGGACAGTTTGAAGAGTTCCATGAAACCCGGAAAATCGGTCGGTACGGCCGCAATCGGTTTCAACAGAACGCGTTGGTTGACTTCCTGTAGGAAGTGCATCATCTTCTTCCCGTGACTGATTTCTTCTTCGGCTTGTTTATCCATCCATTTGGCGGTTCCGGGATACCCGTTATCCGCAGCCCAGGTGGACATGGAGAGGTAGAGGTAAGAGGATTCGAATTCAAAATTGATTTGGTCTAAAGCTAGTTCAAGCAGTTCTTTTTTCATGAGGGTTGTTCTCCTTCGTTAGCATTATTATATCACTGATAGCCCGATAGGCTTCGTGGGGTGCCTACTTCTTCTGAGCCTGACGATAGAGTGTCATGTTTTTAAAACCCGCTCGTAAGATGTTTTTGAGCTCCTCAAAACGTTTGGCCCGGGTCACTTCATTAGATGTCGTAAAGAGGTAAACCGCCCAGTCTTTGCGATAGCCGGGGCTGAGGGCTTTATAAATGGATAAGACATCCGGATCGTCCTTCAACATCGCTTCAACATCCGGGATGTATTTGAGGTAATCTGAACCCACATGCGCGGGTTTGGGCGTCTTTCGGTTAGCGACGCGTTTGATCTCCAATAAGGTAAAGCACTCATCGAAGCCCAACATCCGATTAAAACGGTAAGGGCTGTCGTAGATGTAGCCATCGTTATCCATGCGCACTTTCGGAAAGATCTCATCCCGGTGGACATAGTCCGGATAAAGCGGGTTCCCCTTCTTCGGATACGCAATCAACAACACCCCCCCTTCCACCACCCGATCTTCTTTCGCTAAGCGCTCCAAAGTTTCAAAGAACTCGGCATTGGCGGTGTAGAACTGCAAATCAACAGCTTGGGCCAGCCCGATGAGCGCAATTTGCATCGGTGGCGACACCTTCGGCAGCAGCCCGGCGAGCATCTTCGTGTCCTTGAAGTCGTGAGCCGCTTGAAGCGCGGCAGATTGCGCCGCTGGATCGTTACTGGCAATGCCCTCGGCGATGAGCGCGCCATTG
>CAINEY010000033.1 GCA_903847945.1 uncultured bacterium | reverse complement strand
CTGTAAGTTGACATTCCATTTGCGGCGGGTGGCCTGCAAGGAGTGAGAACGTTTATTGCCCGAAAGCGCCTTTTTACCGGTTACGGCACAAACTCTTGACATGTCCGTAGACCTCCTTTCGTTGATTGCCTGTAAAGTTTACCATGAACAGCGACTCAATGCAAGTGTTTTAGCCAAAGTTTATCGCTCAGAAATGATTGTGTTATAATGGGTTAAGATGTGGGAGGACCGACCGTGAGCGAACAGAATATCATCGCAACACTCGAACTCAGCGATCATGAAATCCGTCTGGCTGTCGGCCAGTTTTTCAATAAGCGCCTCTCGATTTTAAAGGTGGAACGCGTGGTTTACGGGGGGATCCTGGGGCAATCGATCCAGGATCCGCAAGGGCTATCCGAGGCGTTACGCAAGGCTTGCGATCATGTTTCCAAGACCTTGGGAACCCCGCTCCAACGGGTTGTTTTGGCCTTACCCAGCGTTTCCATGCATCGCTTCAACCAGAAGATCACCGTAGAAACCTCCGGCGTGCTGACCGTGGGCGATGTGCAGCGCGGCTTGAAACAAGCCATCCGGACACCCTTACCGGAACACCTGGAAATCATCAACGTCATCATCAATAAGACCACCGTCAACGGCGTATCGATGCGGCGCTTACCGCTCGATGAAGCCTGTTCATCGTTTACCTTGGATGTCGATCTCTTGTGTGCCGATAAGGAACTCGTTTATGAGTATGCCTCGGTCGTTGAGAAGGCGGGTTTGGAAATCCAGGATGTCAGTTTGGATCATTACGCCATCGGGAAAGAGGCCAGTCTGTTTGAACGCTCGATCGATCGGGTCCAGATCCTCATCAAGATCGAACGTCAAAGCACGAGCCTGAGCTTGTTCGCCAAGGGGAAACTCATGTCGACCGAAGTTTTGCCGGTCGGGTCGGGGAGTCTGGTGGCTGCGCTGGCTGATAAGCATCATTTACCGGTGGCAGTAGCCGATCGTTTGTTGCATCACAACGTCCGATTGGGTTTACCCAAGTACCCCAAAACCCCGATCTATTCCTGGGCTGCGGATGACAAGAATTATACCTTGACGGAACACGATGTCGCTCAGATCATCGATCCGGCATTGGATCTGTGGTTGCAGCAGATCCACAAGACCATTTCACCGATCCTTAATGAACACCATCCGGACTTGGTGTTGGCCGGAGACTCCGCCGACATCAACGGATTGGCCGTGATGCTGTCCACGCAACTGGGGTGTCCGACGACCGTCGTCGTCAGTGAAACCCTGGGATTGCGTCAAGCGGCCTTAAGTACCGTTGCCGGTCTCTTCTACGTGATGAAAGACCAGATTCCCGTGAAGGAGCTGCAAGCCAGTCTCGACATGGACTTGTTTAGTGCTAAAATAAAGGCAAGCCTTCGTCAACCCAACCCGGAAGACACCTTAGGCAATAAATTCAAAACCCTATTTACCAAATAGTTCGGGAGGACACTCATGAGTGAATTGCAATACAATCAAGTCGCCAAAATCAAAGTCTTTGGCATCGGGGGAGCCGGCTGCAATGCGGTCAACCGCATGGTCGAAGATGAACTGCAAGGCGTCGAGTTCTATGTGGTCAACACCGACCTTCAAGTGCTCAACATTTCCCCCTGCAAGAACAAGATCATTCTGGGACGCACCACCACCAAAGGCTTAGGGGCTGGTGCCAATCCGGAGATCGGCCTAAAAGCCGCTTTGGAGAGCGAAGAAGACATCAAGGCGGCCTTAAAAGGCGCCGATATGGTCTTCCTGACGGCTGGCTTAGGGGGAGGAACCGGAACCGGAGCAACCCCGCTTTTTGCGAAGCTGGCCCATGAGATGGGGATTCTTACCGTGGGGATCGTTACCAAACCCTTCAGTTTCGAAGGAAAAAAACGCATGGAACAAGCCCTCAGCGGCTTGGAGAACCTTCGTCAGTACACCGATTCGCTCATCATTGTCTCCAACAATCAACTCTTGGAAGCCATCGGACGCATTCCGTTTGTGGAAGCCTTTCGTGAAGCCGACAACGTCTTGCGTCAAGGCGTTCAAACCATTACCGACCTGATCGCCGTTCCGGCCATCATCAACCTCGACTTTGCCGATGTGCGGGCCGTCATGGAATCGCAAGGCTCGGCACTGATTGGAATCGGCATGGCTTCGGGTGAAAACAAAGCTACGGAAGCCGCCACCAAAGCCATTACCTCACCGCTCTTGGAAGCCCACATCCGCGGTGCCAAGAAAGCCATCGTCAACGTCACCGGCGGTGCCAACATCAACCTGATGGATGCCGATGACGCCGTACGCTTCATTCGTGAAGCAGCCGGCGGGGAAGTGGACATCATCTTCGGTGTGGCCCTCAACGAGGCCTTGGGCGACAACATCATCGTCACGGTCATTGCGACCGGTTTCGATCTGCCCACCGAAAACGTTACGATTCGTCCCACGGTGGAAGCGACCCGCATCTTGCGTGATCCGACGCCGGTCGAACCGACGACCCCGCAGGACGACGACAACGATATTCCCGGATTCTTCAAACGGAGAGGCTAAGCCCTCCGTTTTTTAATGGGGCATGGCTTTGGCTTTTCAAAGGGGAAGTTGCTAAAATAAGCGCATGAAGATCGTCTACTTCCACGACCGGCTCTTGCGCAACATCTACAAATGCGCCCAAGTCCGCAACCGTCTCCATCGCTACGTCCGCTCCACCCCGGTGGATGCGATTTTAGTCAGCATCGGATCGAAATCCAAGGGGATCCAAGCGATGAACCTGTGCGGGATCCGTCAAGGTTTACCGATTTATCTTTCAACGCATCCCTTACCCTTTGACTCGATGAAGCTTTATGAGGATGCTCTTAACATCGATGGCACCGTGTTCAAACCGGTGGATGGCACCGTGCTTTACATCGATACCGAACCGACTCCTACAGCAACCACTATTTTCCTGGATCTTTTCTCTGATGAAGAGTTCGAAGACTACCATTCCGATCTTAGTGAGGATCAACTCCAGGAATTAAGTGAAGAATTACGCAAGAAACCTAAACAAAACTAATAGAAAATAAATAAAATTAAACTAAATATTAAAAATATTAAAATAACTATTGACAAAATCAATAGTTTATTTTATAGTGAAGCCAGAAAGGGGAATCCCGATGGCCAAAAAGATTAAAATTCGCATCGAGACCGACACCACCAAGATCCGTTTACCCAAGATGAGTCTGGGACTGGTGGTGACCCTGGCCCGCTTCGGGCTCTGGGCGACCCGCTTCAACAAAGATATGGATCCATCAACGCGCGAGATGATCCGTGTCAACCGGAAAGCCATCGTCAAGACGCTCAAAGCGTTTGTCAAGGGACTCAAACCTCTACCGCCGTTTACGCTTGTTGAGGTCAACAGCGATCACGATCACATCCTGATCGATATCCTTTAGGAGGAGCGTATGAAACATGAAGTTATCGGCATCTGCCCGGTGTGCGGAAAGAACCTTTCCGTCACCAAACTCAGCTGCCACACTTGTCACACGGACATCAGCGGCGACTTTGCCCTTTCGAAGTTCTCGCTCTTATCCAAAGAAGAATTGAATTTCGTTGAGACGTTTATCAAGGTCGGAGGTAACCTCAAAGAGATGGAGAAGGAACTCAGTCTCTCGTACCCGACCCTTAAGAAGAATCTGGATGCCCTGATCGTCAAACTCGGCTTGGGCTCCAGCGTCGTCACCCCCAAAGCGGATGATGCCGAAATCCTGCAGCGGCTTAAAAACAAAGAAATCAGCGTTGATGAAGCTGCCATCCTGCTGAAGAAAGGTTAAACTATGAACACCCACGAACAAATTCTCCAAATGGTCAAAGACGGAACGATCTCCGTCGAAGAAGGAGCCAAGCTCCTCAATGCGGTCGATCCGCAAGCCCCCGAAGCCCGTCCGGCCCGTAAATCCGGCGAACGCATGATCCGCGTCCTGGTCGATTCCGAAGACGGGGACCGTGTCCGGGTCAATCTGCCGATGTCACTCGTCAAACTCGGCTTGGATCTGAGCAATCAGTTCAACGTCAACGGGAAACCGATCGACTTGGGCGGACTCGATCTCAATAAGCTCTTGGCTACGATCGACGATGACCTCAACGGGGAAATCGCCACCATCGACAATGCCAACGGCGACAAAGTCCGCATCATTGTTGATTAAAGAGGCTTCGGCCTCTTTTTTTATTGCGAGCCACTTCTTCCGTTATAATGAAAGCAGGTAAACCCATGAACATCGCACTTGCCCAACTCAATGTCCACGCCGGAGACATCGCAGCTAACCTTTCGGCTATGCATCAACTGATCGACGAAGCGAAAGCCCAACACGCTGATTTGATCGTGTTTCCGGAGATGGCCGTGGGTGGGTATCTGATCGGTGACCGTTTTTTGCATGAAGGCTTTGTTCAGGAACTCTTGGAAGCCAATGAGCAAATCAAAGCCTGGTCGAAGGGGATCGCGATCGTTTGGGGCAACATCGCTGTCCACCCGCTCAACCTTCGTAACCGGGATGGCCGTTTTGGACGGCTCAACGGGGCCTATTTCGCCCAAGACGGTCAATGGGTCCAACGCGAGAACGGGATCCTGGATGGCTTATACGTCAAGCACGCCTTACCGGATTACCGATTTTTCGATGATTCCCGCCTCTTTAAGAGTGGAGTAGATTTGACCCGTGAGTTGGGTTTAGCTCAGGAGGCGCTGATTTTTCCGTTTTCCCTATCGTTGAACGGAAAGACCTGGCGCATCGGCTTGGAAGTGTGCGAAGATCTTTGGTCGGGGGATTACCCGATCAATCCGACCGCACTCTACGCAAAACAAGGGGTCGATCTGATCCTCAACATTTCAGCCTCCCCCTGGACCTTAGGCAAGGAACAATCCCGCCTCAAACAAGTCCAAGCCCACGCAAAGGCCTTAGGTAATGCGATGGTTCCGCTGGTCTACGTCAATGCGGCGGGCATTCAAAACAATGGAAAGAACGTGCTCCTCTTTGATGGGGATTCAACCATCTTCGATCGTCACGGTGAAGTCTTGGTGGAGGCCAACGATGCCTTCACGCAAGAACTGAAGATCATTCCGTGGGATCAGGCCTCCAAAGCCGATCCCACACCGAATAAACTCTTGAGCGGTCTTTTAGCGGGCATCAAAGAGTTTGACGCCCAAGTGTTGGGATCCCGTTTCAATTGGATCATCGGACTTTCCGGAGGGCTCGACAGCAGTCTCAGTGCTGTCTTGCTGACCAAAGCCTTAGGGGCTCACCGCATTATCGGAACTAACATGGCTTCCCGCTTCAACTCCGATCAAACTAAATCCATCGCCAAGAGCTTAGCGACCAAACTGAACATCCGTTATCAGGAAGGCAGTATTGAAACCCTGACGGACGCAACCTTAAGTACCGTGGAAGCGTTTGGGGTCAGCGCTGAAGCCGATGGACTCCCTTACGAAAACATCCAAGCCCGCTTGCGCGGACATCTCTTAAGTTCTTTTGCGGCGTATCAAAACGCGGTGGTCGCCAACAATGGCAACAAAGTCGAACTGGCTTTAGGATATGCGACTCTCTACGGCGATACGATTGGGGCTCTCAGCATCCTGGGTGATCTCACGAAAGTTCAACTCTTCGACTTGGCCGCGTCGATCAATGCCTTGTATGGGGAGCTCATCGATCCTTCCCTCATCGGAACCCTGGTCAACGGGAAGTACGAATTCGGATTCGCACCGTCCGCAGAACTAAAAACCAATCAGATCGATCCGATGAAGTGGGGTTATCACGATTACCTGGTGAGGTATTTCACGGAGTATCCTTCGCATCATCCGTTCGAATGGGTCCAGAAGTACGCTGATGGGTCGTGGAAAGCGACACCGGTGGCAGAGACTATGGTGGCTTACGGATTGGACGATCCCAAAGCTTTCGTCAAGGACTTCCGCTGGTTTATCCGGAATTGGCAATTGGCCATCTTCAAACGCATCCAATTCCCGCCTATTCTGACCGTTAGTCGCGGAGCCTTCGGATTTGATTACCGGGAAAGCCAACTCCCGCCCCTGGAAACCCCGCAGTTGAAAGCGTTGTTGGATCAATTGGAGCATTAAGAAACGAAACCGGAATTCCGGTTTCGTTTTAGTTTTGATTCAGTTGGGGTGCTTCAAGGTGCTTGACGACTTCGAACTCGACCAGGATGAGCTCCGGTTTACGGGAGTACTTGTAGATGTCCTTGGCCGACAAGACCAGTTTGTCCTGATGCTTGAGTAACAGGTGTAACGCCGATTCTTCATCAAGATCATCGAAGTGCTCGATGTTGGTGGGGTTGATAGCAATGGCGAAGTCCCGTTCGAATCGGATCGACAAGATCACATTGACCTTAGGATCCATCAGCATCGAGACATCATAACGCCCATCCAGCACCAACATCCGCTTACGGCCTTCCAAGACCTTCGTGAAGTCTTCCGGGGTCACTTTGATGAACTCGTCCTGAATGGTTGACTTGTGGTGGATCTCCGTGTAGAAGTCGATCCATTGTTTGAGGACGTGTTCTTTGGAATAGTAGGAACTGATAGTGTTGGAGAACTCTTCGGCTTTGGCGTAGAGTTCGGGATCGTCCTTGAGTTGACGCAACAGCGTCGCAAACTCATCATTGTCGGCGCCCTGAAGGTACTTTTCGAAGAGGATGTCCTTGTAGAGGTCGAGGTTACGCAACACCAAAGGTTTATTCAAATTGGCGGCTTCCAGGATGGACATGGGGAAGAGTTCGTTGTAGGAGGGCATAAAGAGCACATCGCTGAGGTTATAGATGTCATTCATTTGTTCACGCGGAATGATTCCGATGAATTTGACGTTGGCGGGCGGATTCTCAACGATCTCTTTGAGTTCGAAGTACCCGTCGGTCACGATCCCAAACGAGAAGCCTCCGGCCCACACGAATTGGATGTCCGGGCATTTCTTGGCCACGTCGATGAAATCCAACACGCCTTTACGGTGTTGGACTTGTCCGACCCCGATCACGACAAAGTCTTCTCTCTTCAGTCCGTAACGATCTCGGACTTCCTGACGTTTCTGATCATCGTACGCGTAGAACTTGGCTTTGGAGACGTAGTTGGGGATGTAGCGGATCTTCTCCGGTTCGATGCCTAAGGCAATCAGGTCTTTCTTGAAGATCGGGTTGACCACCGTCAGATAATCAGCACTCTTGTAGAGATCGATGACGTAGAACTTTAAAGCCGAAAAAGCGACAAACGGCAGGTTGATGGAGCCTTCCAAGGTGTCGGGTAGGAAGTGGACAGCCATGACATTGACGCCGCGCAGGGCTTTGAGTTTGAAGAAATGAATCGGGTCGACGGTGTGGAAATGGTTGATATCGACATCACCCGGTTCATTGACCGTGATATCAAACAGATGGGAAGCGCCTTCCTGAAGCAGGTGCAGCATCTCGGTGTACGCACTGCCCACACCTTGGCCTTCTACGGTATCGGCCGTGGACAACATGTTGATTTTGATCTTCATGGGATTCTCCTTAAGTGCACAACCATCATAGCACAAAGCCTTGTTTTGGTGCATCCGCTCTGGAACGCTTTTCACACGGTTCAAAGAAAACATCCCGAATCATCGGGATGTTTTAGAATTAATCGAGTTTGAACAGCAAGTCGGTGTAACAGGGTATCGGGTAATGATCCATCGGCAACATCAGTTCGATGGCGTCGGCGGCAGCCCGGGTCTTGTTCATCAGCGGAACGAGGTCATGACGTAAGGCTAAGCCTTCGGCCTGATGATCGGGTTTTGAGGTGCACAGGGCCAACACATCCCGAAGCTGATCCAGACCGCTGGCTAAGTCGGAACACAACTGAGCCAATTTGGCACGCTTGGTGACGATGTAAGGCACATCGCCCAAAACACTTAAGCGGATGAGTTCATCTTCTCCGGCACCTAAGACTTGTCGGGATGCGATATCGATGAAGGTGCGGGTTTCCACCAGGATCGTCTTGATGTAGAGTTCATAGAGGATTTCGGAACGGGCAGCCAGCTCAGGTTTCGTGAAGATTCCATTGCGTTCGAAGAGGTCGACAGCTTTGGGATCGGTCAAAGCACTGACGGCTTCGACGAAGGAAGGGATGTTGGGTAAGCCGCGTTTGGCGGCTTCTTTGACCCAAGCCTCGGAATAGCCGTCTCCGTTGAAGAGGACCCGTTTGTGTTTTCTCACCAGTTCCACGGTGATCTTGAGGGCTTCGTCGCGGGCATCCTGGAGGTACTTGAAGGGCTCCAAGCGATCGGCGATGGTCTGCATCGTATCGGCTACAATGGTGGCGATGACCGTCAAGGGGGTGGCAGTGGACAAGGAAGAACCGATCATGCGGAATTCGAATTTGTTGCCGGTAAAGGCGAAGGGGGAGGTACGGTTACGGTCGGTGTAATCCTTTGGCAGATAAGCCAGGTTCTTGATGAACCCAAACTTCTGGACTTCGGCTTTGGCTTTGCCGCTGCCTTTCTCCAACATCTCTTCGAAGATATCTGCGATCAATTCTCCCAGGAAGACGGAGATGATGGCCGGCGGGGCTTCGTTAGCCCCCAAACGGTGATCGTTCCCCGGACCGGAAGCCGAAAGCCGCAGGAGTTCCGGGTATTGGTCGATGGCGCTAAGGATGGCTGCTACCACCAAAAGGAAGCGCACGTTTTCGTGCGGTTTATCGCCCGGTTCAAGGAGGTTCTGTCCGTCATCGGTGATGAGGGACCAGTTGTTGTGTTTCCCCGAGCCGTTGATGCCTTTGAAGGGTTTCTCATGCAGTAAACATTCCAAGTCGTGATGTTTGGCGGTTTTCTTCAAGACATCCATCATGATCTGGTTTTGATCGGTGGCGACATTGGCGTCTTTGTAGACCGGACAGATCTCAAACTGACCCGGAGCCACTTCATTGTGTTCGACTTTGGCGAAGATCCCGACTTTCCAGAGTTCCGCATTCACATCATCCATGAAGGCTTGAACGCGGGAAGGAATGGATCCGAAATAATGATCTTCCAGTTCCTGACCTTTGGGAGCGCTGGCTCCGATCAAGGTCCGACCCGCCAACAGGAGGTCTTTGCGCTGTTCATACATGGTTTTATCGACCAGGAAATATTCCTGTTCGACCCCGACCATCATGTGCACGTGTTTGACACTCTTATCCCCCAAGAGTTGGGTGATACGGGTGGCTTGAGTGCTCAGGGCATCCAGCGCTTTTAGAAGCGGGGCTTTCTGATCGAGTGGTTCACCGTTGTAGGAGACAAAGATTGAGGGGATGCACAAGGCCTTACCGCGTAAGAAGGCCGGTGAGGTGATGTCCCAGTAGGTGTAGCCGCGGGCTTCGAAGGTAGCCCGCAAGCCGCCGCTGGGGAAGGATGATCCGTCCGTTTCGCCTTTGATCAAGGCTTTTCCCGAGAAAGACGTCAAACTGCGGCTGACTGGATCGGGATCCAAGAAACTGTCATGCTTCTCGGCGGTGGCACCGGTCAAGGGTTGGAACCAGTGAGAGTAGTGTGTAGCCCCTAAACTGATGGCCCACTCTTTCATGGCCTGGGCAATGCCGTCGGCCGTGGCGCGATCCAAGGGGGATTCTTTGGTGAGGGCGGTCTTCCAGTTTCGGTAGATGGCCTCCGGACAACGTTCTTTGATGACGGATTCGTCGAAGAGGTGACTGCCGAAGGTTTTAAACGGATGGGTGCTCATACGGTGCTCCTTTTGAATATAGAGACTATTCTAAGGTTAAAAACGGATAAATCAAGGAAAATCATAAAAATATTCGTTAAAAATTAAAAATAAAAATAGAATATGACAATGAAACTAAAAATATTCGATTAGTTCACTAATAATTCACAACCTCTTCCGAAAAATCTGCTTTTTCAATGGGATTGACGCTTGGGAGGGAGTGTTATAATGGGATTACCTTAAGGGAGGTCATCATCATGAAGTTTTACCGTTGTGAAGTGTGTGGTTTGATCCTGGAAGAAGGCCAGCTTGAGGATCATTGCCCCAAGTGCAATGCCCCGCGCGAGAAGTTTGCTGAACTCGATCCGGAAACCGCTGAAAAACATGTCCGCAGTGAATACACCAACGATCTTTATGCCAATCTCATCCATACCGTGGAAAAACTGGAACGCATCGCCGATGCGGGGATCAACGATAATCTCGATCCTTCGTGCGTGAAGATCTTCACCCGCACCAAAGCCTACAGTAAGCTTCTGAAACAGTTGGCCAAAGCGGAAGTCGCCGGTCACATTTCGAAGGGAAAATGGTAAGAAAAAAAGGAACGTGAGTTCCTTTTTTATTCGAGCACGATGACTTCTTTGACGCCGGGGACTTCGTCGATCAGAAGGGCTTCGACGCCTTCCTTGTAGGTGTAGTCGATGGCCCCGCAGCCGACGCAAGCGCCGAGCACGCGCAGGTAAACGCGGCCATCCGGTTCCACGTGGTCTAAAGCCACGTCACCGCCGTCGCGTTGGAGATAGGGTCGGATCTTATCGATCACGTCTTGTACTTGTTGTGTCAGGTCCATAGGTTTATCGCAGGAAATAGGTCAGTGCCGCAATCAAGAGTCCGATACCGACCCCGGCAATGACTTCCATCCACTTGTGACCCAAGACTTCCTTGACCCGCGTCATGTAGATGGGATCATCGAGTTTGGCTTCGGTGAGGATTTGGATGTCGCGGATCAACTGTTGGGTGATCCGGATGTTTTGACCGGCGTAGTAACGAACATTGGCTGCATCGTAGATGACCACTAACGCAAACATCGCCGCCACCGCAAACACGGTGGACGAAAAACGCTCCTGAATCCCGACGGCTAAAGCCAGTGACACGACGGTGGCGGTGTGGGAGGACGGAAATCCGCCGCTTTCGACAGCCAGGTGGGGAACCCACTCTTTCGTGTTGTGGTAATAGACCAAGGGTTTGAGGAGCTGTGCGACTAAGTTAGCGGTGATGGCAGCCCAGAAGGGGTACATGTTTCCCAGCATTGTCGTTCCTCGTCGGTATTATAGCACAAGCCTTTGGGGGGGTGTGATATAATGACTTCGGTAAAAACGCATGAAATATTCCATCGGTCAAATTGTAGAAGGGGTCGTTACGGGCATTCAAGCCTACGGGGCTTTTGTCCAAATCGATGCGGAAACCACCGGGCTGATCCACATCTCGGAGCTTTCGGACGGGTTTGTGAAAGACATCAACCTGTTCGTGAAAGTCAAAGACGTGGTCAAAGTCAAAGTGCTGGAAGTGGATGAGAAAACGCACCAGTTGCGCTTGTCCTACAAGGCCTTGCACGAAACCCCACGCCGATCCCGGCCCAAACCTTTCAAAGAGGCCCAACGCGACAGTCTGGGGTTCAGTACCCTGGCTCAAGCCTTACCGATGTGGATCACCAACGCCAAAAAGGAGAAACCATGAGTTTAACATTAAATCTGTCCCAAGCCGGATCCTTTAACTGGTCCGCTTACCAACAAGAAGTCTCGAAGCTTCACGCAGCCATGGTCAATCGGACCGCAGTCGGTTCGGATTACTTAGGCTGGTCCACCTTGCCGTTTGATTACGATAAAGCCGAGTTTGCGTTAGTCAAACGCTTAGCAGCCATGATCAGTGCCGAAGCCGATGTCTTGGTGGTGTGCGGGATCGGGGGATCGTATCTGGGAACCCGGGCTGCCGTTGAAATGATCACCGGACTGGTACCCAACCGTAAACTGCAACTCGTCTACTTGGGAAACACCTTCTCGGCTCCCTACATCGTTCAAACGCTCAACGCCCTCAAAGGCAAAAATATTTTCGTCAACGTCATCTCCAAGAGTGGGACGACGACGGAGACGGCCATGGCCTTCCGGATGTTGAAACAACACGTCGAAGCCACCTACGGAAAAGAAGAAGCCAAACGCCGCATCATCGCGACCACCGATAAAGCCCGCGGAACACTAAAAACCTTGGCCGATAAAGCCGGGTACGTCACCTTGACGATTCCGGATGATGTCGGAGGACGTTACTCGGTCTTGACCTCGGTGGGTCTGTTACCGATCGCTGCAGCCGGCATCGACATCGACGCCATGATGAAAGGGGCTCAGGATGCCGCGAAGGCGTGTTCTTCGGAACGTATCGCTGAAAACCCGGCGTATCAGTATGCCGTCGCGCGACGTGTCTTGGAAGCACAACACAAGTCTGTGGAACTCTTGGTCACCTACGAATCGCAGCTGGCCATGGTGGCGGAATGGTGGAAACAACTCTTCGGGGAATCCGAAGGCAAAGAAGAAAAAGGCTTATTCCCGGCTTCGGTCAACTTCAGTACCGATCTGCACTCCATGGGACAGTTTGTCCAGGAAGGCAAGAAGGTCTTGTTTGAGACCTTGCTGTTAGTGAAGAATCCGGCCTTGGACATGGTCTTCCCCAGTGATCCCGAGAATCTTGACGGGATGAATTACTTGGCCGGCAAGACCTTGGATGAAGTCAATAAGGCGGCAACCTTTGGGACACTGAGTGCCCATCATGAAGAAGCCGGCATCCCCAACATTCTGATCACATTGGAAGATACCTCGGCTTATAGCTTTGGCTATATGGCGCAGTTCTTCTTCATCGCTTGCGGAATGAGCGTTTACCTCCTCAACGTCAACCCCTTCAATCAACCGGGGGTGGAAGTCTACAAGAAAGCGATGTTCAAACGCTTAGGCAAGATCTAAAAGAAAAAAGGCTTCATTGAAGCCTTTTTTAATACCCGTTGGTTTTTCCTTGGAGGTTGGGGGTGTAGATGAGGGTGAAGGGGGCATCCGACAGGGTGCCGTTACTGGTGCCTTGGGTGTAGGTCTTCATCGGATAATCGCCCGTCGGGATCTGATCGTTATCCACGATCCAGATGGCGGCGAGTTCTGCTTCAGGATGTTGGGTGTTGTAGTCCGTAACGAAGGCATAGGCTTCATCCAGCGGCAGAATGTAGAGGGCCTTGGAGAGGGCTTCGGCGATGGCCGCATCATCCTTGATGAAGACGGTGACACTGCGCACCCCGTGATCGGCCGGGAAGTTGGTTTTCGGATCGATGAGGTGGTGGTAATAGACCTCATTGTCAGCGTAATAGTAGTTTTGATCGTCCCCGGAACTGGATAAGGTGAAGTCGGATTGGAAGTACGCCTTATCGAGTTCAACCCAGGGGTTACCGCGGATGGGGGCCCGGATCCCGACGATCCAGTTGTTGCCGTCCGGTTTTTCCCCTTGGATGACCGACGAGGAACCGCCAAACGACAAGAGGAAGTTGGTCAAACCGGCTTTGCGCAGCTCGATTGACACCAGATCGGTGGTGTAGCCTTTGGAGATCCCGCCCAAGTCCAACGAAGCACGTTCATGGGTCAGATAGACCGTATTGGCCACATCATCGATTTCGACAAAGGACCACCCCGTGTATTGGGCCGCATCGGTAAGTTCTTCAACAGTCGGAACTGTACCGGGTTGACCGTTTTCGTTCTTGGTGCGTCCGTCATCACGGTAATCGTGCCAGATGTCCAACACGGCACCCAGACTGACATCGAAGGTGCCTTGGGTGATTGTCGTCCATTCTCGTGCCAGCAACAATAAATCAATCAAGGCCTGATCGACCGTGACCGGTTCGATGCCGGCTTTGTCGTTGATCGTTTTAACGTTGTTGAGTCCGTCGTATGCGGTGTATTTATCGAAAAGGTGATTGAGCCGAGTGGTTTCGGTACGGACCAGTTCCACCAGCGGATCGAAACTGCTTTTTTTAGTTACGTAGGCAATGAAACTGACAGAGATGTCTTGTCCGCCCATGGTAGCGCCGAGTCCGGTCAAAACGGCTGAACACCGGTATTGGCTGGTGCCTTCGACTTTGGCACAGCTGTATTTGGATTCATCGGCCGGAGTGCAGGCACTCAAACCGATCAGAATAGCGATGAGGAAGGGAATCAATCGACGCATGGGGAAGTCCTCCGGGGTTATTGTAGCACAGTGACGCTCGCTTGTTAGTTTTCACGATTTTGCACTTTTAACCCAACGCGTCTATGGTATAATAATCATCGGTATTTGAAAAGTGAAACTTTTCTCAAATGAAAGGAAAGGTGACGTTATGTCCTTGTGGATCGGGCCGATGAGGGTTCACCTCAACGGTCACAAAGAACTGACCTCGCACAATGAAATTGTGACGGTCAAGCCCAAAGGCGAAGTCTTCATTCCGCTCAATGTCAGTATGAATCATCGGGCGGAAGTCTTGGTTAAGGAAGGGGATACGGTCGTTGTCGGAACGAAACTCGGGATTGGTCCCGAGCCGTTTGCGATTCCTATTTATTCCCCGGTTTCCGGTGTGGTTGGAAAGGTGATCCAAATGATGCATCCGTGGTTGAAACCAACGGATCATTTGGTCATCAAAGACGACGGAAAGTATACGTTTGCGAGATCGTTTGATCCGATCGATATCGAAACAGCGGATCGCGAAACCTTGGTCGCCATGATGAAGGAAGCCGGGCTTATGGGCTGCGGTGGAGCGGGATTCCCGACCTTCATGAAGTATAAGAATCCGCAAGGCATCGAAACACTAATCATCAATGCGGTCGAATGTGAACCCTACATTACGGCGGACTACCGCACGATGAAAGAGTTCTTGGATGACCTGGTGTATGGCACCCGGGCGATGCTCAAAGCCTCAACTGCGAAGAACGCCATTATCGCCATCAAGAAAAACAAACACGAGCTGTGCACCAAGCTTCAAGCCTTACTGGTGAACACCCCGGAAATCAAGATCTTTATGACCCCGGATGTCTATCCGATGGGTTGGGAACGCACCTTGGTGTATGAGTATTCCAAGAAGCGTTATGATCGTTTGCCGTCAGAAGTCGGTTTCATCGTCAACAATGCCACCACGGCCGTTTCGTTTGCCCAGGCCCTACGTCAAGGCAAGCCGATCGGTGAGAAGATCGTCACCATCTCCGGGGATGGCGTCAAGCACCCGGTCAACGTGCGTGTGCCGTTTGGGACCAAGGTGAGCGAAATCATCGAAGCCATCGGCGGATATTCTGCAGAGGACGTACATATTATTGCCGGCGGACCGATGATGGGGAAAACCATCACGACCGATCAGTTTGTGATCACCTCGTATGCGAATGCCATTACCGTGTTAAAAGCCCAGAAGATCGATCCGTTGCCCTGTATGCGTTGCGGACGCTGCAACGACACGTGTCCGGCTTGTCTCTTGCCGGTGCGCATCAACAACGCCGAAGAAGCCAAAGACTTGAACCTCATTGAAAAACTGCGCGCTGACCAATGCATCGAATGCGGGCTGTGCAGTTACATTTGTCCCTCGAAGATTGACGTGACCGAAGGGGTCCGTCGGGCCAAGCGCGCGCTGCAGCTGCGCAAGAAATAGGAGGAGCCCCATATGAAATTCACATATCACGTCTCCCCCAACATCCGTCAACCCTTAAGCACCCAACGGATCATGCTGGAGTTGACCTTAGGGATCCTGGTAGTCTTAGGGTACAACGTCGGCTATTACTACTTTAATTTCGGTTTGGATTATGCTTTGCATGGCGCTGCCATGATTGCGACTGCCGTGGTCACCTCCATCGTGGTCGAAGTCGCTTGGGCCCTGTTCTATAAGAAAAATCCTCTGGCTTATTTGAAGACCTCCTTCCCATGGGTTACGGCCCTTTTGTATGTCGGGATGATGGGCATCAATAAGCCGCTCTATGTTATTTTCTTGGGATCCCTGGTGGCCATCGTCTTCGGGAAGTTGGTCTTCGGCGGATTCGGTCAAAACGTCTTCAATCCGGCTGGTGTCGGTCGGGCGTTTTCGGTTTTGACATTCGGCGGGTTCATTACAAAATCCGTGTCAGATGTCGTGACCGGGGCCACCCCGAATGCGGTCATGGAAAAACTGGGTTGGGTCATTACCGATCCGGCTGCCGTTTCAAAGTATCTGACCCAATTCAACGGCTTAAGCGGCCTGTGGACCGGCAACTATGTCGGTGCCTTGGGTGAAACCAACACCTTACTGATCTTGGCGGTCGGTGTCTACCTGATGCTGCGCAAGATCATCGACTGGCGCGTCGTTATGGCGTTCTTAGTTTCCTTATTCGGATTTGCGACCGTGATCATGCTGGCTGAAGGCATGGACTGGTGGTATCCGTTCTTCTTCCTGTCGACGGGTGGAGTCATGTTCGGCGCCATCTTCATGATCACCGATCCAGTGACTACGCCGACTTCCATTCCGGGCCGCATCATCTTTGCGATCGGCGTGGCGCTGTTAACGACCCTGATCCGGGTCAAAGGCAACCTGCCGGAAGGCATGATCCGTTCCATCCTGTTCATGAACATGATGACGCCGCTGATCGACCGGATCATGGACGGCTGGCCGCTCAAATCCTTCCGCAAACACCTGGTCGCCATCAGTTCGGTCGCCTTGGTGGGCCTCTTGGGTGTCGCCTTGACCACTACGGCCATTGCCTATATCCCGCCGTATGTCGCTCCGGAAGAGAAACCGACCTTGGGCGATCTCATCAAGTTTACTGAGGTGACCCAAGCGGGTCAAATCAGCATCGTCAGTTCGACACAGGACGGAGATGTCTTGACGGTCATCGTCAAATCTGACGGGTATGCGGTGCTTGAGGACGAACACTCCGAAGATCCGCAACCCAACGAAATAGAAATCAAACTGAACACTGCGACCCAAACCATCGTCAGTGTCAAGTTCACCGACTTCAACGATTCGCGCATTAAAAAGAACTTCATCGATCACCCGGACTTCCTGGGACAGTTTGAAGGAGTATCCTACGTGGATCCTGAAGCGAGTGTCGACGTGTCCGTAGGGGCTACTTATTCGACCGAATCGGTTATCCGTGCGGTCGTCGCAGCGATTGATGCTGCGTTGGCTCAGTGAGGATCCCATGAAAAAAATACTGCATCTTACCGTATTTCTGGCCCTGTTGAGTGCTATCTCCGGGGGCATCCTGGCGTATGTCAACTTCATCACCAGCCCCATCATCGAAGAACAGAAGATTGCGAAAGTCAAAGCCAGCCTGCAGGAACTCTTCCCGCAAGCCACGGAATTTGTTGAAGTCAGCTTTACGGATGACACCGGAAAAGTCACCAATGCTTACGAAGCCAAAGGCTACGGCTATGCCTTCACTGTGAGTGTCCAAGGATACAAAGACACGATCACTTACCTGGTCGGCATGGATGCCTCCGGGAAAATCGTCGGCTTGAAAGTGACCTACATCAACGACACGCCGGGCATTGGATCCCGGGTCGGTGATCCGGAATTCGCTAACTCTGTGGTTGGCAAGGCCAAGGGCGACCAGGTCGATACCTTGTCCGGAGCCACCATTTCATCCAGTGCCGCCATCACGGGGTTGGAGGCTGCGTTTGCTGCCTTTGACGCCCTGACGAACTAGGAGGTCCCATGAAAGCGTTTGGAAAATTCCTGTTGAGTCTCTTAAGTGAGAACCCCGTTTTCGGCCTCTATCTGGGGATCTGTTCGACCCTGGCCATCACGACCAGCCTCGACAATGCGTTGGGCATGGGCATCTCTGTATTGGCCATCCTGACTGTCTCCAACATCATCATTTCTGCCGTTCGCAACATCACCCCGGATGAGATCCGCATACCGGTGTACATCGTCATTATTGCCACCTTGGTCAAGAGTGTTGAACTGCTCATCAAAGCGTATGCCCCGGCCTTGGATCAGGCGCTGGGTGTGTTTATTCCCCTGATCGTCGTTAACTGCATCATCCTGGGACGCGCGGAAGCCTTTGCGTCCAAAAACGGTATCGGTGCTTCAGCGCTGGACGGACTTACCATGGGCTTGGCGTACACGCTGAGCTTGGTGGCGATGAGTTCCATACGTCAGATCCTGGCGGATGGGATCCTGAGCCTCAACAATCCGTTCAATTCGCAGACGATCTTCAGTCTACCGATCATTCCCGCGGCTTACCGCATTGCGATCTTCAAGGAACCCATCGGGGCCTTCCTGACCTTTGCGCTTCTGGCTGCGGCAGTCCAGGCCATCCGTAACTGGCAAGCCAAGAAGGAGGTCAAATAAATGTCTTCCCTGATCACCCTGTTTATCGCCAACATCCTGATGAGTAACGTCGTCTTGACGAAGTTCTTGGGCATGTGCCCCTTATTGGGGGTCTCCCGCAAGTCGTCCGATGCGATCGGCATGGGCTTGGCCGTTATCTTCGTCATCTTCTCCTCGTCGGTTCTGACGTATCTCTTGTATTACAATGTGCTGGTTCCCTTGGAATTGCAGTACATGGATCTTATTACCTTCATCTTGGTCATTGCGGCCTTCGTGCAGCTGGTCGAAATGATCCTCAAGAAATACTCCATCGGCTTGTATAAAGCGTTGGGAATCTACCTGCCGCTGATTACCACCAACTGTGTCGTGTTGTATGTCACGCTTGACAACATCATCAAAGGCTTCGATTTCGCCGAAATGATGGTGTACTCGATTGCCGTGCCGACCGGATTCATGGTTGTTCTGTACATCTTCTCCACGATTCGTGAGCGCCTGGAACTCAGCAAGATGCCGGAAGCCTTCAAAGGCAATCCGATCGCGCTGGTCGTTGCGGCGTTGATGGCGGCGGTCTTCACCAGTTTCGCCGGGTTGTTCTAAGATGAATATCTGGATTGCACTGGCCTATTTGGCCGGATTAGGCGGCATTTACGCCCTAGTGTACAGCCTGAATGCGAGAACTCCGATTCCTGAAGGCTGTGAAGAATTGCTTCAAGCGTGTGGAACCTGTTCAACGGGATCCTGCACGCTTCATCCCACGAACCGAGTGAAGGAGCCGACCCATGTTTAATGCCGTTGTCATGATGATTACTTTAGGGGCTGTCCTGGGTTTACTCCTGGGTATCGCCGGGAAGTTCTTCCATGTGGAAATCGATACCCGCGTTGAACAGATCACGGGGATGTTGCCGGGTCTCAACTGCGGAGCCTGCGGGTTTCCGGGTTGTGAAGGCTTAGCGACGGCGCTGGTCAGCGGTGAAGCCAAAAGCCCGACCCTCTGCAAACCGTCGACACCGGCCCATCGCGAACGCATCACCGCGTTCATGGAAACCGGGATCGATCCAAAAGCCTCTGCACATTCTCATTAAGAGCCTACGGGCTCTTTTTTATTTAGGAAAACGGTCCTTTGAGGCTTACCTAGAAGCGAGGTGAATCATGAAGGGATCGATCATGGCTGTTGGATTATGGATGATGGGAATCGGGATTAGCTGGGGACTGATTTATATGCACAGTGCCGAGAGTCTGCGTCAAAGCACCGTTTTTGCGTTTAAACAAGCCTTGGGTGAAACCATGGTTGAACTTGGAGAGATGCCTTCGCCGAGTGTCGAAACGGCGTTGGCACGTTTTGTCGAGAATTTCAAGGTTCGTCAAGAACCGGATCTGGATTACACGATCGATATCCTGGGGTATCACACTGATCCGTTATTGCTGAGCGTCCGATTATCGTACACCGCGACCCGTGGAGCGTTTCATTTAGCCTTAAGCACGACGGAAACCATGATCGAGGTGGACCATGCCTAAACAGACAATGATGTTGGTATTGGGATTTGCGGGGATGTCCGGTCTATCCTATTTGGGATCTCAAGTCTACATCGACCATCAACTGGACCTGGTCAAGGTTCCGATCGCATCCACTACGCTGAGTGTCCGGACCACCGTGTCGGAAGAACATTTAAGTTGGATCAGCATGCCTCGCGCTTACGTGCCGTCCAACATCATTACCGATCCCAGCGCTTTAGTGGGTCAAATCACGCGTCTGGATGGACGAATCGAGGCGGGCTCGTTCTTCACCACCAGCAGCCTGGAATCGCCTGAGGCCATTAAAGATCAGGCTACCACGCTCTTAATGCCGGGACAAGTCGTTTATACCTTGGATGTGGATGTCCGTTCTACGGCAGGTAATACGCTTCTACCGCATCAACGCGTGGATCTCTATGTCAGTCTGCAGCACCAAAACAGCTTACTGGTCGATAAGCTCATCGGGAATGTCCGCATCTTGGCTATTAAAGACAAGCAAGGAATCGAGCTCAACGATCCCAAGGATCTGCCCAAGTACGTCTTGGTAGCGGTCAATGCCGAGTTGATCCCCATCGTAACCAAAGCGATGTCGCTGGGGGAACTGACCTTGGTTCCTACCATATCAACGTCGAGTGAAACCGAAAGCGTGCCAAACGCTGCAACCCGTTTGTGGAAGGTGCTCCATGGGTGATCTGGATTTTGGAATCCTGGAACCGTGGATCCAGGATGATCGCATCACCGACATCAACTACAACTCCAAACAATGCTGGGTGGATCATCTCGATAAAGGCCGTTACCCGATCGAACCGTTTGATGCACACGAGTTTATGAGTGCCTTAGCCTTTAAAATCTCCAATTTCGTGAATCTTCCCTTCAACATCAACGCGCCGATTTTAGAAGCAGAAACCCGTAACCTGCGCATCAGTCTGCTTCATCAAAGCGTCTGTCGAAGCGGTTTGAGTCTGTCGATCCGCAAAACACCCGCAACTCTGCGACTCAACGATCAACTCCTCAAGGGGTACGCCCCGGTGTGGGTAGGGGAGTTTTTGCGGGAAGCGGTCAAAGCCCGAGCCAACATCCTGGTCAGCGGACTACCGGGTAGCGGAAAGACTGAGCTAGTTAAGTACCTCATGAACTCGATCCCATCGGTCGAACGCGTCATTACGATCGAGGATACCTTGGAGTTGCGTTATGGCGATATTCATCCGCACAAGGATCACGTCAGCATCAAAGTCAGTGACCGATTTGACTACGAAGCCGCCATCAAAGCGGCACTCCGTCAGCGTCCGGATTGGATCTGTGTTTCTGAGGTCCGTGGGCGGGAAGTGTTACAACTGATGCAAAGCAGTTCGACCGGGGCCAGTGTGCTGAGTACCGTGCATGCGGAAAATGCCGTCTCCATCCCGCAGCGCTTGATGCACATGATGCCCGATATCGATCTGACCAGTCAAGCGATGTTGTCCCTGATCCACTCCGCCATCGATGTAGGCATCCATTTGGATGTCCGTTCGACACCGCAAGGGGTCAAACGCAAGATCAAGGAAGTGATCGTGTTCTCGCTGGATGAACACTTCCAACCGATATCGCAGGTGGTTTACCGTGCCGGGGAATCCTTTCCGGAAGTTACTTATTCTCAACTCCCAGTGAAAGGCCGACACCATGCGACGTAAACGTCTTTGGGTAGAATCCTTTCTCAGTGCGAGTTTGGGAGGGTTGGGATTTGGATGGATTGCCGCTTTGTTTCACGTGTCAGCCAGTGCCATCGGAGGTGTCGCTTGCGGTGGGTTTGCCCTGGGGTGGTGGTTTTGGGTTTCCCAACGCCGTTATGGTAAGTATCAGCGAACGTTCTTTATGGAAGTGGATTTCTATCAGCAAGTCCTGGCGCTGTTTAAACATCATCCGAAGATCTTGATGGCTTTTTCGGAAAGTGAACACTTGACCAGTGGTTCTTTTTCCGAGGATCTTCAGCGCTGGATCGAGGATCTGCAGGAGGGGCGACCCTTAGGAACTTCGGCCCGAACCTTTCTGGAGTGTCATCCGCACTTTGTGGTGGGGAATCTCATCCAGTTGATGGTGGCTGTTGAGTTGCATGGAACCAAGGATTACGGTCTATCCTTGGACATCATCCAGGATGATCTAGAGGAGTGGATCGAAGATACGGTGCTTGTCAAACAACAGGAGCGACAACAACGCAATCGGATCGCTATCCTGTGTATATTCTCCTTGATCATTGCTTATGTCAGTCAAGGCATGCTGTCCAGCAGTGGCTTGATCGGCAGTGAATCCATGACTCAGGGTGCCATGGTGATCTTTCTGGGGATGATCCAAGCGACCTTGGCCGCTTCGCAAGCCATTTTAGCGATGCGGTGGATCGAACCGTCAGAGGAAGTATGGCGGTCTTAATGATTCGCTGGTTTGGGCTCATCCTGTGGTTTTGGATGGATCCGTGGATCGAAAAAGGATTGAAGCAGTGGAACCAAGCCCAACGAACTCGAATTTTCACTATTTTAGCTCAGGAGAACGCTGATTTGTGGCAAACAAGGAGGTACAAAACCAGTCATGCGTTGCGATGGTTTTGGCTCTTGGCGGGTCCGTGGTTCAGCGCCTTATGGATGGATGGAGTGATGCTGGCGGGGATCCTGGCGGTCTATCATTGGCCGATGATGACGCTCAAACGAAAAGCAGCCTTACATCTGGCCATGATCCGGTATCAGTTTCCGATCTACTTGAGGCAGTTGCAGATCCTGCTTCAAAACAACACCGTGGTCAAAGCGATCGAGCTTTCCATTCCGGAAGCACCGCGCTTCTTGCGCCACGACTTGATCTTATTGAATGAGCGTCTGATCCAGGATCCGCTCACGTTGAGTCACTACACCGAATTCATGGCCTACACCGGGATCGTCGAGATCGAACGAGCCATGAAATGGCTATATCGCTTTGAGAACTCCGGTCAAGCGGATGCGGGACGGCAATTCAACCGGATGATTGCCTCAACGGCAAAATGGCTCCGACAGGAGCGTCAGCAAGCCAAACAACACCGGCTCTTGTTGAGTCAGTGGCTGGGGATGGTTCCCTTGATTGGGGTGACGCTGGTCTTCTTGAGCGTCATGATGAATGTCTTGATGTCACTATTTGAAAGGAGGTGAACCGATGAAAGCATTTTTTGAAGAGTATGGCTTAGTGTTAGTGGTCACGGTGATTGCGACCGGCATGATCCTGTTTTCCGAAGGATTCAAAACCACGATGCAGCAAACCCTTGAAGCGCAGTGGACGCAGATGACCACCAGCAGCTAATGAAAGGCGCCTTTGAATTAGGCTTGGTATTTCTGTTTGGGATGATGTTTGTGATCCTGGGGATGAGTTTCTCCAACGTGATCCTGGTGCACCAGCAAGCCCGATTCAAGGCCGAATCGGTGCTCAACATCATCGAACACCAAAACCGTTATGATGCGGATGTCCAGGTCTTGTTGGATCAGAGCCCGGTAACGTGTATCGTGTGCACCGTAACCATCACCTACGATGCGTTGACGACGAACCGTTACACCATCAACGTGGCTTATCCAATCGAAATCCCGCTTCTCAACTTCTTTCACACTTCGGAGATCACCCTGATCTCTCGCCCGATGAGCCGGTCCTAAGACCGGTTTTTCTTATGTTATAATGGGACTATGCTCCTCACCATTGACATCGGTAATTCCAACATCTGCATCGTTCTTTATGATGCCCACAAACAACGGCTCTTTGATGCCCGCTATGAAACCATGAAGACGGACCTCGAATCAGCGTATGCCCAGTGGATCGATACCCAGATTATCCCCCTCGTTGAACGCTATCACACACAACGATTCATTCTCAGTTCGGTCGTACCAGCCGTTACGCCGACCGTTTTCCGCTTATTGACGGAACTGTTGATGTTGCCGGGTCACAATATCTCCCTGGCTTCAGTCCCTCACTTTAACGTCAAACTGATCCAACCCAAAGACATCGGGGCCGACTTTATCGGGACCAGTTATGGGGTTTATGCGGCCCATCGCTTACCGGCCATTGTAGCCGATTTGGGTTCTGCGACCAAGCTCAGTGCACTTAACGTCAACGAGACCTTTGAAGGGGGTGTCATCATCCCCGGCATCCGCATCAGCCGGGATGCTTTATCATCCTTCATTCCTCATCTGCCCACCATCGACATCGAAGTGCCGTCATCCGTGATCGGCCGTGATACGATTAGTGCCATGGAGTCGGGTTTGATGTATGGCCACATCGAAGCGGTTCGCGGCCTGGCTTCGCGGATGGCCGCTGAACTGGGCGAGGGGACCGTTAAGATCCTGACAGGTGGCTTTGCGGCAGTGGTGTATCCGTACTTACCGGAGTTCATTTATGAACCGCACTTGCTCAATGACGGGCTCTATGAGATCGATCGTCAACTTCACCGCAAATAGGCTTTACATTCCCCGCACTTTCCAGTAAAATACATATTGCGCTTAGTGCGTATGGCGGTCGTGGCGAAGCTGGTTAACGCATCGGATTGTGGCTCCGACACTCGCGGGTTCGAGCCCCGTCGATCGCCCCATTTAAGAGGTAAACCCGGAAGACTCCGGGTTTTTCTTTTGTTCAGCTGGTGTTACGAATTTTTAGGTTGAATAATATATGCTTTAGTATAAACTAACAAATAAAATATAATCTGTTATAATATACGATAAAAATTAAAATTGATTTATAAATAAGTATTGACACACTATACTCTGTCGCTTTATAGTGAGAATAAGTTGTGATACTTCAAATATGAGGGGATATGAAAAAAATCAAAACTTCACCAAAGCACCGGATCATGGATGGTCACGTGATGGAAATAACTTCCATGATAAGTGTTACCGAACCTGTTTTGCTCGATGAGACTAAAGCAGATGCAGGTCGGTTCGATGACAGCATTACAGATCAGGTCGAAGAAACACAAAGTGAGGTTGTAACTGAACCTGTTGTGAATCAAAACCATGAGCAGTTTAGTCCAAACCAATCTGATCAGAGTAAGCAGCCCTTACCTACAGACGAAGAGGTATTGCCTTATCCAGCTTTGCCCTCAGAAAGAAATGAAAAGAAGAATTTCTGGAATCGGTTGAAAAAGGAACAATTCGAATCCAAACCGAATAATCCGTCAACTGAAAACAAACAAAGTGCCGAGTCGGCAGAAAGGTCAGTTCCTATGAATCAAGAGTATACAGAAAAGAAAGAGAATCCGAGTGCTGTCGTCAGCGAAACCATGGTGATCCGAGGAGATGTTGAGCTTGACACATCACTGTTTATCGCAGGGAAAATTCATGGAAATGTTACCTGTTCTGAACGGCTTGAAACAAAGATTACCTGTGTTATTGAAGGTGATGTCAAAGCGAAGACTGCTGTGCTTATGGGTGGCGAAGTGACAGGGAATGTCACTTGTGAAGAACAATTGACAATTGAAGAAACAGCGACGATTCGCGGGGATGTAGTAGCTCAAACTATTTTAATTTCTGGATCAGTAACGGGCAATGTGACTGCCGCAGAATCCGTCACATTGACCAAGTCAGCGTCCGTTCACGGTAATCTGACCAGCGCTTCTATCAGCGTTGAGTCAGGTGCTACCCTTGAAGGACAATATACAGTTCGAAAAAACGCCGAATAAACGATTATAACCGAAAAGACCACTTCAATGAAGTGGTCTTTTCTTAAAAAAGATCCCCGAGGGGATCTTTGATTAGTCAGCTTTGCCTTCGCTGCCCAAGACGTGTTTGATCTTGTGGGAGACGACGTCTTTGACGTTCTTGCGTCCGACTTTGAGGTAGGTACGCGGATCGAACACATCCGGTTTGGCCGTGAAGACTTCACGGATCCCGGCAGTCATCGCCAAGCGCAGGTCGGAGTCGATGTTGATCTTGCAGACGGCACTGCGAGCGGCTTGACGCAGCATGTCTTCGGGGATCCCGATGGCATCTTCGAGTTTACCGCCATTAGCCTGGATCGTTTTCACATATTCCTGGCTGACGCTGGACGCTCCGTGGAGAACGATCGGGAAGTTGGGTAAGCGGCGGGAGACTTCTTCAAGGATGTCGAAGCGCAACTGCGGCTTCTGACCCGGTTTGAATTTGAAGGCGCCGTGGCTGGTTCCGATGGCAATGGCCAAGGAATCCACGCCGGTACGTTTGACGAATTCTTCGACATCGTCCGGGTTGGTGTAGCTGTGATGGGCCACATCGATTTCATCTTCCACCCCGGCGAGTTGTCCGAGTTCCCCTTCAACGGTGATGTAGGGGTTATGGGCGTGGGCATAGTCCACGACTTTCTTGGTGAGGGCAATGTTCTCTTCAAACGGCAAGTGGGAACCGTCGATCATGACGGAGGTAAATCCGGTGTCGATGCAGGCTTTGCAGGTTTCGAAGCTGTCGCCGTGGTCGAGATGCAAGGCAATGGGAATGTTGCTGTCGAGCAGAGCGGCTTCCACCAACTTGGTCAAATAAACGGGTTTGGCATAATCGCGGGCGCCTTTGGACACCTGCAGGATGACGGGGGATTTGAGTTCATTCGCGGCTTCAACGATCGCCTGAACGATTTCCATGTTATTGACGTTGAACGCGCCAATCGCATAGCCTCCTTCATAGGCTTTTTTAAACATCTCTTTGGTCGATACTAAGGGCATAGTCGTTCCTCCTGGTGAATATTATACAGGATTTTTTCAGGGAATGGCTAGGATGACTCCGTTTCAGGTTTGGTTCATTGAAAATGAAATGAAAAAAACGTATAATGTAAACGTTCAAAGAGGTAATCGCATGTCAGAGAACAAAGTCTTAGTTGAAATATCGGCCCGTCACGTCCACGTGACCCAAGCCGACCTGGAAGTCCTGTTTGGAGAAGGGTACCAATTGCGCCCCAAGAAAGCCCTCTCGCAGCCCGGACAATACGCATCCGAAGAGAAAGTCGATGTGGTGGGACCCCGTTCAGCCATCAAAAATGTCACCATTTTAGGTCCCGTTCGCAATGCCTCCCAAGTCGAAGTGTCTTTGACGGATGCCCGCACCTTGGGCGCAACCGCTCTGGTGCGTGAATCCGGCTACATTGATGGAACACCAGGCGTTACGTTAGTTGGTCCCAAAGGATCCGTTACCTTGTCCCAAGGGCTGATTGCCGCCAAACGTCACATTCACCTGACACCGGCCGATGCGGAAAAGTTTAACGTTAAAAACAGCCAGATCGTCAGCGTCAAAGTCTCCGGAAATGAACGCACCACGGTCTTCGGGGATGTCGTGATCCGCGTAAGCGACAAGTTTGCGCCGGCCATGCACATCGATACCGATGAAGCCAATGCTGCCGGAATGTCCGGTGAAGCCTGGGGCGAGATCCTGGTCGATTAAGCCGCATTGCGGCTTTTTTCATGATGAACGACTTCTTGCCGATCAATAGAAAAGAGATGGATGCCCGCGGTTGGGAAACCGTGGATTTTGTCTTGGTCAGCGGGGATGCCTACGTCGATCATCCGTCGTTTGGAACGGCCATCATCGCCAGGGTCTTGGAAGCTCACGGGTATTCGATCGCGATCTGCGCCCAACCTGATTGGAAGAACGATCGTGAACTGGCACAGTACGGGAAACCCAACTTGGGTTATCTGGTGACCGGTGGAAACATCGACTCGATGGTGAACCACTATACGGTCAACCGCAAACGCCGGGATAAAGATTATTACACGGATGGGGGAGTGATGGGGAAACGTCCCGATCGCGCCACTATCGTTTATAGCCAATGGATCCGTAAGTTCGATCCGCAAGCGGCCATCATCTTAGGCGGCATCGAAGCCTCGCTGCGCCGTTTCGCCCATTACGATTACTGGGACGATAAAGTCCGGGCCTCCATCCTGATGGATGCGACTGCGGATCTTCTGGTTTACGGCATGGCTGAAAACACGATCGTTGAAGTGGCCGATGCCTTACGGGCCGGCATTCCCGTTTCGGAGATCACCTATGTCCGCGGAACGGTTTGGAAAACCAAGATCCACGAAAACCCTTCGCAGACCATTGTTTTACCGACCTTTGCGGAGGTCAAATCCGACAAGCAGAAATACAGTGAAAGCTTCATGATCCAGCATCGTAACACCGATGCGTTTACCGGCTTACCGCTGGTGGAAGCCTACGGAAACGTGCGGATCATTCAAAACAAGCCTGCCTTTGCGTTGACCCAAGACGAAATGGATTGGGTCTACAGTTTACCCTATCAACGCACGTTCCATCCTTCGTACACCTACGTTCCGGCCATCGAAGAGGTGCAGTTCTCCCTCATCTCCAACCGGGGATGTTTTGGGGCGTGCAGCTTCTGTGCCATCACTGCCCATCAGGGGCGCATGATCACAGCCCGTTCGACGCCCTCACTGTTGGATGAAGCCAAGAAGATCACCGCCATGCCGAACTTCAAAGGGTACATCCATGATGTCGGAGGTCCAACCGCCAATTTCCACCAACCCAGCTGTCAGAAACAACTGACTCACGGCACGTGTAAACACCGGGATTGTTTGGACCCGACGCCGTGTCCGGCCTTGGAAGTGACCCATTCGAATTACCTGGATGCGTTACGCCAGCTGCGCGCGTTGCCGAAAGTGAAGAAAGTCTTCATCCGATCGGGGATCCGATACGATTACCTGATGTATGACAAGGACCAAACCTTCTTCAATGAGTTGGTTCAGCACCACATTTCCGGTCAACTGAAAGTCGCTCCGGAACACATCAGCAATCGGGTTCTGCGTTTGATGGGGAAACCCCCGTTTGAACTCTACGATAAGTTCGTCAAGACCTACGAAGCCAAAAACCGCGAGTACCACAAGGAACAATACCTTGTTCCGTATCTCATTTCATCTCATCCGGGCAGTGAACTCAAAGATGCGATCGAATTAGCGCTCTACTTAAAGAAAATCAAACACCAACCCCAACAGGTCCAGGATTTCTATCCGACCCCCTTTACGATCAGCACGACGATGTATTACACGGAACACGATCCCTACACCGGTAAGCCCGTGTATGTGGCTAAAACCGTGAAAGAAAAGACCTGGCAGCGGGTGCTTATGCAGTATGCCAATCCCAAGAATCAGCATTTGGTCTTTGAAGCCCTTAAACAAGCCAACCGACTCGATCTGGTCGGTTACGGGGCACATTGCCTCATTAAGCCATTACCCATCAGGAGGTCCTATGATCATTCAAAGTAAACGGGTGTGGATCCAGGAACAATGGATTCCCGCTCAGCTGACCCTCGACGGTGGCCGCATTACAGCCATCACTGCCCTGGATGCCCAGAAACCCGACATCGATTACGGGAATTTGAGAATCCTGCCGGGATTTATCGATACGCACTGCCATGGAGCCTTCGGATTCGACACCAATGATGCCGATCCCAACGGTCTTAAAGCCTGGTTGGCGAAAGCTCCTCAAGAAGGCTTAACAATGGTGTGTCCCACCACGATCACTCAAAGCGAAGCCGTATTGACCACCGCCTTGCGCAATGTCGCTGCCATCGCGAACGAGCATCCCCAAGGAGCCCGCATCGGCGGAGTCCACTTTGAAGGACCTTATTTGAATGTCGCTTATAAGGGCGCTCAACCTGAACCCTTTATCGTCAAACCCGATCTGGATCAATTCAAACGCTATCAGGAAGCCTCCGGTCACCGCATCAAAGTGATGACGGTGGCAGCGGAGAATGATGTTCAGTTTGAACTGACCCGCTATGCCAGTGCAGATGGCGTATTTGTGAATCTCGGCCATTCCGCATCCACCTACGATGAAGCCGTGATGGCGTTTGCTAACGGGGCTTCCGGATTGACCCATACCTTCAACGCCATGACGCCTTTCAATCACCGTCAACCGGGATTGGTCGGAGCCGCTTTACGACTGGGCGACGCATACGCCGAAATCATCAGTGACGGCAACCACGTCAGTTGGCCGGCCATCAACGTGCTCTTCAAAGCCAAAGGCAAGGATCGTTGCGTTATGATCACCGATGCCTTATGTGTCAAAGGGGTCCAACCGGGTCAATACATTTTTGGCGGACAGACCATCGATGTTCGGCCTAACGGTGGAGCTTATCTCAGCGGCAGCAACACCTTGGCCGGCAGTACCTTGACTTACAACGACGGCTTGCGCAATCTTATTGAACACGCTCGGGTCGATGAAGTTAGTGCCATCAACGCCTGCACCACCAACCCGGCGCATGTCTTGGGTTTGGGCCACATCACGGGTAAAATCAAGGTCCATTACTGGGCCGATTTGACGGTCATCGATGAGGACTATGCCGTGCAGGCAACCTATGTGAATGGCGAACGCGTTTTTACGGTATAATAAACCCAAAAGGTACCCCCATGAAACACATCTTTATTGTGAATCCCGTGTCTGGACACGGACGCTCGAAGAAGATCATTCCTTGGATTCATGACTACTGTCAGGCCAACGGGAAAGACTATGAAATCCTGATGACCGAAGGCAAAGGCCATGCGACGCAATTAGCGGCCCGCTATACGGCCAAAGACGACGTGACGGTGTATGCCTGCGGTGGGGACGGGACAGGCTACGAAGTGCTTAACGGCATGCAAGCGGGGGTGCCCATGGCCGTTATTCCTTCCGGAACCGGAAATGATTTTACACGCATGTTCGAATATCCCAAAGGACTAAGCCTCAAGGAGACGCTGTTTCAGACCATCGACGGAAAAGAAGCCCAAGTCGATATCGGACGAGCCAATCAGACGATGCTCTTCCATAACTGCCTGACGATGGGTTTGGATGCGGCCGTGACGGTCAAAGCCGAAAAGCTCGGTAAGAAACTGCCCATACCTTCCAAACTGGTCTACATTGTCAGTGTCTTCTTAACCTTAAAAGAACGCAAACCCATCGATCTCGAACTGACGATGGACGGGAAGACCACCCATCACCAAATGCTCCTCTTAGCGATCATGAACGGCAAGTTCTACGGGGGCGGTTTCCAGCCGACACCGGATGCTTCGGTTCAGGATGGCGTGTTTGATATCTGTCTGGTCGATTATACGTCGCTTAGCCGCATTCTCCTCTTGCTGCCCAAATACATGGTTGGGAAGCATGTTCTGGAACGTGAAGCGCATTTCTACAAATGCACCTCCCTCCAAGTCAAAACCGCCCAACTGGTTCCGTCTCAAATCGACGGGGAAGTCAAATACCTCCAGGAATACGACTGTGAACTTCAACCGAAGTTCATCACAGTGAGAGTTCCACAAGCCAGCGGATTGAATTAAGGAGCCTTATGAACATTTTCGTTTTTAGAAGCCAGGCTGAGTTGGATGCGAAAGCCTGCGAGTTGGTCAAAGCTGTCATCCACTCCAAACCCCAGGTCACCTTGGGCCTTGCTACCGGATCCAGTCCGGTCGGGATGTATGCCCGCTTGGTCGATGAAGTCAAAGCGAAGCGACTCAGTTTCAAATCAGTCACTACCTTTAACTTGGATGAGTACGTCGGCTTACCGGCTGATCATGCCCAGAGTTATTTGACCTTCATGAACCAGCATCTCTTTAACCACGTCGACATCGATCGCGCCAACATCCACATGCCCAGCGCTGAAGGCCATGATCTGGAAGCCAATGCGAAAGCCTATCACGATGCGTTGTGGTCACACACCGTCGATCTTCAGGTCTTGGGTGTCGGATCCAATGGACACATCGGATTCAATGAACCGGGAACTCCGGTCGATTCCACGGTGCATGTCGTACGTATGCACAAACAAACCCGTTTGGACAATGCGCGATTCTTCAACAGTCTGGATGAAGTCCCCGAATATGCTATTTCCATGGGCATCAGCGATATCCTGCGCGCCAAGAAGATCCTCTTGATTGCGACCGGAGCCAAAAAAGCCCAGGCCATCAAAGAGTTGGTCAAGGGGAAGATCACGGTCGATGTGCCGTGTACGATCCTTCAAACGCATCCGGATGTGACGCTGCTGTTGGATGAAGACGCAGCCAGCTTGCTTTCATGATCAAGCTGTTTGTCTCGGATTTGGATGGGACCCTGCTTAATCACGGGAAAAGCATTTCCTCGGAAAACAAGCAAGCCATTCTGGAAGCCCAAGAACGCGGAACACGCATCGTTTTGGCGACCGGACGCGGCTTGGATTCCACGTTAGCCTATGCCAAAGAACTCCAGATGGACCGTTTCGGCGGGTATCTGGTGCTCAATAACGGGCAACAATTCTACGACATGGCCACCGATAAACTGCGCACCAACGGCGTTATTAATGATCGGGATGCGCGCAAAGCATATAAAGTCGCCCAGGAGTTTGGCTTACAATTGGTCATTTCTTCTCAACACGGCCTGATGTTTTATACGCCCAAGGCTCTTTTACCGGCCCGAGCCTTCTATCGGATCCTTAATGCGATGTTGCCTTACTTTGGCTTTATCTTCAAACGTTTCTCCTTCACCAACATTTTTGGATTTCTGCGAGCCCATCACATCCACATGATCAAAAGCGACGAGGACATCGTCGGGGAATTCCAGAAGATCGGGTTTGCGCACATCTCGTCCAAGCTTCTTAAAAGCGAACCGGAACTGCGTGTGCGTTTGGGTCAAGACTTCGAACTCTTTCGCGTCGGCGATCTGTGGCTGGATGCGGCCCCCAAAGGCATCAGCAAGCTTACCGGCATCCAACAAGTCATGGCACTTCATCAGATCGACCCCCATGAGGTCATGACCGTGGGGGACAGCCATAACGACTACACGATGATCCATGCCTTTCCCTTAGGCATCGCCATGGGCAATGCTGATCCCGAGATCAAGGAAGTGGCAGCAGAAGTCACCCTGACCAACGTCCAACACGGGGTTGCGGCCATCATCCGCAAGCACATTCTCACTCAGTCATAAGCCGTGCAAACCGATAGCGCTGTGCTATACTTGAAACGAACCAACGGAGGTATACTATGAAACACGTGAACCAAGCGGATTTCTCCAGCACGATCGCCAAAGGCGTCACCCTGGTTGATTTCTACGCCGACTGGTGTGGTCCCTGCAAGATGATCGCACCCGTCCTTGAACAACTCGATAAAGAGTATGACGGCAAAGCGCAGATCGTCAAACTGGATGTCGATGCCAATCCGGCCGTGGCCCAGGCTTATGGCGTCATGTCGATTCCGACCCTGATCGTCTTCAAGGATGGCCAGATCGCCGGTAAAGTCGTCGGATTCCAGCAAAAAGCGGCTTTAGCCAATCTCATCAACAAAGCATTGACCGCTTAATGAAACCAAGAAGGGAACTCCCTTCTTTTTTCATCAAAAAAATAGCAAAAAGACTTGCGTGCGGGTCTTTTTTTTGTATAATAATCCTGTTTAGCAAAAACTTATGAAAAGTTTAGTAGTGCTAAACCGAAAGGAACCCATGAACATCGGTCAACGCATCAAACGTCTGCGCGTCAAAAACAACATGACCCTCGACGAACTGGCGAGTCGTACCGAACTGTCCAAAGGCTTTCTGTCACAGCTGGAACGCGATCTGACCTCGCCGTCGATCGTCACCCTGGGGGATATCGCTTCCGCCCTGGGACTCAGCTTGGCTCAGTTCTTCCAGGATGATCCCAGTGAGAAAGTGGTCTTCAACCAAAATGACTTCTTCACGGATGAACGGGAAGGGATGACCCTGCATTGGATCGTTCCCAACGCCAAAAAGAACGCCATGGAACCGCTGTTGATCGATATCCTGCCGCACAGTGTCAGTTTCGATGTCAGTCCTCACAACGGTGAAGAGTTCGGGTATGTGGTCAACGGAAAGCTCCGGCTGGTCTTGGACGGGAAGGAAACGGTCCTCAAAAAAGGCCAAACCTTCTACCTCAAAGGCACCCACGCCCATTACCTCAAGAATGACACCGACAAACCGGCTGCGGTCTTATGGGTCAGCACACCCCCCATTTTCTAGGAGCACCTATGCGAAAACTTATTGAATTTAAAAACATCGTCAAAGAATTCAACGGCACCTTGGTGCTCAAAGGCATTAACCTGGTCATTCATGAGAATGAATTCGTGACCCTACTGGGTCCTTCCGGGTGCGGTAAGACCACGCTCTTGCGCATCCTGGGCGGCTTCCTCAGCCAAAACGAAGGGCAAGTCTTCTTCGATGGCATCGAGATCAGCAAAGTGCCGCCGTACAAACGCGAAATCAACACCGTCTTCCAACGTTATGCGCTCTTCCCGCACATGAACGTCTTCGACAACGTGGCCTTTGGACTCAACATCAAAAAGCAAGACAAGGACACCATCAAACAGAAGGTGACCAGGATGCTGAAACTGGTGGGTCTGGAAGGCTATGAAGACCGTCCGGTCACCTTGATGTCCGGTGGTCAGCAACAACGCGTGGCCATCGCCCGCGCCTTGGTCAATGAACCCATGGTCCTCCTCTTGGATGAACCCTTGGGTGCCTTGGACCTCAAGCTGCGCAAAGAAATGCAGCACGAGCTCAAGAAAATCCAACAGGAAGTCGGTATTACCTTCATCTACGTCACCCACGATCAGGAAGAAGCCCTGACCATGTCCGACACCATCGTCGTCATGAACCAAGGCGAGATCCAACAGATCGGAACCCCCACCGACATTTACAACGAACCGGAAAACCGCTTCGTAGCTGACTTCATCGGGGAATCCAACCTCATCGAAGGCACCATTCTCGATGATTACCGCGTCTCCTTCGACGATCAGGAATTCGAATGCATCGATGCCGGATTCGGAGAGAACGTCAACGTGGACATCGTCTTGCGTCCCGAAGACATCGACATCGTTCCGGTGGAACTGGGCAAGATCCGCGGCATCGTGAAATCCAGCCTCTTCAAAGGCGTTCACTTCGAAATCGTAGTGGAAACCCCGTACCGCGAGTTCATTATCCACACCACCGACAACGCCGCCATCGGCTCGGAAGTGGGCCTGCATTTCTTCCCTGAAGACATCCACATCATGCAGAAGATGGGGTATTAGCATGAAAGTCTTCGGTAATCTAGTCAAACCCTATCTGTTCTGGATGACCGCCTTCATTGTCGTTCCGATGCTGCTGATCGTGCTTTATGCCTTTACCAAGCACGGCAACAGCGTCATGGCCTTCCAGTTCACCTTCGACAACTTCGGGAAATTCATCGATCCGGTCTTCATCAAAGTCATGCTGAAGTCCATGCAAGTGGCGATCATTACAACCGTCGTCTGCATCCTGATCGGCTATCCCATCGCCTACATCATCGCCAACGTCAATGAACGCTTACAGACCCTGCTGATGCTCCTAGTCACCATTCCGATGTGGATCAACATGCTGGTGCGCACTTACGCGTGGATCAGCATCCTCTCTGATTCGGGTCTCATCAACAGCTTCCTGGCCATGATCAACGTCGGTCCCATCAAGATGATGTACACCGATTTCGCCGTCATCCTCGGCATGGTCTACAACTTCCTGCCGTTCATGATCCTCTCCATCTACACCTCCTTGGCCAAGATGGACAGAGCCCTCATCCATGCGTCCTACGACTTGGGGGCCAATCAGCGTCAGACCTTCTTACGCGTCATCTTCCCGCTCTCCCTGCCGGGCGTTATTTCCGGGGTCACCCTGGTGTTCTTACCGGCCGTCTCCACGTTCATCATCCCGAAGTTCTTGGGTGGCGGACAATACATGCTGATCGGGAACCTCATCGAAAATCAGTTCATCACCGTCGGAGAATGGAACTTCGGTTCCGCGATTTCCCTGATCATGGCGATGATCATCATGTTGTCGATGTACTTGACCCGTCGGATGGATAAAGACATCGTCGCGGAAGCGCAAGGAGGCAACAAATGGTAGGCTCTAAAAACCGCGTTGTCCTCAGCGTCGTGCTGATCTCGCTCATTCTTGTCTTCTTCTATGCGCCGATCGCCAGTTTGATGGTCTTCTCCTTCAACAACTCGCGCTCCCTGACCAGCTGGGCCGGATTCTCCACCCAATGGTACAGTGCCCTCTTTGAAAACCGCGAAATGATGCAGGCCATCTGGGTCACCGTGATCGTCGCGCTCTTGACCACCGTGATCTCCACGGTTGTCGGAACCCTGACGGCCATCGGGATCTCCAAGAGTCGCCGGATCATCCGCGAACTCATCATCAACGTCAACAACTTTCCGATCCTCAATCCGGAAATCGTCACCGCCATCGGGCTCATGCTGCTCTTCTCCTCCCTGCAGATCGAGAAGGGGATGATCACCATGCTTTTGGCCCACATCATCTTCTCCACGCCGTATGTCATCTTGACGGTGTTGCCGAAACTGCGCAACCTGGATCCGGACATTGCCGAAGCGGCGATGGATCTGGGGGCCACCCCGTTTCAAGCCTTGTGGAAAGTCATTGTCCCGCTGATCATGCCGGGCGTGATCTCCGGAGCGCTGCTGGCCTTCACGATGTCCTTCGATGACTTCGTGATCTCCTACTTTGTCTCCGGCAACGGGGTCAAAAACATCTCCATCCTAGTCTACACCATGTCCAAGCGCATCAATCCCACGATCAATGCGCTCTCCACGATCCTGGTCGTGATCATCACCGTGGTCCTGTTGATTGTCAACCTGGCGCCACTCTTCAAAAAGAAAGAACTGCGAGGTACGGAATGAAAAAAACAGTGTTTAGTATCCTGCTGGTAAGTCTCTTCTTAGCAGGATGCCAAACCGGTAAGCCAACCCTGAAAGTATTTAGTTGGGGGGCTTACATCGACGAAAGCGTCATCACCCAATTCGAAGAAGAATATAACGTTACCGTCATCTACGAGATGTTTGAAAGCAATGAAGCCATGTACACCAAGCTTATGAGCGGGGAAACCTTCGATGTGCTGGTGCCTTCCGATTACATGGTTCAACGCCTGATCGACGAAGACAAACTCCGCAAACTCGATCTCTCCATGATTCCCAACGCTGAAGGCTTATTGCCCTTGGTGAAAGGCCTGGACTTCGATCCTGAGAATGATTACAGTCTGCCTTACTTCTGGGGCAATGTCGGGTTGGTAGTCAACACCACCCTGGTGGATGAAGCCGATCTGCAAGACGGCTGGAGCATCCTGAAGAACCCCGCCTACAAAGGTCAGATCTACGTCTACGATTCCGAGCGCGATGCGTTCATGATCGCCTTAAAAGCCTTGGGCTTCTCGATGAATACCGCCGTCTCGGCTCAACTTCAAGCCGCTTACGATTGGCTGGAAGAACTGGATGCGACGATGGAGCCGGTCTATGCGACCGATGACGTCATCGACAACATGATTGCCGGCAACAAAGCCATTGCGATGGTGTACTCCGGCGATGCGGCCTACATCACCGCCGAGAATGAAGACATGACCTACTATGTGCCGGAAGAAGGCACCAACTTCTGGGTCGACAGCATGGTCATTCCGACCGATGCGAAGAACGTCGACTTGGCCCATAAATGGATCAACTTCATGTTGGATCCGGAAGTTGCTGCGCTCAACAGCCTCTACGTCGGGTACTCCAGCCCGATCACCGCGGTGTATGACGAACTGAAAACCACCGAGTTCGAAGGCATCAGTGCCTACACACCGCGCTTGGATTACGCTTTGGATGAAGTCTTCCACTACGATGAAGACGTGAAACGCGTCATCGCTGACCTCTGGGTCAAAGTTAAAGCCAACTAAGAAAGGAAACAACCATGCTCAAGAAATTCATTCTTCTCGCCTTGCTGGTGGGCAGCCTCACGGCGTGCTCCGGCAGTGAAAAACCGGTCCTCAAAGTCTACAACTGGGGGGCCTACATCGACGAATCCGTCATTTCCGATTTTGAAGACGAATACGGGGTCCGCGTCATTTACGACACCTACGACTCCAACGAACTGATGTACACCAAACTCGCCTCCGGCGAAAAATACGACATCCTCGTCCCGACCGACCACATGGTGGAACGTCTGATTGCAGAAAACAAACTCCAACCCTTGGATCTGGACAAGATCCCCAACATGGCCAACGTCGATCCGGGCATGCTGAACCGTCCCTTTGATCCCAACAACGTCTACAGTCTGCCGTACTTCTACGGCAACATCGGCGTCATCTACAACAAGAACAACGTCGATGTCGCGGACTTGGAAGCCCAAGGCTGGGATTTCCTGCATGATGCCAAGTATGCCGATCGCGTCTATGTCTATGACTCGGCGCGCGATGCCTTCATGATGGCTTACAAATCCCTGGGTTACTCCATCAACACCACCGATGAAGCCCAGATCGAAGAAGCCTTCCAATGGCTGCAGACGATGAATGATGTCACCAAACCGGTCTACATCGACGAAACCATCATCGATGCCATGATCAACGGTGAAAAAGACTTGGCCATCGACTTCTCCGGGGATGCGGCGTATGTCCTCTCCGAAAACGAAGACATGGGCTTCTTTGTTCCCGCTGAAGGCACCAACCTCTGGACCGACTCCATGGTCATTCCGGCGGATGCTCCTAATCCGGATCTGGCCCACAAATGGATCAACTACATGCTGGACAATGCCGTGGCTCAGAAGAACACGGAATACGTCGGGTATACTTCACCCGTCAAAGCGGCGTTTGACGCCGTAACGGCTCCGGGTGGCTTCTACTACGGCAATCCGGCTTACGCGCCGCGTTTGGACAATCCGCTGGATGAAGTCCATGCCTACTCCGAAGCGCTGGTCACGATCCTTTCCGATCGTTGGACCCGCGTCAAAGCCGACTAATCCACGAACGGCACGGATCCTTCCGTGCCGTTTTGTTTCTTAGGGACCTGGGGAGAATCGTCGCTTTTTTACAATAAAGTCGCCGATTCTCCTTGCATTATAAAGACCCTTTCGCTATAATTTAAAAGCACCGTTCAGACGGTTCCTTAGCCAAGTGGTAAGGCAATAGACTGCAACTCTGTGACCGTCGGTTCGATTCCGACAGGAACCTCCAAGACGGGGAT
>CAINEY010000032.1 GCA_903847945.1 uncultured bacterium | reverse complement strand
GTCATCCGGTCGATCGCTTGTACAGTCACTACAAGATGTTGCGCAAGGAAGGTGTAACGCGCCTGTCTTTTGAAGATTTTCTCAAACAACCCATCGATGACAATAAAGTCGATCTGATGGCTCATAGCCTTTACAGCCAGCGCATCCGGGAGTACCAAGCCACCTTCGGCCCTTCCAACGTGCTCATTGTGACCTTCAATGAACTGCGCGGAGATCAGAACGCCTTACGCGAGAAACTGGCTAACTTCTTGGGATTGACCCCGTTTGAAGCCATCAAAACGGAACACGAGAACGTCTCGGCTATTCCCAAGAACGAAGTACTGCGTTACCTCCACATGGACTTCCCCTTGACCGTCTGGCTCAAACGGATTGTCCCAAAGACCGCCTTAAGGGCCAGACTGGGGCAATGGATCATTCACACGTTCTACGAAAACAAAGCCATGGTACCGGAAACCCGCCAACGCTTGAACGTTTATTTTGAAGACGAATTGGCTGAACTCGCCAAAATGGGGATCACCTTTGAACGCTAAACACTCGTCTTTCCGTCAACGGCTCCCGATCCTCTATCTGATCGTTTGGGTCTTGGCTCAATCGATTTTCGCGTGGTCGGCTTTTCAAGCCCCTCGTTATCTGGTTGATTTGGATTTCTCGGTGCTCAGTGCCGAACTGCCCAAAGCGGATCAAGTCGCTATTCTGGTACCCATCCGCCAAGCTTTCCTCACTGAAGCCCCTCAAGGAACCGTGATGATTCCCCGGGATGATGCGGCGATTCAAATCCGCATCGCGACCGAGGATCCACAAACTCTGGATCCATCCTCTTGGGCGCAATGGACGATCGATCAGATCGCTGATGCCTATGCCCCACTGGAAGCCTTTCAGCGTCAATTGACGCTGATCACCTTAGCGAAGTTGGATGCGCAACAATCTGCACTTTGGGCCAAAGCAGCTGAACTGGGCGAAGAAGCCTGGACCCTATCCCTCAATGCGTCATCCCTTCAAACCCTTCAGAACCTTCAGCGACGCCAAGAGGCTGCTTTACTTCGATTAGAGACCTTGGATACGGCCCTCTTGTCCATTCAAACTCCCCAACGGAATATGATCACGATTACCGTTTTTGATCGCTACCCCACACTGATCCTGCTTCAAGGCGTGATCTTGGGGCTGGGAGTGGTGATGAGCCTAAGCCTCTCCGGCTCGTTCTTTCATAAGAAAACCTCACTTTCTTCTCGTATCACACCCCGGATGATTGACCTGACGGTGTTTGGTTTAGTCAGTGCGTTCATGGCGTTCTCCGGGGTTGGGATCCTAAAGTTAGTTGCCTTGGCGATCGGCTTATTGGTGGCACTAATCAAGCGTCCTGTGCGGTGGATTCCGCTCTTACCGGGCATGGCCTTGTTGGTGGGGGTCAACCTGATGCTTCATCAGAACACCTTGACCCTGGATTCGTTATGGCTCTTTGGGGTCGAACGCTTTACGGTTTACTTGATGTTGGGTGCGTTGATCTATACGCTCTATGGCGATCCGGACACTCGTTCTGCCCATGCCCTTAAACTGGCCTTGATGATCCTGATCAATCTGGGAATCACAGGTCTGTTGTTTATTCCTCCGGTGATCACCACGTGGAACGGTCTATCAACACGCTTAGGGGAATACGGTTGGATGAACGTTGTCTACGTCAGTGCCAATTTGATGGCGTATCTGGTGTTTGTCGGACATCTGTTGGTGGAGTGGTGCTGGATCAAACTGCGTGGTCAGCTCCCCGCCTGGACTCGTTGGGGAGCCCATGGGGCACTCTTCGCATTAGGCTATTTTTCTCAATCCCGGGCGTATTGGATCTATCTGCTTTTAACCGGAGGCCTCTGGCTGGTTTGGCATTGGACGACGCAACGCGCTTCCTCGCGACGCTTCTGGACCTCGGTGCTGATTGGGGCCGGGGGGGTGGCACTCTTGATTCTGGTGTTGAGGACTCTACCGTACACAGAAACCTGGATTGCGACCTTATCCAACAATGTCACCGGAGTTTCGCTGGAAGGACGGTTTTGGTCCCTCGTGCGATTGGTGTTCACCGATAATGCCCTTTTGGATGCCTCAACCCGCGAACGGATCGATTTACTGACGGCAGCTTGGATTCAGTTCACCGCCAGCCCCATCATCGGACGCGGATTTGGGGCATTCGCAACACAGGCTGTCGGCGCCATCCAACACGGGGTCTTCATCTTACGCAGCGGCTATGCCCATGCGGATCTCTTTGAACTGGCAGTCAGTACCGGACTTCTGGGAGTAGGCTTGTACACCGGTGCGATCTTGCCTTCCGTTAGAAAAATCCGCCAGGAGCCTTGGATCTGGATCGGTGTGGTGATTTCTCTGGCAACCGGCAT
>CAINEY010000031.1 GCA_903847945.1 uncultured bacterium | reverse complement strand
TGACCGATCTCAAACTCATCTGTGTCGATATGGACGGCACCTTCCTCAACCATGACATGACCTACAACCGGCCCCGCTTTGAACGGTTACGGGCCATCATGAATCAGCGCGGCATCCGATTCGCCGTGGCTTCCGGCAATCAATACGAACAACTCAAAAGCTTCTACACCGATCCCGATGACCTCATCTACATCGCCGAGAATGGCACCTACATCAAAGATCGCCAGGACGTCTTGTTTGTATCTCAGTTTGAACCCGCCGATCTGCATCGCTTCTGGGATTGGTTGGATGTTCACCCGTACTCCTTATCGATCAGCACCCCCAACATGGGTTACGTCTTGCCCCATGAACCCCGCAAAGATTACATTGCCCTCTACTACCATGCGTTGACAGAAATCGATAGTTTTCGACACATCACGGCACCGGTCATGAAGTTGAGTCTCATCGTTCCGGAAGCGGATGGACCGCAGGTCAAAGCTCAGCTCAATGCTCTCTTTGAAGGACGGGCCACCGCCGTTTACAGCGGGTTTGACAGCGTGGATGTCATGGTGACCGGCATCAATAAAGGGTTTGGCGTCCAGCTCATCTGTGAGCGCTATGGGATCAAACCGGAGGAAGTGGTGGCCTTTGGGGACAACGATAACGATGTGGAAATGCTGAACGTGGCGGGACGATCCTACGCCATGGAGACCGCTTCCCCCGCAGCCAAAGCCGCAGCGAAATTTATCGCACCGGCCAATCATCGCGATGGCGTCAACACGATCCTCGAACAGCTTCTGTCTGAAACAAACCCCAACGGTTAATCCGTTGGGGTTTTTAAATTCAGCGCAAAGTAAGCCGTCTCATGCGGGTTCGGGTAATACGCCTCGATCTCATGAAATCCCATGGCCGTATAGAACCGGATGGCCGTGGTCATCGATCGCAGTGTATCCAGCACCAACGCCTCATACCCGATTGCCTTCGCCTCTGCGATGATTTTGAGGGTCAAGGCCTGTGCGATCCCGCGATGGCGATAGGCAGGACGCACATAAAGCCGTTTGAGTTCGCCTCGTGTCGCATCAAAGCGGCGCAGGGCTACGCACCCGACCACTTCCCCTTCCACGATGGCCACAAAGAGCCGACCTTCGGGATTCGCATATTTCCCGGGAAGGAGTTTCAGCTCCTCCTCAAACCCCTGGAAATCCAGGGTAATGGGTAAGGTTTGAGCATATTCGCGAAACAAGGTTCGAATCAAGTCAAGATCAGTTGCCGGTTGAATGATCATCGGAATTCCTCACGTGCCATGTAGATGGCTAACGGCGTGTACACCAACTCATCCTGGACCCGATGCGATCGCATCAACGTCACGGCATGTGATGTAAACGTCAGCGGTTGAACCCTCGGTAACATCACCGGTTCACTGGCCGGTGCATAATGTCGCACCAAGGTCAGATGAGGGCGAAACGGCTTGGGATCATACGGAACATTCGCGTCACGAAGCTTGTCGATGAGTTGGCGTTGAAAGGCCATCAGGCGCGGATCAGGTTTAAGTCCGACCCACCAGAGGACCCCGTCTTTTCGATCAAAGGATCCCACATGATCCAGCGTCAAGGTCAGTTCCGGAATCTCCACCTGTTCCAACACCTCATCCACCCGTTCCAACACCGCCGAGTCGACGTCTCCGATAAAGGCCAACGTCAGATGCAGGTTCTGAGGCGACGTCAGATTTCCACGCCGACGATTGCGTCTAAAGGTGTCCTGAAGACGAAGCAACTCGTCGATGATCGGGGACGGCAACTGAATGGCGATGAACACACGCATGTCAGTCCACCGGTGTGGCCGCGATGGCCCGTAAGATCGCGCGATCATACATCCGGAACTTCAGGTCTTCCACGGTGCTGATCACAGCGGGATCGTGATCAAAGTACGCTGCGATCTTGCGCAACTGCCGCGCATAGAACGGATCTCGATGGGTGGCCGGACGATGATAAGCCAAGGCTTCACAATAGAGAAAGATCAAACTCGGCATAAACTCAAAGCACGAGTCTTCGATCCACAGATCCAGTTTCTCCAGGGGCGGGTTGTATTGAGTGAGAAGTCGTTCGATGAGCGGATAGCCGTCTTCTGCGCTGCGCCAAATGTCCACAAACACCGTGTCATAGGGCGCTAACCCTTCCGGAGTAAAAACATCAAACGCATCCCCTTCGATGATCTTGAGATCCTTGGCCCGGGGAAATTGCGGATGCAGGGCCGATTCAAAAAGCGCGATCACTTCTGGGGCTTTCTCGATCACCGTCACGTCCGTCACGTTGGGATTGCGCAGGGCCATAAACGGATAGTACCCGATCCCCAGTCCAATCGCCAAGACATGCCCCTGGGCTTTCTGAGCCAACGGATCGATCGTCAAGGCTTCCGAAGGAACATCCATCATCCAGGCTTCCTCGCCCTGCCAAAGAAACGGCGCCTCATACGCTTCATCCAACGCCCTAAGCACCATCGATTCATTCAGTTCCCGTTGGGGATCCATCACGATGGCTTGCGCATTGAACAGCTCTCCGGCCGTGAGTTTGAGGTGATCCAGTCGAAATGCTCCGGTACTCAACCCTTCCCACCGGATGGTTTGCGGATACGGACGCTTAAGAAAGTCTTTCGTGCTGATCCACAGGGAAGGCCAGGCGGTTTCCGGTCCGCTAAACTCGGGAAAACCCGCGGCCTTCATCTGACGACGCAGGGCATCGTGATTGGCTTCCGTGACCCGACGTCCCAAGAACGTGTTCTTACGATCGCTGGTCAGGTTTTTGCGGCAACGTCGAAAGAAAGCATCGAGGTCGGGCGTGCGTTGAATCTTCATGTTTTTATTGTAGCACAGGGCCACTTGCCTGTTCGCTTTTCAAAAAGATGGTTTATGATGTAGAAAGTGAGGTCTTCTATGCCCATCGTTACACATCAATCCATCGACCTGTTTTATGAAGTCAAAGGCAATCCATCGGCCAAGGATACGGTCCTTTTTCTCAACGGCGTCATGGCCAGCACCTCCAGCTGGATCAATCAGTTGCCCCCGTTTGAAGCCCAAAACTTTCGCATCGTTCTTCACGATTTCCGTGGACAGCTCAAATCGTCGAAGCCCAAAGGTCCGTATACCTTTGCCCAACACGCCAACGACGTCATCGCCCTGATGGATCACTTGGGCATCGCCAAGGCTCACCTGATCGGAACCTCGTATGGGGGTGAAGTCGGGTTGCGTCTGGCCATCGACCATCCGTCCCGTGTACAGACCCTTTCCGTGATCGACTCCGTCAGTGAACTGGATGAGCGCTTGCGTGAAACGGTGAGTGCGTGGAAAAACGCCGCAGCGACCCGTCACGGAGAAACCTTCTTTAACCGCATGATGCCCTCGATCTACTCCCCCGGCTTCATCGATAGAAATCGGGAAATGTTAAATCAGCGGGCTAAAGCGATGAACGCCATCGGTTCGGATTATTACGATGGTCAGATCACCCTGTACGATACCTTTCTCAACGATGTCACCATGACCTCTGAACTTCACCGCATACCCTGTCCCACCTTGATCCTGTGCGGTGAGCTCGATACGCTCAAACCGGTCAAGTTCTCAGCCCTGATGGCACAGGCTATCCCGAATTCGGAATTCCTGATTCTTCCGGATTGCGGCCATGTGGCCATCTTCGAAAAGCCCAACGAACTCAACTCCGCTCTCTTGGGATTCATTCTCAAACACAACGCCCGCAAGTAGCGGGCGTTTATTATCGGATTTCGATGGTGTAGCTTGTGGTGAAGGACTGATGGGGTTGAAGCACGATCGTGCCTTCCCGGGCATAAAAGTCCGTGGTCGTTTCCCCAAAGTCACCATGCCCATGCCACGGCTCAATGCACAGGAATTTGGCTTGAGGCTTCTTCCAAAAGGCCAGCCAACGGTATCCGGCACACGAGACCCGAATGCGGGTGTCCGGTTGGATCAGATCGACATACGGGGATTGCGGATCCGTCAGAAGGAACGTCTTGTGTTCGTCGAAGAACGCATCATCCATGCGCAGTCGGGTATGATCAGTAGGAATCAGGGGGGAGTGTTCGGCCTTGGGGAATTCGATGAGGGCGTTGTTGGGATCACTGAGCGCAAAGGCGGGATGCAAGCCAAAGGAGAATGGCATCGGTTTTGGATCGTGGTTCGTGATGACGTACTCGATGTGGACACTGCGTCCTTTAAGGGTCGTCGTCACGGCTAAGCGGAACGCAAACGGGTACTGAGCCAGGGTCGATTCATCCGACTCCAAGGCCAGTGTGATCGAGGTTTCGTGCTGTTCGACGATTCGAAAGACGCGATGACGTGCAAACCCATGATTGCCCATCGTGGTCGTTTCCCCAAACAGGTGAATCATTTTGTCAAACGTGGAACCCACGATGGGAAAAAGGATCGGGTTACGCCCCGACCAATAGGCCGGATCCCCATTCCATAGAAGCTCAGCTCCGGTGGCCTGATCGATGAGGGAATGCATCTCG
>CAINEY010000030.1 GCA_903847945.1 uncultured bacterium | reverse complement strand
TCTTCTTTCTTGGGAGTGCAGGCAGTCAACGAAACGACAGCCAGTAATATCGAGACAACCAGTAACAGTTTTTTCATTTTTCCCTCCTGTTTAGTTGTACCTTCATTGTAGTGAAAGCGTTTCCACCTCTCAACGCTTATTTTATGTAATCGTTTACACCCACCCCTCATGGTACAAAAAAGGCAATGAGCAGCATCGATCAAGTCGCCTTATTGGCTAAAGTCAGCGTAGCGACCGTTTCACGCGTCATCAATAACTCCGGCAACGTATCCCCAGAGACGCGTCAGCGGGTGTTGGCTGCCGTCGAACGGTTGAAGTACCAACCCAATGCCATGGGTTCCCTTTTACGCAAAGAACACACCGGGATGATTTTAGTGATGCTGCACAGTGTCGATAACCCTTTCTTTGCCCCGATCGTTCAAGGGATCGAGAGCTATGCTCAAACCAACGGGATGAACGTCCTGATCTCGACGACGTATGGGGATCCGTCGCGGGAGAGTCATTATCTGGAGTTGGTCAAGACGCACTTCGTCGATGGGATCTTGTTGATTGCGAACACGATGACGTTGGAAGTACTCAATGAACTGAGTACCCGCTTTCCGGTCGTGCAAGTGCTGGAGTATTTGGAAGACTCCGAAGCTTCCCGCGTGACGATCGATTTCCATGCCGCTACCGTCGAGTTGATTGAAGGATTGGTCGCCAAAGGTCATCGGCACATCGCGTTCGTCCATACCGGACTGGAACACATCATTTCCACGCAAAAAAAACGTCAAGCCTATGTGGAAGTGCTCGCTAAACACGGTCTTCCCCCTTACGAGATCCCAGGTCCCCATGACTTCGGTTATGAGTCCGGGGCACAATTAGCCCGACAACTCCTGGAGACTCATCCGCAGATCAGCGCCTTCTTCGCAACCAGCGATCTGATCGCCACCGGTATCCTTAGTACGTTGGAGGCAATGGATGTTCAGGTTCCGAAAGATAAAGCCATTGTCAGTTTCGACAATACGGTCTTTGCGACCTTGAGCCGACCGACGTTGACAAGTGTTGAAGTCAATGGATATGAATTGGGCAGTCAAGCCATGGATTATTTGTTCCGGCGGATCCATCAGAAAAAGTACCGCGACAAAGTGTGCTTAACGCTTCCCTACACGATCCATCATCGCGATTCTGAATAAAAAAAACGACTCTTGCGAGTCGTTTTTCGTTTTACTTAATGATGGTAGTGACGTTACCGGCACCGACGGTACGGCCGCCTTCACGAATGGAGAAGGTGGTCCCTTGTTCGACGGCGATCGGGGAGATCAATTCGACTTCCATCTGGATGTTGTCACCCGGCATGACCATTTCAACGCCGGCCGGCAATTTGATAACGCCGGTGACGTCCGTGGTACGGAAGTAGAACTGCGGACGGTAGTTCGCCACGAACGGGGTGTGACGGCCACCTTCTTCTTTGCTCAGGACGTAGACCTGGCAAGTGAAGTTGGTGTGCGGTTTCACCGAACCCGGTTTGGCCAAG
>CAINEY010000029.1 GCA_903847945.1 uncultured bacterium | reverse complement strand
ATTCAAAGATGACGTGATACTTTTCTTTGGTTGTCTTAGGTAGGCCATCACTTTTTTTATGTCGTCATACACCTCGATGATCGCAATCAGCTCGGCCTTACTCAGACTCTTCAGATCCACTTTCTTCGGCCGACCTTTGGGTTTTCCCCCTGGTTGATTTCGTCCGCGTCGATCGACCACGGTCCCATAAGCGAGATAACTATTTCTCCACCGAAGTAACACTGAATGATGGGCTAAGTCGTACTCCCGGACACAGTCAGCCATTCCGATCTCACCGTCAAGATATCGCCTTACGATCTTGTTCTTTTCCTCAATACTGTAAACTGCGTGCTTCTTGGTTTTCCTCATTGCGATCCTCCTAAAGAAAAACACTAATGTTAATTCTACACTAGTGTCTTTTTTTATCGTGTCCGTTTTAAGGAAACAGGTTCTCTAGGCTGCGCTTTTCATTAGACTTCAATTCCCAAGACTTGTTTGACGATGATCCCGATGACAAACGCAAACGCGGCTACGGACATTGAAATGACAGCCATCTCCAAGAACCGTTTCTTGAAGTTGAGATCTTTCGCCACGGAGACATAATAGGTAAACACGAGGATGATCAGGATCACAATGACCAGCATCGATCCCAATGCCAAGAGATAATAATGCGAATCCAAGATCAGATACGGCAAGACCAGCATGACCACCGCTGCAATGTACATGATCCCGGTATACGTGGCGGACTTGAACGGGTGCGCATCCCCATCGGAACGGGCCGACAAGTATTCCGAGCTCATCATCGACAAGGTCGCCGAGATTCCGGTCACCAAGCCACTGAGGGCAATAAGCTTTGTGTTTTGAAGGGCCAAGGACAAGCCGGCCAAGGTTCCGGTCAATTCTACCAAGGCATCGTTGAGACCCAAGACCATCGATCCCACATACTGCAGGCGATCTTCATCCAAAAGCGCAATCAATTCTTTTTCATGCGCTTCTTCATCGGCAGCGATCTTCTGCGCTTCCGGGACTTCTTTGGCGATCTCGGCATAAGCCAGATTCGCTTTGTCTTCCCCCTTCTCCATTAGTTTGATGGTGAAGGTAAAGCCAAAGATCGTATTCAAGAGCCCATACCAGGCGATCTTCAGCCGATTCGGTTTTCCTTCGACACCGGTGTAGCGTTGCCAGATCATCGCATGGGCTTTCTCTTCACGACCGATGCGGGCGATGATTTCCGCATTCTTGTCGTTCTTCATCCGTTTGGCGATGGCGGTGTAAATGTAGTACTCCGTCAGTTCGCTTTGCTGCATTTTAACTAGAGCGTTTTTTGTGGTTTCTGATAACATAAGGACTCCTTTGATTAATTTCAGTTTAACACAGACCTTTCTGATAATATCACCCGGGGTGTGTTCTTTCCCACACCAACGCTCCTGTGTTAAAATAGGTAAGCCATGAGAATCCTTGTCATTGGAGCCGGACATGCCGGCATTGAAGCTGCCCTTGCATCCGCTCGGATGGGAATCGAAACCATCCTTTTAACCTTGGATCCCACTAAGATTGCCGTCATGCCGTGTAATCCTTCGATTGGAGGACCGGCTAAAGGCATCGTTGTCCGTGAAATCGATGCGTTAGGCGGACAGATGGGCATCACCGCGGATCATACTGCGTTACAATTCAAACTCCTCAACACTAATAAAGGTCCCGGTGTTCAATGTTTACGGGTTCAGTCCGATAAGATCGCCTACAGTCGCATGATGGGCGAGATCGTTCATCACACCCCCAACCTCACCGTCAAATCAGCCATGGTGGAAGCCATCGTCGCACAAGATGGGATTGCTCGTGGTGTCAAACTGAAAGATGAAGGCGATTTGTTAGCCGATGCGGTCATCCTGACCTCCGGTACCTACATGAGTTCCAAAGTGCTGGTCGGGTCCAGTGCGACTTCCAGTGGCCCGGATGGGAATCCCACCACCAACGCCTTATCGGCTTCTTTACGTGATTTGGGGCTTAGAACCTTCCGACTCAAAACGGGGACCCCACCGCGCATCCTGACCTCATCGATCGACTTCTCTCAAGGCGTTATTCAGCCCGGAGACACCGAGTTCCTGCATTTCTCCCTCGACTTTCCCCGTGAGAATTTCCCGAAAAACCAAGAACCCTGTTACCTGATCTATACCCAACCTCAGACTCACCAGGTGATTCAGCTCAACCTGAAGAAATCGGCGATGTATTCAGGCTTGGTGGAAGGTGTAGGCCCGCGGTATTGCCCCTCCATCGAAGATAAACTGGTGCGCTTTGCGGATAAAGACCGCCATCAGATCTTCCTGGAACCTGAATCCCGCGAACTGGATACCACCTACATCCAAGGATTCTCCACGTCGATGCCCCATGACGTGCAGGACCAGATGATCCGTTCCCTGCCCGGTTTCAAGGATTGCGTCATTGTGAAATACGCCTACGCCATCGAATACGATGCGATCGATCCCACACAACTCACCCCGGCTTTGGAAGTCAAATCCATTAAAAACCTCTTCTGTGCCGGTCAAATCAACGGCACCAGCGGGTATGAAGAAGCGGCAGGTCAAGGCCTGATGGCCGGGATCAATGCGGCTCTGAGACTTCAAGGCCGTGAACCTTTGATCTTGGGCCGTGATGAAGCCTACATCGGAGTCATGATCGATGATCTGGTCACCAAAGGCGTCACCGAGCCTTACCGCCTATTGACCTCCCGCGCAGAACACCGTTTACTCTTGCGTCACGATAATGCGGAAGCGCGTTTGTCGGAGAAAGGCTATGCGATCGGACTTTTGCCTCAACGGCGCATCGATCTTGTCCGAGCTATGCAGGCTCAAAAAGCCCGGCTCATGGACCTTTTGGAGAATACCCGCTTTACAAAGAAGCACGCGATACGTTCACTCCTTGAGAAAGACGGCGAGATGACGGAAGGCATCAGTGCCTTAGCAGCCCTAAAACGTCCCGAACTGACCATCGACGCCCTTGCCCCATATCTGGATCTCTCCGGGTATGAAGCCGATGTCTTGCGAATGGCCGAAATCGAAATCAAGTACGACGGTTACATCCAAAAAGCCTTAAAAGAAGCCCAGCGTCATCGCCAATTGGAGAATACCCTAATCGATCCTCAACTCGATTACGCGCTGATTCCGCACTTGGCCATCGAAGCCCGACAGAAACTCAGTGCCATTCGGCCACGAACCGTCGGACAAGCTTCCCGTATTTCCGGGGTCAATCCGGCCGATCTCAGTGTCCTGATCACCTACCTGTCCACGCATTCACCCAATTCGCAAAAGCCACAGCACACCCCGACGGATTTGGTATAATTGAACCATGAATGTCGAGCGCTTCAAATCCGCCCTGAGCGTGCACTGTCAACGCGATTTAAACCACGCCATAACGCTTTTTGAAGCGTATCTGAACACCTTGGTCCGGGTCAATCAGACGATGAACCTGACCGCCATCACTAACCCTGAAGAGATCCGCGAGAAGCACTTCCTGGACTGTGCGATGATTGAATCGTTCATCCCCAAAGGATCACGTGTTGCGGATGTGGGCAGCGGTGCTGGCTTTCCCGGACTGGTTCTGGCTATTGTGCGTCCCGATGTGCACGTGACCTTGATCGAACCCACCGGAAAACGCTGTTCGTTTCTGGAGAGCACGGCTCAGTCTTTGGGTCTCACCAACGTCACCGTCCTCAATGCCCGAGTCGAAGAGCTTCCGGGCTATCGGGAACGCTTCGACGTTGTGACGGCACGAGCCGTCGCCAACTTGTCGATCCTGATGGAACTGTGTATCCCGCTCTTGGCTCTAAACGGTCGCTTTATCGCTATGAAGGGCGCCAAAGGGCTGGACGAACTGGAAGAAGCGGAGAACGCATCGAAGAAACTGCATCTCACGTTGATCAGTGCCCAACCCATTGAACTGCCAAGTGCCGGTCAACGTGTCAACCTCGTCTTTGAGAAGACAGCGATCACGGATCTGAAGTATCCCCGTCCGTATGGACAAATCAAGAAGAAACCCCTCTAGGAGTAACCATGACGATCACCAAAGAAATTCCCGTTCAGCAGATTCAATCTAACCGCTACCAACCGCGGATCACCTTTGATGACGTCGCCTTGACCGAACTGGCCGACTCCATCCGTGAAAACGGATTGATCCAGCCCATCTCGGTCCGTCCCAACGGAAAAGCCTATGAAATCATCGCCGGAGAACGGCGTTTTCGGGCGATGCAGAAGTTGGGTTATCCCACGATTCCCTGCATTATCTCTAATGTCGATGATACGCAACTGGCGGAAATGGCGCTCGTCGAGAACATCCAGCGTGAAGACCTAAGTGCCATCGAAGAAGCCAAAGCCTACTTGGTCATGATCGAAAGTCAAGCCTTAACGCAAGAGAAGATCGCCCAAAAGATGGGTAAGTCCCAATCCGCCATTGCCAACAAGATCCGCTTACTGCAACTCCCCCAAGCCATCCAGGATGCGGTCAGTGCCCGTCAGGTGACGGAACGTCATGCGCGGGCCTTATTGGCGGTTGAACCGGAACAGCAACTGTCCGTCTTTAAGAAAGTGGTCGAACAGAACCTCAATGTCCGTCAGACCGAAGCCCTGATCGAACACCACAACACCACACCTAAGCGTAAACCCACCACCAAAGGGATTACCCGCAACCTTCAGATCGCCATCAACACGATCATCGCCTCCATCAAGATGATCGAAAAGACCGGCGTCAATCTGGAGTACCGTCAGACCGATCAACCGGATGCCGTTGAATTCACGATCCGGTTCAAGAAATAACATGGGCAAGATCATCGCAGTCGCCAATCAAAAAGGCGGCGTCGGAAAAACCACGACCGCAGTCAACCTGGCTGCCGGACTCGCTTACTTCAACCAGAACGTGCTCCTGGTGGATTTTGATCCGCAAGGCAACACCACTCAAGGCGTCGGGACTCCCCGTGAAACCATCCGTCACAGCGTGTATCACGTTTTGATGGGGGATCACGCCATCAAAGATGCGCAGATCTCCATCAAACATCCCCCGTTGACCTTAGTTCCCGCTACAATCGATCTGGCCGGAGCAGATCTTGAAATGGCCGACTACAAGATCGGTCGCGAGAAACTCCTTAAAAACAAACTCGATGTGGTCAAAGCCGATTACGACTACATCATTATCGACTGTCCTCCGTCTTTGGGCTTATTGAACACGAATGCCTTGACGGCGGCTGATTCCGTCATCATCCCGGTGCAGTGCGAGTATTATGCCCTGGAAGGCTTGACTCAACTCTTGTCGACCATTCGTCTGGTTCAGCGCCTCTTCAACGACAAGCTCATCATCGAAGGCATCTTACTGACCATGTTTGATGCTCGCACCAAGCTCTCCATCGAAGTCCAACAGGAAGTGCGCAAGTACTTCAAAGAACGCGTCTACAAATCCTACATCCCCCGCAACGTCAAACTTTCCGAAGCCCCTTCCCGCGGCCAAAGCATTTTCGAGTACGACGTGCGTTCAGAAGGCGCCAAAGCCTATGCGGCTTTAGCGAAAGAAGTGTTGGCAGCCAACACGAAGGAGATTCGGTATGGCGGATGACAAACCCCGTTTAGGTAAAGGCCTCGAAGCCATCTTCGGGGAGAACGTCTCCACGGTTCTTGAGGAGATTCAGCGTACCCACGCCGGCGTCGCCGAAGCCTTGCCGCTCAGTGACATCTTCCCCAACCCCTATCAGCCCCGCAGCCGTTTCGATGAAACCAAGCTCGAGGAACTGGCGCAATCCATCCGTGAACACGGGGTCTTTACCCCGATTCTCGTGCGTAAAGCCGTTTCCGGTTATCAGCTGATTGCGGGGGAACGCCGTTTACGGGCGGCCCGTAAGACCGATCTCACCACCATTCCCGCCATTATCCTGGAGTTCAGTGATGAGGAAATGATGGAGATCTCGCTGATTGAAAACATTCAGCGTGAAGATCTGAGCGCCATCGAAGAAGCCATTGCGTACCGTACCCTCATCGATCGCTTGGGACTGACCCAGGAACGTTTGTCCACCAAGGTCGGGAAATCCCGCGTCCACATCACAAATACATTGCGCTTGTTGAGTCTGCCTCAAAGCGTCCAACAGCTGGTACTGGAAGGGCAACTCACCATGGGCCAAGTCAAACCCTTGATCACCCTGAGTGATCCGGCCGTCATCACCGAACTGGCGCAGAAGATCCTGCGCGAAGGGCTCACGGCGCGCGATGTCGAGCGCTTATCGAAAGCCAAACCAACTGCACCTCACCCCAAAGCGACCCCGGATTACCGGTATGCCGAACAACTCCTCACGGATAAACTTCAAACCAAGGTCAGCATCGCTCCCAAACGCGTGACGATCACCTTTACGGACGATGACGATCTCAACCGCATCCTGGAGTGTTTAGGCGTCTTGGAGGATCATGAAACTTGAAACCATCGTGGCCTTGGGCACGGCGCTCGCCACCCAGGCCATTTCTGTTTTACGTCTGTCTGGTGATGAGGCGATCCCCATCACGGAACGTTTGATCAAGAAATCCCTGGATCAAGCCGATCGACAGATCACTCACGCCACCCTCTTCGATCCAATCACTTCGAATCCGGTTGATGACGTGATCGTTTTGGTCATGCGAGCCCCGCGATCCTACACCCGTGAAGACGTGGTGGAGATCCAGTGCCATGGCGGGGTGTACATCACGCAGCGCATCTTGTCGCTGGTCTTGGGCGAAGGAGCCCGCTTGGCCCAACACGGAGAATTCACCCAGCGGGCCGTAATGAACGGCCGCATTGACTTGGCTCAAGCCGAAGCCGTCAACGACCTCATCAACGCCGACAGCGAACAGTCGGCCCGCTTGGCTTTGTTGGGGATGCAGGGGGCTTTGCGTCAACTCAGTGAGCCGCTCAAAGAAGCCTTGCTGACGATCATCGCCCAGATCGAAGTCAACATCGATTACCCCGAATACGATGCCGAACAAGTCACGCTCGATCATCTCGCTCCCCAGGTCGATGCCTTCATCGAACGCTGTCAACGCATCTTGGTGGAAGCCCAAAGTGGTCAACGCATGGCCCAAGGGGTCAAGACTGCCATCATCGGACAACCCAACGTTGGGAAGTCGTCCTTATTGAATGCCTTACTGAACGAAGATAAGGCCATTGTCACCGACATTCCCGGAACCACCCGCGATGTGGTGGAAGGCACGATCCGACTCGAAAACGTGACCTTACATTTAATGGATACGGCTGGCTTGCGTTCTTCCGACGATCGCGTCGAACAACTCGGCATCGCCAAGACCCGCAAGATCATCGACGAAGCCGATCTGATCTTGTTTGTGGTGGATGGATCACAACCGATGAGTGCCGAGGAAGAAGCCTTACTGAAGACCTTGGACTCCAACAAAGTCCTAGTCGTCTACAATAAGAACGATCTGGTTTCCTCGCGGGATCGATTGGAAGTCAGTGCCCTTCATAAAGACATCACCTCCTTGATCGACGCCATCAACACGCGTTATCTGAGCGATCAGTTTGTTTTCTCGCAACCCGTGCTTTCCGGTCCCCGAACCATCGGCTTGGTGCGTCAAGTGCTCAAAGCCATGGAGAATGCTCGTCAGGCTATTTCGGATCACCGTGAAGTGGATCTCATCACCATCGATCTTCAAGAAGCCTATGCGCAACTCGTCGCCTTGACCGATCCGAATGCCCGGGTCGATTTGACCTCCGAACTGTTCAGCCGGTTTTGTTTGGGCAAGTAAGATGTGGACGGATACGCACGCGCATTTGGCTGAACCGGAATATGATGCCGATCGGATCGACGTGATCCAACGCGCCATAGACGCCGGCATCGGACGTATTGTGCTCATCGGTTGCGGGATCGTCGGGGCTCAACGCGCGTTGGCGCTGGCTGAGACCGATAACCTCTTTCAAGCTGTTGTCGGCTTTCATCCGGAGGAAGTGTTGACCTTGAGGGAGTCGGATTGGCCGACCATGGAAGCCCTGATGCGTCATCCCAAAGTGATCGCTATCGGGGAGATCGGACTCGATTTCTATTGGGATAAAGATCCGGATCATCATCAAATCCAGGAAGAGGTCTTTCTGCGTCAGATCGATCTCGCCAATCGACTGGATAAACCTATCGTTATCCACTCACGGGATGCCATCCAACGGACATACGACCTTCTCAAACAACACCCGGTCAAACGAACCGGCATCATGCATTGCTATTCGGGATCCCTGGAGATGGCCAAAGCCTTCATCAAGATCGGTTATTACATTTCCTTGGCTGGTCCGGTGACCTTCAAGAATGCCTATGTCCCCGTGGAAGTGGCACTGGGAATCGATCTGGATCACTTGTTGATCGAGACGGATAGCCCCTACCTAGCCCCGCATCCGCATCGAGGAAAACGCAATGAGCCGGCGTATGTGAAAATGACCGCTGAACGCATCGCAACCCTGAAAAATATGCCATTATCGGACCTTGAGTTAAAATTAGAACAAAACTATAACAAATTGTTTAATTATTGACGATGTGAATTTATGTGATTGTAGGATTTCAGGGGATTATGGTTTGATTATGGTGAAATTTCTGTGATAAAATCACACCGACGTAAAGGAGAACATGTCTTGAACCATCTGAAACGATTGATGGGGATCGGAGCTTTAGTGGGGTTGACCGCTTGTACGTCGGCCCAAAGCGCTGAAATTATCCTGCAACAGAACAACGGCAACGTGTTCCTGCAGTACAGTTCGATTCCCTACACCATCGAGGATGTCGTCGAAACCGAAATCGTCGCCAATCCGTCGGTGATTGAGAAAGCCTATACGGCTTCACGCACCGGATTTAGCTGGCTGTTGGGCAAAGTGTCCAGCGGCACGCCATCCAGCCTCGCCACCACCTATCGCATCACCAAAGATCAAAACGGCACCATCTTGTCCAAAGTGAAGTTGCCGGGTACCGAAGTGCTGATCGAATCCACCCCTGCCGTCTTCCAGTACGGATCCAAAGTCGTCACCGGATCCTACTTCTACGCCAGTGCCATCTCCCGTTACGGGTTTGATTGCGTCGGTTGTGGGGTTGAAGCCGGAGGAACCGCGACCATGGCATCGCTCTTGAAAGTCTCGGCCACCGCTGTCCGTCAAAGTGACGGCACCTGGAAGGATGGGATCACCTACGACGGCTACTATATGGTGGCTGCCGATAAGGCCTTCCCCCTCTGTACGGTCCTGGAGATCTCAGACCATCACCTCTCGGGTTCCGGAATCCGTGACGGCGTTCCGTTCAAAGCCATTGTCGTTGACCGTGGCGGAGCCATTACCCAACGTCGACTCGACTTCTTCATCGGAACCGAAACGTTCCTCAACACGGTCGTCCACTCGGACAACTCCAAAGGAACCAAAGTCACCGTTGTCGGCTTCCTGAAATGGAAACGCAACAGCCTGGGTCAAATGACCTGCACCAAGTAAGCGCACGCGCTTACTTTTTTCTTTATAATGAACCTATGCGAATTACCGAGTTGATTGTGGTTGAAGGCGTTCACGATGTTGCAGCATTGAAGCAAGTCGTGGAAGCCGACATCGTCATCACCCAAGGACTCCACCAGAATGAAGCTCTGGTTGACTTGTTGCGCGAAGCCGTGAAGACCCGCGGAGTTATCGTCTTTACCGATCCCGATCATCCCGGTGAGACGATCCGCCGACGGATCACCGAGGCTGTCCCCGGGGTCAAACACGCCTACCTCAACGCGAAATCAGCCCGGTCAAAACGAAAAGTCGGCATCGAACATGCTTCGCCCGAAGTGCTTTTGGAAGCCTTGAGTCACGTTGTGACGGTAGCGTCAACTCTCAGCGATCTCAGTCGCAATGACCTTTACGAACTGCACCTCAGCGGTCATCCCAACAGCCATGCGTTGCGTTGTCGTTTGGCCGAAGCGCTTCATTTACCGGACGTCAATGCGAAGCAGATCTTGGTTCAATTGCGTACCCGCGGTTTATCCCGGGCTCAGCTTGAACAACTTCTGACTGAAAAAATCATTTGACGGCACTAATCCCATTCGTTATACTGAGTGAGTATTCAATATTAACCAACAATATAATGCCGCTAATATGGTGCGGCAGTCTCTACCGGGGCACCGGAAATGTCCCGACTACTGTGGTTAGAAAAACGATCAATGCGGGCTATTGAGCGATGGCCCATTGAGTCGGTTTCTCCCCGACTTTTTTGTTGTTAATATTCAATACAGAAAGAAAAAGGAGAAAGAAATGGAAAAGTTTTTTAAGCTTAAGCATTACGGGACGAATGTTCGCACCGAAATCGTGGCTGGGTTTACCACCTTCTTCACGATGGCGTACATTCTGATCGTCAATCCGGGCATCTTAGGGAATACCGGATTGGATAAAGGGGCCTTGTTCTTGGCGACCGTCTTCGCTTCGGCGATCGGGACCTTGGTCATGGGGCTCTTCGCCAACGTGCCTTACGCGCTGGCTCCGGGGATGGGGCTCAATGCCTTCTTCACCTTCGTGGTTGTCTTTGGTTTAGGGTTTACCCCGTATGAAGCGTTGGCTATGGTCTTCGTTTGCGGTCTCATCAACATCTTCATTACCGTGACCCGCATCCGTAAGCACATCGTCAAATCGATTCCCCTCTCCCTGCAACACGCCATCGGCGGCGGGATCGGGCTCTTCATTGCCTTTATCGGTTTCAATGATGCCAAAATGCTGTTGCTCGCTCCCTTCAGTGAATTCGGCACCGGTTACACCGAACTCTTAGCGTTCAAATCCCCCTCGCAAGTCCTCTTCATCATCGGCTTGGTCTTGGCCATTGTCCTGTTGGCGAAGAAAGTCAAAGGGGCGCTGCTCATCTCCATCGTCTTGACCACCCTCATCGGGATCCCGATGGGCGTTGTCAAACTGAGCTCCGCCAGTATCGACCCCAACGCCGTTGGCGCTGCCTTCACCGCTTTGGGCGGAATCTTCGGGAAAGCCGTCACCGAAGGGCTTCCGAGTCTGTTTGCGGATGCTTCCCGTTTACCGATCGTCTTGACCACCATCTTTGCGTTCAGCCTGTCGGATACCTTTGATACGATCGGAACCTTCATCGGAACCGGCCGTCGCTCGGGCATCTTCTCGGCAGAAGACGAAAAAGCCCTCAACGAAGGCAAAGGCTTCTCCAGCCGAATGGACAAGGCCCTCTTCGCCGACTCCATCGCGACCTCCATCGGGGCTTTGTTGGGAACTTCCAACACCACCACGTATATTGAATCCGCTGCCGGGATCGAAGAAGGAGGACGTACGGGCTTGACTGCGGTCACCGTTGCTGTGCTCTTCTTGGTCTCCATCGTGGCTGCGCCGTTTGTCGGCTTAGTGCCGGCTTCGGCTACCGGCCCCATCCTGGTCATCATCGGGGTGCTCATGGCTTCCTCGTTTGCGGACATCGAATGGTCCAATTTCGCTGAAGCGGTTCCGGCCTTCTTCGCCGCTGCCTTCATGGCCTTCTTCTACAACATCTCCTACGGGATCGGCTTTGCCTTCATCGCGTACGTGGTGATCAAACTGGTTCAAGGCAAGCTCAAAGAAGTGCATCCGATCCTCTTGGTCTCGGCTTTGCTCTTCTTGGCCAACTTCGTTCTGGCTGCGCTCTAAGTCATTCATTCATCAGACAACGGAAAGTTCGCTTTCCGTTTTTTTATGCCTTCGGGTATAATGGAGACGTCCTATGGCTTCTCCCATCAGCTCACGTAGCGCAACCCGTCAAACCTTGAATGATCACCAGCTCCGTGCGAAGAAGAAGTACGGACAGAATTTTCTGGTGGATAACCGGGTGGTCGAACAGATCGCCCTTTTATGTGGAGCCCAGGATCAGATCGTCATTGAAGTCGGTCCCGGACTCGGGGCGCTCACTGAACAACTCGCCAAGAGCGCGAAACACGTTTACGCCTACGAGATCGATTCCGGCGTGATCCCTGCGCTGTCTCAACGAGTATCCGCCGATCAGGTCACGATCATCCTCAAGGACTTCCTGGAGACGACCCGGGAAGAGATCGAAGCGACAGGAGCGACTGTACTGGCGGGGAATCTGCCTTACTACATCACCACCCCGATCCTCTTTCATGTCTTGGAGGATCTGCCCAGTTTAACGACCCTCACGATCATGGTTCAAAAGGAAGTGGCGGAGCGATTCGCGGCGAAACCCTCCACGAAAGCCTACGGGGCTTTATCGGTGATCCTTCAGACCCTGTGCAGTGTCAAGACCGTGCTCAAAGTCAAACCGGGGTCATTCATGCCGGTACCGGCAGTGGATTCTGCGGTGGTGCGCTTGGATCGCTATACCTTGGATTTTGATCCTCAGCCGTTCTTTGCCTTGGTCAAACAAGGGTTCGCCCAACGGCGCAAGACCCTGGTCAATAACCTCAAAGGGATCGAATTGATCCCGCATCTTCGTCGATTAGGACATCCTGACGACATCCGGGCAGAAGCCCTCTCGCCGAGCCAATGGCTCACTCTCTATCGGTCCCTCCATGAAACTCAAAGCGTACGCTAAAGTCAATCTTAGTCTGGATGTGGTCGGAAAACGTGACGACGGATATCACGATCTGCGCATGGTGATGGTCCCTATCGACTTGCACGATCTCATTGAGATCGAGGTCGCCGAACATGCGGTTTTCCGATGCACACCGCCCTATCGCATCAAACCCGAAAAGAACACACTGCTCAAGGCCATCGAGGTCTGTCGAGCGGAATTCGGTTTTCATGAACAGTTCCACATCCATCTCCATAAACACATTCCCTCCCAAGCCGGCTTAGGCGGCGGCAGCAGTGACGCCGCAGCCATCCTGAACTACCTCAACGCGTACTTCGGTTGGAACCTGAGCGATGCCAAGAAGATCGAGTTGGGACTCAAGATCGGTGCGGATGTGCCCTTCTGCCTCTTCAACCGTCCGGCCATCGTGTCCGGTATCGGCGAGAAATTGGAGTTCTTTACGTTGGGCCACGAGATGAAATTGGTTTTGGTTCAGCCTTCCCGCGGGGTTTCCACGAAACTCGCCTTTGCGGATCTGGATTATCCTAACCTGGAACATCCCGACATTCCTGAGATTGCCGATGCGCTAAGAACCGGGGATTACGTACGATTTTTGGTCAGTGCCGGCAATTCCTTGGAACCCAAAGCCATCTCCTTGGTTCCGGAGATCGATACCCTGAAGAAACGCTTGGTGAAGCTGGGGTGCGATAAAGCACTGATGACCGGCAGCGGTTCCGTGGTCATGGGCTTCTCTCGCGATGAAGCACTAATCGAATCGATTGCCTCTTCCCTTAAACCGCATGCCCGGTTTGTCCGCTATGCGAAAGTCATGGTTGGACTATGAAACCGTCGTCATTTTCGTTAAAATAGAACTAGAGGACCTTCCATGAGAAATGCTGTTGTGTTAGCTGCCGGAAAAGGCACCCGCATGAAATCCGGCTTACCCAAAGTCATGCATAAGATCCTGGGACAACCGATGATCGGTCATGTCCTGACTCACCTCAACGAGGTACATACGGATAAAAACATCATGGTCGTTGGCCATGGCGCTCAACTGATTCAAGATTACCTGAAAGATCAGGTGCTTTATGCGTTGCAGGCTGAACAAAAAGGCACCGGGCATGCCGTCATGCAGGCCATCGATCAACTCGATCCGACGGGAGATACCGTGCTCTTGTACGGGGATTGCCCGTGTGTGCAAAGCGAAACCATCGAATGGCTGTTTGAATCCAACAAAGATCATGATTTGACCGTTTTGACTGCCTTCTTCTTCGATCCGGCAAAGTATGGCCGTGTCATTCGCGACAAGAAAGGTCGCATCAAGAAGATCGTGGAGTTTAAAGATTGTTCGCCCAACGAACTCAAAGTCAAAGAGATCAACACCGGGATCTATTGTTTCAAGAACGAAGCCCTGATCAAATACATCGCCCAGATCACCAACAACAACGCCCAAGGCGAGTATTACATTACCGACCTGGTGGAAATCTTTTTAAATCACGATTTACGCGTCCAAGCCATTTCCGTCAAAGACAACGAGGAAGTCATGGGAGTCAATGACCGCCAGGATCTCCTGAATGCGCAACGCTGGATCCAAAAGAAGATCAACGCCAAATGGATCGATAACGGCGTGACCTTCCTAAATCCGCAATCCACCTACATTTCCCTACAAACAACGTTTGAAGAAGACGTGGTTCTGTATCCCAATGTCTTCTTGGAAGGCAAGAATCACATTCGCCGCAACACCACCATCACCTCCAACTCCTTCATCCGCGATAGCCGCATCGGACAGAACGTGACGATCGACAGTTCGCGCATTACCGATTGCGTCATCGGAGACAACGTCAACATCGGTCCCTTCGCTCATTTGCGCAACGGATGTCAGATCGGCGATGGAAACCGCATCGGCAACTTCGTCGAAATGAAAAATACAGTCATGGGCCAGGATAACCGCTGTGCCCACTTGACGTATCTGGGCGATACGGAAGTCGGTGACGATGTCAACTTCGGTTGCGGCGTCGTGACGGTCAACTACGACGGCCATAATAAATTCAAAACCAAGATCGGCGATCACGCCTTTATCGGATCCAACGTCAACCTGATCGCACCGATCAGTGTCGGCACCAACGGAGTCATTGCGGCCGGTTCGACCGTCACCGAAGACATTCCGGACGATGCGATGGCGATTGCCCGTCAGCGTCAGGAAAATAAGCCGGGTCTTGGGAAGAAGTACATCGAGAAGAAATAAAGGGGAACAGGGTATGAACAACATCATTGTCTTTGCGTTGACGTCCTCCATTGAGTTGGCGGATGAGATCTGCGCCCATCTGGGGGTGACTCGCGGGAAGATTTCCGTCAAGCACTTCGCCGACGGTGAAATCATCGTCGAACCGGAAGAATCCGTCCGCGGAAAGCACGTCTTCCTCGTGCAGTCGACCTGTTCACCGGTCTCTGAACACTTGATGGAAGTGCTGATCGCCTTGGATGCCTGTAAACGCGCCTCTGCCGACTACATCACCGTGGTCATGCCGTATTTCGGTTATGCCCGACAGGACCGCAAAGCCCGTCCCCGTCAACCCATCACCGCTAAACTGGTGGCTGACCTCTTACAGACGGCTGGCGCCAATCGTTTGGTTACGCTGGACTTGCATGCCCCGCAGATCCAAGGCTTCTTTAACGTCCCCATCGATGACTTAACGGCTGTGGCCATGATCGGTCAATACTTCCGGGCCAAGAAGTTCACCGAAGAAATCGTTATCGTTTCCCCGGACCATGGCGGAGCCACCCGAGCCCGTCGCCTCTCCGAATACATCGACAACTCCACCATCGCCATCATCGACAAACGCCGGACTCAACCCAATGTGGCCGAAGCCATCAACCTGATCGGGGATGTCAACAACAAGATCGCCATCATCGTCGATGACATCGTCGATACCGGCGGATCCCTCTTGGGTGGCGTTGATATGCTGTATCGCAACGGGGCCAAGGAAGTCTACTGTGCCTGTTCGCACGGGATCCTCTCCGGCAATGCTCTTCAGCGTGTCCACGAATCGCGCATCAAAGAACTGGTCATCACCAACTCCATTCCGCTCTCTCCCGAAAAGAAAGCCGAACCCAAGATCAAACAAATCTCCATCGCCTACATGTTGTCCAAAACGATCCAAGCCATCCAGAATCACGATCCGGTGAGCGACATCTACAACATGTTCAACGACAAGTAATGGATGCCTACATCGGCCCCATCGCGGCTATCCTGACCACGGCATCGTTCATTCCGCAAGTCATCCAAGTCCTCAAAACCAAAAACACCGAAGGCATCTCGTTGGGGATGTATGCGATGTTTGTGACCGGGGTCTTTCTGTGGTTGATCCACGGGATCCTGATTCAGGATGTTCCGGTGATTGCGGCCAATGCGGTGACCTTCGTCTTAGCTTCCATTGTCTTGATCTTTAAAATCAAATCGAAATGAGCGCATCAGCGCTCATTTGTTTAACCGTAATCTTGGACACCTTCGCCCATCCTTGCGTTTCCTGTGTACAATAGAAGTAATGCAGGGGGAATCCATGAACCCATCCATCACCACCGTCATCCTCGAGAAACAAACGCGCCAAGCCGTTTTATTGCGCGAACTTCGTCAAACCCCATCCATCGGAAACGTAAGCTATGTTTCCCTCAATGTTTTCCTCAACACCCTAGAGCGTGATGAACGCAACAAGGACTGGTTTGAAGCCGCTTTGACGATCCAACAGAACGCGCATCTGGCCAAGATCCTGGAAACGACGTGCCGATACCCCATCACCACTGATCACCTGATGACCTTCATCCAACGTATGGCTGATGAAGGATGGACTTTGGATGACCTTCCGGATCATTCCCCCAAAGACATCGCCCTGAAATCGATCCTATCCGTTTTGGTTCCGCGCTTTGATCGTCGGGTTCGTCAATGGGCGGCCTTTGAAGCCTTGGATCTTTCCACGATCGCCATCTATCAAAACTTCTATTCGGCACCGATCCAACGTCGGATCCGCCAGTTATCCGCTAAAGGACTAACACTGGTGGAACTGCCTAAGAAGTCACCCAAAGTTCGTGTCCACTTCGCCAAGAATCCGCGAGCGGAAGCGCAGGCCTGTGTACAAGACATGGTGAAAGACAGCTTACCGTATGAAGACCAAGTCATCGTCTGTTTGGATCCCAACCAACAGGACGTCGTGGAACGATTCCTTATCGATCATGCGGTGCCTTACACTCGGACCAGCGATCATCAAGGAACCGCAGCGATCCGTTTGTTTGGGGATCTCTTGAACGTGTGTGTTAAACCCACGCAAGACCATCTTTTATCCTTGATTCAAAACGATCGACTGGCTGTGGCTCATCGCCTAAGTCTGGTGCATTACCTCAATCACTTTAAGCCTGAGCTTCAATCCTTATTGACGCCATTAACGCATGTCAAACAGGCTTTTGAGAATCCAACTTTAGCGGCGATTGCGGATCAACGCTCCTTGACGCAACTTGAAACGCGAGCCGAGTTCGCATTGTTATCGATCCGAGAACTATTGACCAAAGCCGTCGACCTCAGCAAGAAGCCGTATGGTGAGCTCATCGAAGGCTTGTTTGAGTTGTATGTGAAATGCTTCAAAACCTTTTCTGAAACCGATATCCAAAGCATCAACGCCGTCAAAGGACTCTTGGAGGAAGGGCATGCGTTCTTAAGTGCCATGGACGATCCTTACCCGGTTCTCTTGTATCGGCTGGATAAACTGACCTTATCGTCCAAAGCCAGTTCCGGTGTTGTCTTGACCGATTTACGTCACAGTATGGTTCACGGTGCCACCCGGATCTACCTGTTGGGATGTACCCAAGACGGCTACCCGCAAGTCCCCACCCAATCCGGTCTTTTCGATGATGACTATCTGCGCCGGATCAAGGGTTATGATGCCCGTCGGGACTATGAGCTGCATCTCAACCAGTTGGATGCCTTGTGTCACAGTGCCGATACGGTTGTGTACTCGATGGCTTTGGGATCGTATGACGGAAAGGCACAGAAATGGCCGGCTGCCTTGGAAGCTCAATTTGAACGGGAAGGAACCAAACCTCAAGCATGGCAACTCTCAGAGATCTTTGCGAGCGCGAACGATTCGAACCCTCAAATCGACCCTCACCTCGCCCATCAACTCTTCTTCTCGGAGGGACAGTTGAGCGGCAGCGTCAGTTCCTTTGAACGTTACTTCAAGTGCCCTTACCAATACTTCCTGTTCACTGGCATCGGCCTGGGGAGTGTCGATCACTACGAAATCTCCAACCGTGAGATCGGGAATCTCATGCATAAGATCCTGGAGGAAGGCATCAAGACCCATGGGAAGGCGTATGCCCGCTCACTTCAAGGGCGTGAACCTGCCTTGGTTATCCCCTACATCAATGCGTTAAAGCAACTCTACCCCCGGGACGCTGCCCGCATCGACCTCTTGCGTGAGCGAACCGAAACGCTTTTAAAGCTGAGCTTGGAGTTTTTGGCGGAACGCGAAGCCAACACGGTGTTTAGTCCAGCCCTGACTGAGCATAAGTTTGAGTCGATCATCGATTTAGATCGACCGATCAAGCTCCATTTGCGTGGAACCATCGATCGGATCGATACGATACCCGGTGGGTTTGTGGTCCTCGACTACAAGAGCTCCACGAAGAAACTGGAAGAGAAAGCCGTGGATTGCGGGGTTCAACTTCAGTTGGTTACCTATCTGTGGATGGGTCGACGCATCTTGAATCTCAACTCACCCTATGGGGCCTTTTACTTTAGTCTGGGTCAAGGCAATGTCACCTGCATCGCCAATACTCCCGATAAATCACCGGAGGTTGTGTGGAAAGAAGGCCGTCAACTCAACGGTTGGGTCTTGGAGTCCCCGGAAGCTTTGGATGCGGATACGACCCACACTAAGGGTCTCTCCCTCAAGGATGGGATCCATAAGGTTTATGGGGGCCAATTTGATGCGGATCAAATCGAAACCCATCTCAAGAAACTCTACACCGGGATGATCGATGATCTCGGAAAAGGAGTGCTTCCCAAACGTAACCTGGCCGGATCGTGTCAGTACTGCGATTATCGCTTCTTCTGTCAGTTCAAGAAAGAACCGTTGAAGATGAAAAGCATCACAACGAAAACATCGACTCTGAGGAAAGCCCATGACTAACTTCGCTCCCAACCTCAATCAAGAAAAAGCCATCAATACGCTGGGCAAGAATGTGTTGGTGAGTGCCTCGGCCGGTGCCGGTAAAACCACCGTTCTCATCAATCGGTTGATTAAACGCATGGAGAAGGACCGGGTTTCGGTCGATCGCATTATGGCGGTCACCTTTACCGAACTGGCGGCCAAAGAAATGCGCAAGCGCTTGGAGAAGAAGCTGCTTCAGCGCATCGACGAAACCGGTGATGACTTCCTGAAAGAACAAGTCGCCATCCTGCCTTCAGCAGCCATTACGACCATCCACGGTTTTTGTCTGGATCTTTTAAAGAAGTACGCCTATGTGCTCTCGTTTGATCCGCAACGGGCTGAGAATGTCATTGACGAAACTCAAAAAGCACAACTCATGGAAGTCGCGTTTTCGAAGGCGCTGAGTGATCTGGCTTCCACCGACATGACCCTAAGTGAACAATTGGTGTTCTTCTTCAGTTCGCGTCCGGATGATGTCGAAACACTAAGGGACAATGTTTATAAACTGGCAGGAAAACTCAAAACCGTGGTGGATCCGCAAGCATGGCTGGATCGTTCGATTCGGGCGTATGATGCCAAGTCCATTGCAACTTTGGATCCTGAACTGCGGAAGTACTTACGCCTGCATTATTTGTGGAAAATCGAGAACTTACTGAACCTGTTGGATCGGGTCATCATGATCACTACGTCGGATCCACTGTACAAAGATCTCATCCAAAAAGAAGCCGATCAACAGAAACTGAGTGCCTTTGTGGAGAAAGTAACCCTATTTAGAGAACAACTGGATACTTTGAGACCGATGGTGGAAACCCTCGACTACAATGCCTTTAGAACGGCTTATCTCAAGTTCTCTGAGGTTGATTTCGCAAGTCCTCCGAAATACACCGTCGAACCCAATCTGGGCAAAGCCTTCTTAGGCTTTAGAAACAGCACTCGGTCATTGCGTGAGGAACTCTTCGATGAGTCAGTCTGGGCTACGGATTACCAGGCGATCCAACCGATCGCGAAGGGTTTGGTGGAATTGACCCAGCGTTTTGCGTCGCATTATGATCGCTTGAAGACCGACGCGAAAGTCATCGACTTCGATGACATGGAACAGTTTGCGTTAGCGATCTTGCGCGATCAACAGTTCAAGGTCGTTGAGGATCTGAGAGCACACTTCCAGGAGATCCTGGTCGATGAGTTCCAAGACACCAACTTTATCCAAAACGCCATTGTGGAACTGTTGTCGAATGGCACTAACGTGTTCCGTGTCGGTGACGTCAAACAATCCATCTATCGTTTCCGTAATGCTCAACCGGAGTTGATGCAGGGGATGAAAGGGGTTGAAGATGCAACGCATGAAGTCTTGTATCTGACCCACAACTACCGTTCGACCCCGACCTTAGTCACCTTTAATAACGTCCTTTTCGATCGGCTCATGAACTTTGACGAACTCGATAGTGCGTATACGTCACACGATCACGTCCAAGCCGGTCAATCCCCTCAACCGACGGATGCGGTGGTGGAGTTCCACTTCGTGGAGAAAGATAAGCCCACGGTATCAACGGAAGAGACGGCAGACGATGACCTCAGTGCAACGGATGAAGAGTTACAAGGGGAGGATGTGTTGGCCCCGGTGAAGAAACCCTGGGATCCTTATGCGGAAGCCGAAGTCGAAGCTCATCCCAAAGCCATCCACATCGCCAATACGATTCTTCAGATGCGGGAAACAACGGAATTCAAGCACTTCAAGGACTACGTGGTGTTGGTACGCAGCAATGCGATCAAAGCTCAACTCAAGGCGGTTTTCGAAGACGCCAACATTCCTCATCACATCAGCGTCAAGAGCGGTTTCTACAACTCCGATGCAGTCCAGGATGTCTTAATGATGATGAACTTCCTGGTCAACCCGTACGACAACATCAACCTGACCGGTTTACTCTTGTCGGATTTCATCCGGATGAGTCATGATGACTTGGCTCAGTTAAAATTGGCTACACCGAAGTACGGTTCTTTCTGGGAAACGCTGAAGTCCTATCGTCCGAACCTTTATGATCAACTCGCTGCGTTTACTGACGAGTTGTGTGATGATCATCTGGTGGATACGTTAAGAGCGATCTACCGTTTCAACGGTTACTACGATCAAAGCTGCACATTGCAGCAACGGGCCAATCTGGATTATCTGATGGAGAAGGCGCAACACTACGCCAAACAAAACACCTCCCGGATCGAATTCGTGTGGTTGGTCAAGACCATCGACGATGAGGAAAGCAGTGAAGCCATACCGTTTACCGAAGAGGATGATGTGGTCAGAGTGATGACCATTCACCAATCCAAAGGCTTGGAGTTTAAGGTCGTCTTCTTCTGGTCGCAAGGCAAGACCAATGTCAAAGACAATCAGGAAGCCTTATTGATCGATTCCCGTTTGGGCTTCAGTTTGAAATCATTATCCTATCCCTACCGCTTTACCCGCAAAAATCCCATTCGATTGGCGATGGAGATGAAGACCGTTCGCGACGATGTTCAGGAACAGGTTCGCTTATTGTATGTCGCGCTGACCCGCGCCGAGAAACGGCTGATCATTGTGGATCTCAAACCCGGACATGGGGTAGCCAATCTTCATTACACTTCGATCCTCAACGCGCTGGGACCCACGAACTGGATGTTGGCGGCCCTCGATGGAGGTCATCCCACCTTTGTACGCAAGGATATGGTCCAGAATGAACCGTTACGTAAAGCAGAGATCCCGCTCAGTGTTCCGGAACCGTTGACCGTTATCCCCAAACCACAACCGTCCATTATCTTCAAGGCACCTTCAGCGACCCATAAATCCTTTGCGCACTTCAAACTCAACTTTGATCCGTCCGTGGGAACCAATCACGGAACGATGATGCATGAGCTCTTTGAACGCTTACCGGCCACTGGCGTTACCCGGGAAATGATTCAGGGTTTATTGCCGGATATTGAGGAAACCGACATCCAAGCGGTCTTGGCGTTCTATGCTGATCCGGTGATTACTCGGGTTCGTGATGCCCAGTGGATCCATGAGTTTCCGTTCTACGCACTGATCGATCAGGAAGTGTGGCATGGCTACATGGACTTGGTGATCATCGGGGATAACGACATCACCCTCATCGACTACAAGACCGATCGGGTGGAGGATCCGCAGGTGCTGGTGGAACTCTACCAGGACCAACTCCTGGCTTACGTTAAGGTCTTGCGTCAGATGCATCCCGATAAATCGGTTAAAGCCTATTTGTACAGTTTGAAGTTCTCGATGTTTGTTCCCATCCACGACCCGCACTAAGCGGGTCGTTTATTGAATCCGATTGAAAGGCAAGCAGGGCTTAGGTATAATGGAACAGTTATGTCGAAACCTCACTACGGTAAAAGTGCACTCTTAATGTCAGCCCTGCTTTGGGGGATCGCTTTTGTCGCGGTTCAGGAAGCCATCAACCGCGGTTGGACGCCGTTTATGTTGCTGGGGGTTCGCGGTTTGTTGGCGTCGCTGGCGTTAGTGGGATTTGCCATTAAACGACGCTTCTGGCTCAAACCGGCTTTGATCAAACAGTCCATTATCGCCGGGATCATCTTGTTTCTGGGCTTTGTCTTTCAAACCTACGGACAGATGTATTCCAGTGTCTCCAATGCCTCCTTCATCACGGTCATGTATGTGGTGTTCATTCCGGTCCTGATGTGGCGACAGCGGCATCTCAACCGGTGGACGATCTTTGGGGTCGTCTTGGCGGTGGCGGGTACGGCTGTGTTGACTGTGCGTGAATCCTTAAGTTTCCATGCGGGGGATGCGTTACTCTTGGCATGTGCCGTGGTATTCGCCTATCACATTATGGCGGTGGAGAAGCTGGCTCCTTTCGATGACTCCCTCTCAGCCACGTTCATTCAGGTCCTGACGTTAGGGGTACTTGGGTTTTTGATGGCACTGCTGACCGGGGGAACACTGCCCTCCGACGGTTGGATCTATGTGGGGTATGCGGGGATCATCAGCAGTGGGCTGGCCTTCTTTCTACAGACCTACGGTCAAAAACATGTCAACTCCACGGTGGCTGGAATCCTCCTCACGATGGAGGCCCTCTTCGGAGCGATGGGAGCGATCCTGATTTTGGGGGAACCCGTGACGATTTCAACGCTATTTGGGGGTTTTCTGATGATGAGTGCCGTAATAATGGTTGAATTAGGTCCTAAAATGGGAGTAAAATTAAGGCGAGGAACACCACCATGCCAGAACTGACATTTTTGACCGCGATTGAGGATGAGCGCAAAGGGAATAATCTGTGCCAATTCAACGGATACCTGGAAGACTACCTGGAAACGTTGGAAGAAGGGGCCCCCAAAGACACCCTGAAGAAGATCCACGAATTGAATCCGGACTTCCGCGTCATCGTCAATTACCGCTTCAACATCCAAGCCGATGCGGTCACCAATCAGATCATCCGTTACAAAGACATCACCAAGCTTCCCAGTCATCCGTTTGTCTTACCGATGCTGGTGTATGGAAACGATGCGCAAAACGAAGCCCTGGGATTTATCCTGGATGAGGAAGGTCAATCTTACACCTTGCTCAAGGGTCTTTACTACGCCATTACCGAAGCCGGTGCTCTCCTCGATCAACTCAAAAACAACATCGTCGTGGCTATCCTGACGGAAGATACCTTGCCGGTGCTGACCGAACTCTTCAACCGTAAACTGCGTTGCGGAGCCGCTCAGCGTCAAATCGATGCGAAGTACTTCAGTTCCTTGGATGACCTCAAAGCCAAGATCACGGCGGAAGCCGCTGCCCTTCAGGAAGCGGTCAAAGCGGAAATCGTCGATCACAAGCACAAAGCCCCGGTGATCTATAATGCCGTGACCTCGTGGTTCCTCATGAAGAAAGTCTTGTATGTGCAGACGATGATGAATCGGCAACTCTTGGAGAAAGAGTGCGAAGGCGATGTGAAGAAACAACGTCACCAAGCCAAGCTCAATGCCGATGCCGTCACCTTCCTCGCGTATAGCGAAATGTGGAGACTCAACTAAAAACACCGTAAGGTGTTTTTTTATTGTTCGACAATAATCCGTGATTCACTGATGATATGGGCTTGTCCGGCACAGAGGGTTTGAAGTTCCTCCAAGCGGGAACCTTCCGGGAAGTGAAACATCCCTATCACGGAGATCCCGTCATCTTCAAAGGTCAAAGTGGCCAGTTGGGTCCCAAACCGATGTTTGAGTGCATCCAGTTTCGCGATGGGGAAACGGACATTCATCGCCAACACGTCCACCAAGTGAGTCAATGTTGCCTTCTCCAAGGCGCCTAATAAAGCGTCCCCATACGCCCGTGTCAGACCGGGTAGTCCCAAAGGTGTACCCCCGTAATACCGGATCACCACGGAGAGCACTTCCGTCAGATCCTTCTCCCGCAGGATCTTGAGTTGAACCTTACCCGCCGATCCCGCCGGTTCTCCCGCATCCGAAGAACGTTCCTCGTTGGCACTGCGATACGCGTACGTCACATGGGTCGCCATGGGATGCTGGGCTTTGAGCGAGGTGATGAGGAATCGTGCTTCCCCGAAGTCCATCGCCCGCATCAGGTGGGCGATAAACGTGGAGTGCTTGATGATGAGGGTGTGCTGTGTGTTAGAATGAATACGGGTCGCCATGGACCCAGTATAGCACGGGAGGCTCACATGAACCAACGCTATGTCCGATCCCCAATGAACGCCATATGGACCGATCAAGCTCGTTTTCAAGCCTGGTTGGACGTGGAATTGGCTGTCTGTGAGGTCTATGCCCAACAAGGCTTGATCACCCCTGAGGAGATGCTTGCCTTACGAGAAGCGTCCTTCTCGATCGATCGTATTTCCGCCATCGAGGCGGAAACACGCCATGACGTGGTGGCCTTTACCCGGGCGGTTTCGGAGACCTTGGGTCCTGAGAAACGCTGGATCCATTACGGACTCACCAGTACGGATGTGGTCGATACCGCCAACGGACTTCTGTTTAAACAAGCCAACGTGATCCTGCGTGAGGATCTATCGGCACTGATGGATGTGCTCAAAGCTAAAGCTATACAGTATAAAAACACGTTAACCATAGGAAGGACCCATGGGATCCACGCCGAAGTGACGACCTTTGGGTTGAAATATGCGTTGTGGCTGGAGGAGTTCCGCCGACACCTGGAACGCTTTGAGGCTGCTGCAGCTGACGTTGAAACGGGAAAGATCTCCGGTGCGGTCGGGAACTGTCTGACGACCGGTGTTGATCTTCAGGATGCGGTGTGTGAACGCTTGGGACTGCACGTCGCCAAGATTTCCACGCAAGTCCTTCAACGCGATCGTCATGCGTATTACTTCTCAGTCTTGGCACTGATTGCCTCCTCCCTGGAGAAAATCGCTGTCGAGTTTCGCCACCTGCAGCGCACTGAAGTACGGGAAACCGAAGAGGGCTTCTCGAGCGGCCAAAAAGGCTCTTCGGCGATGCCGCATAAGCGTAATCCGATTTCTTTTGAGAACATCTCCGGTTTATCCCGGTTGATGCGCGGTTACATGATCAGTGCCTATGAAAACATACCCCTGTGGCACGAACGCGACATCTCGCATTCCTCCGTGGAACGCGTCATCTTTCCCGATGCGACGATCCTCTTGGATTACCTCTTGGCGCGCATGACGGGCTTACTGAAGAATCTGAAGGTCGATGAAGGGCGGATGTTGGAAAACATTCAGGCGACCAACGGCGTCATCTTCGCTCAACGCGTGATGAACGCACTGATCGAAAAAGGATACTCCCGCGAAGCCGCTTACGATACCGTACAACCCATCGCCATGACGGCGTGGACGACCCACACCGACTTCAAGACTTTACTCAAAAACAACGAACACGTGACTTCAACCTTAAGTGAGGTTGAACTGGAAGCGTGCTTTACGATGTCGTATTACTTATCCACGGTGGATGCACTGTATGCCCGAATCGGGCTTTAGGAGGAACGCATGAACGAAAAGCTGGGCTCACTCAACACGGAATCCCGTAATCCCCGATCTTTGAATTTGGATCAATTGTCATCCTTGGAAATCGTTACCTTGATGAACGACGAAGATCAGAAAGTCATCGAAGGGGTCAATGATCAGCTCCCCAACATCGCCAAAGCGATTGAGATTGCGACAAGCGTCATCAAAAACGGCGGACGGATCTTGTATTTCGGAGCCGGAACCAGTGGTCGATTAGGCGTCTTGGATGCTTCCGAGTGCATGCCGACCTTTGGGACCAAGGATGAAGTCCAAGGCATTGTGGCCGGAGGCGATTATGCCTTGCGCAATGCCGTGGAAGCTGTGGAAGATAACGAAGAGCAAGCCATCAAGGACCTCCGGGCCCTCAACGCTTCCGGGAAGGATTGTTTTGTCGGGATCGCGGCTTCGGGTCGTACCCCGTATGTCCTTTCGGGCCTGCGTTACGGAAAGTCGCTGGGTGGTAAAGCCATCGGGATCAGTGCCAATCCGGGATCCAAATTAGGAACTGTAGCGGATGTATCGATCGATGTCAATGTCGGTCAGGAAGTCTTGACTGGCTCAACGCGATTAAAATCCGGTACGGCTCAGAAAATGGTGCTGAATATGTTGTCGACAGGAACCATGATTCGCTTAGGCAAAGTCTACTCCAATCTGATGGTCGATGTGGTTCCAGTCAATCAGAAGCTCTATGACCGAGCCCGTCGCATCGTGATGGAAGCCACCGGCTGTGACGCAAAAACGGCTTCTGAAGCCTTAGAAGCAAGCCAACAGAAGCCGAAACTGGCGATTGTGATGATCTTGGCGATGTGTTCGCTGGACGAAGCGAAAGCGCGTTTAGCCAAGGCTGACGGCTTTATCCGTCAAGCCATTTTATAAGAAAACAGAAAGTACTCCAACACCAATCCCGCCTAAGATCAACCAGGTGGGGTTGGTTTTTGTTTTCCACAGGATCAGGAAGGTAATGGGGGTCAACACAAAGAACCAGGAGGTGGATAAGGAAATCCCCACATCCAGAGCCACTTTGACCATCAGGGCCAAAGAAGCCAGTTTTAAACCATCCAGGAAGTGCTTAACCGAAGCCATCTGACTCAGTTTCTTAAAGACGGGATGCAGGAAATACACCAAGAGGAAGGCCGGTAAGAAGATCCCGATCGTCGCGACGATCCCTCCCGGTACCCCGTGAATCAAGTAACCGATGGCGGTAGCGGTGGTAAACACCGGTCCCGGCGTGAGTTGTCCGATGGTCAGCGCATCCAAGATCTCCGTTAACGTCAACACTTGACGCACATCCATGAATTCGGTTTTGATGAAGGCCAAGAGGACATAGCCGCTGCCATAAAGGATCGAACCGATCTTTAGGAAGATTAAGAATAAGGTCAACAGGCTAATGGGCTCGATGACATAGAGCTTGGCTTTTTTCCCTAAGAAAGCCAGTACACCGGCCAATAAAAGCACCGCCAGTTCATTGACTACCAAAGCCAATCCAAACATCCCGATCGTGAGTGCCCAATCAAACGGGGTCTTGAGGAGGGGCTTAGCAAACTTGACGATCACGCTGAGGATCAAGCCCAACATGACCGGACCTACACCGTTTAGGGCACTGGAGACGGCCGGAATACCGCCGTAGGTCACTAAGATCCACGATAACCCCATCACCATCAGCATGGCCGGCAGGATAAAGCAGAAACCTGCGACCAGCATTCCTTTGCCTTTGGCTCGAAGATAACCGATGTGTAAAGCCATCTCAGTGGAGTTAGGACCAGGGATGAGGTTGGTAAAGCCCATCATGGTTAAAAAATCGTCTTGAGACAGCCATTGCCGTTTCTCGACAAATTCTTTCTCCATCATCGCGATGTGGGCTGCCGGACCGCCGAAGGCGAGGGTGCCGAGTTTCAAAAACACGAGCGCCAGTTCTTTGAGTTCGTTCATAGGGACATTATACCGAAGTTTGGTGAAGACTTTGTGAAGAGTACTTCACAAAAAAACCGCCTTAAGCGGTTAAAGGTAAGCCGAGACCACCAAGACACAGGCTTCTATGGTTTCGATGCCCAAGGCTTTGGCTCGCTCCAAGAGCTCGATGCTGATTGTTCCGGGTTGCAGCCAAGCATACTTGATCCCCAGTTCGGCCATACGATCCAAGTAGTGGATCCCAATCGACGGATTCACCACAAAGACCACCACTTCCGGTATTTCCGGTAACTTCTCCAAGGCCGGGAACACCGGTTGATTGAAGAGGGTGTCGTACTTGGGATTGACCCCATAAGCGGTCTTGTTGACGTGATGCAGTTTGCGCAGGATCTTGTTGGCGTAGGACTCGTGATCGGTGTTGACGCCCAGCACCGCATAGGTGGTGCTGTCACGCAAGAGGGTTTCAGGATTCTTCATACTTATATTGTAGACAAAAACAGATGAAGTTTAAAGGATAAAACCTTAAAATAGAACCAGAGAGCGAGGTGCTTTATGAAACCGTTCAAGTTAGGGGTATTGGGATACGGAAAGATGGGGAAGTCGTTGATCGATGGATTACTCGAACGTGGCTTTATCGATGAAAGCGCCATACACCTTTACACCCCGCATTCCGCCAAGTCGGCTTTGGTAGATCATCCCGACATGGTGATTCAACCCAGTGCGGAAGACCTGGTTCAAGCGGTCGATGTGGTGCTGTGTTGCGTGAAACCGCAGATCTTACCGGAAGTGATCTTGGATTTGCGTATGGCTCTGCGTCATAAAGTGCTCATTTCGATTGCGGCAGGGATCCGTACGGATCAGCTCATCGCATTGACGGATCCGAGTACACAAGTGTTACGGGTCATGCCGAATCTGGCGGTTCAGGTGCTCAAAGGGGTCACGCTCATCTCGAAAGCTCACACCTTAGATTCCGATTGGTTCAATACCTGCGCCGTGATGTTTGAAAAGCTGGGAACCGTGATGTTGATCGATGAGGATAAGATGGATATCGGCAGTGTACTGACGGGAAGTCTACCGGCGTATTTGGCGTTCTTTTTGGATAGCGTCAAGCTCGGTTCCGCGTCGCAGTTCAGTGAAGCAGAAACGCTGGAGATGCTGTATGAAACGGTTAAGGGAACGATTGCGTACCTTGAAGAAACCCACATCACGCCGCTTGAACTTATTAACCGGGTCTGTTCGCCCAATGGCTCGACTATCGAAGGGATCCGCTATCTGAGAGATCAGCATGTGGAGGATTTGATGGCGCATGCGGTGCGTCAATCCGAAGCCCGAGCGAAAGCTCTGGGCAACGTGGATTGTGAAAAATAATATCGTTTGACATTGATTACGCTTACACTGATAATATGACCAATCACTAAATAGGAGAACTGAATGCCGAAAATTGCTATCGTAACCGATTCCAGTACCGCCATTACCCCACAAGAAGCCAAAGCCTTGGGGATCTTCGTTGCCCCGCTGGCCGTCTACATTGACGGTAAAGACTACATGGATTTCATCAATGTCCAACCGACCGACATCGTTGACGCCCTTAAAGCCCGTAAAGACATTAAAACCTCGCAACCCAACGTGGGTGCCCTAGATGAACTCTTCCAAAAACTGAAAGCCGAGAAGTACGATCACATTATTGCGATCTCCATCTCCTCCGTGCTTTCGGGAACCTTCCAAGCCTTCCGTTTAGCGGCGGCTTCCAACGAAATCGACAACTTCACCCTGATCGATACGCTCTCTGCGGCGTCACCCTTGCGTCATACCGCCAAAGAAGCCAAGAAAATGGCCGATGCCGGGAAATCGGTTGATGAAATTGTTGCCTTCATCGAACGCGTCATCAAAGACTCCATGACCTACATCCTACCGGATTCCTTGGATCAGCTCATTCACGGTGGACGCGTCAAAGGCGCGACAGCCGTCTTGGGTCAACTCCTCAAGATCAAACTGTGCCTGAAGATCGAATACAATGTGCCGCCGATCGAAAAGTTCGATACGGCTCGTACGGATGTCAAACTCTTCCAGGCCATTGTCGAAGACTTCGGAAAACGCAACATCACTCCGGCGACCCACAAAGTCTACATGCCGCAATGCGAATCCATGGCCCGTGTCGATGCCTTCAAAGCTTACCTCAACGATAAGCTCCCGGGCTTCGAGTATGAAGTCATTGCCTTACCGGCCGGGATCGCTGCACATACCGGATTTGCCTTCGGGGTTCAACCCGTTCTTAAAGCCTAATAAAAGTCACGCCTTGGTGAAGTAGTAAACTGAAAGTAGACATTTAAAAAAGGTAAACTTTGATTAATGTCTACTTTTTTCATATTCTAGAGACAAAGGAGGTCCGTTATGGGCAGACCAAAAGGCGGAACGAACAAGAAATATAGTGTAGAAGAGAAGTTGAGTATCGTGAAACGTTATCTAGACGACCATGAGTCATTAGTCGAATTAGGAAGAGTGCTTGGGATATCGGAAAAGAACATCTCACGATGGGTCGGCCAGTATCACAAAGAGGGTGTCGAAGGATTAAAACCCAAGAAGAAAGGGAATCCTTATTCAACCCTTCATACGAGTAAAAACCTCAGTGAACTGGATCGACTAAAGCTTGAGAACCTGAAACTCAAGGTGGAGTTAGCCCGCGCAAAAAAAGGTTACACAGTGAAAGGAGTGGGTTCAAAGAAGGTGTACGTTACTTTAGACGGCAAGATTATCAAGTAATAAGTGAGTTAGGACCGGAATTCGGAGTCAGTGAATTATTGAGTTATCTTAACTTGAATCGATCGGGGTACTATAAGTGGGTTCATCGAGTCGGAACGCCTAATCAATATGAGATGGATCGTCAAGGGTTGACTACGCTTCTTAAAACAGAGCATCAGAAACACAAGAGTTATGGGTATCACCGCTTAGCAGCCGTCATCAGAAAGGACACCGGTTGGGTCTTTTCAGATCATCTGGTCCATGTGTGTGCGAAAGCAGCGGGAATCAAATCGGAAGCGAAGCACTATCAGATTCGCAAAACCGGAGAAGAAAGCCTTCTCTATCCGAATCAAATCCAGGGGTGGTGGAACGCGAAAGGGCCCTTAGAAATCGTTGTATCTGACATGACTGAACTTCGAAACAAAGGAAGAAGATACGAGTGGACCTACATCTTGGATACCTTCAACAATGAGATCATCGCCTCCGCGCTGACCCCAAACCACGGAGATCCGAGGCCTTACTTCCAGTGTCTTGAGCAGTTAAAACCAAAATAAAAGGAGCAGAGAAGTCCACAGTTCTTCACACGGACCAAGGGACAGTCTACTCCAGCCGAGCTTTCGCCCAAGCACATCAAAATTATAACATAATCCGTTCGATGAGCCGAAGCGGAACACCGACCGATAACCCGATCATTGAGGCGGTTAATGGTTGGGTAAAAGCAGAGCTGTATTTGGATTTCAATCTGAAAAACACCGTGAATATCTATAAAACACTCGAGGACTATATTCACCACTTCAATTTTGAAAGACCAGCGAACGCCTTAAATTACAAAACCCCAGTTCAATTTAAGTCTGAACTGGGGTTCACATAATCTTTTCTTAATGTCTACTTTAGCTTTACAACTTCACCTTGGCGTGACTTTTTATTTGTATTTCCCTTTATAGCGATGCTTGTTGGGGAAGGCGTTGTGGCTTTCGTGATAAGCCGGACGTTTGGCTTCCGTGTAGGGACGATCCAGGACGAAGGCTTTGACTTTGTAGCCTTTGATGGTGATCTCGTTGACCACCGACAGGATGTCATCCAGGAACTCGGAAGGCACTTCCACCATCGAGTTGTGTTCGGTGATGCGGATCTTTCCGATATCCCGGCCGGAGATCCCACAGGCTTCAGCGATGGCACTGACCAAGTGAGCCGGAGCGACGCCGTGCTTTTTCCCGACATCCAACTGGATCCCCGTCACATGAACGCGCTTGGCGCGTTTTTGTTCAACGGGGGCTTTGACTTCCTTGAAGAGGTCTTCACCGACCATCTTGTAGAGGAGGGCTTGGGTCATGGCGATGGGATCCATGCCTTGATCGATCAAGGATTCGGTGAGAGCTTTGATCTCGTTGGGAATGGCTCCGACTTCCAGGGACTTCTTGATGTCTTGGCTGAGGTGATCGAAGCGTACGGCTTGGATCTGAGCCAACGTCGGTAAGGGTTGACGATCGATGGTGGCTTTGGTGAGTTTCTCTAAGATCGAGATCACGAAGCGTTGACGCGGGGTGATCAGCGTCAGGGAGAGCCCGTCCTTGCCGGCACGTCCCGTACGGCCGATGCGGTGCACATAGTATTCGGTTTCCTGGGGAACATCGTAGTTGATGACGACGTCCAAGGCATCCACATCGATCCCGCGGGCGGCAACATCGGTGCACACGAGGATGTTGAGCTTCTTGGCTTTGAAGCGATCCATGACCAAGGTGCGCATTTCTTGCTTAAGATCCCCGTGAATGCCGGCGGCGTTGTAGCCTTTGGCAGTGAGGATCCCGGTGATGTCATCGACCATCTTCTTCGTATTGCAGAAGATCATGGCTGAGTCGGGGCGATGGTACTCGAGGAGTTGAACCAACACGTTGGACTTATCACCTTGATTGGTTTCATACACGATCTGGTGGATCGTGTTGACGGTCATTTCTTTTTGTTTGGTACGGATGTGAACCGGTTCTTTGAGGTACTCTCCGGTGATGTCCAGAATGGGTTGGGGCATCGTGGCGGAGAAGAGGAGAAACTGCTTCTCTTCCGGCAACTGTTTCAGGATGGCTTCGATTTCATCCTTGAAGCCCAACTTCAACATTTCATCGGCTTCGTCGAGGACGAGGGCTTTTAGTTGGCTAAACTTCAGCGTGTGGCGTTCCATGTGGTCAATAAGACGTCCCGGAGTACCGACGATCACATCGGCACCGCCTTTGAGATCGCGGATCTGGGAGGTAATGGGTTCACCGCCATAGATGGGGACAATGCGGACGCCTTCGAGGTACTTGGCGAATTTGCGCATTTCCTGCGTCACTTGCATCGTCAATTCCCGGGTGGGGGTGATGATCAGGATCTGCGGTTGACGCTTGTCCAGCGTTTCGAGTTTATTGAGCAAAGGTAAGCCAAAAGCGGCGGTTTTCCCGGTGCCGGTTTGGGATTGACCGATGAGGTCATGTCCGTCCAACACCAAGGGAATGGCCTTCTCTTGGATGAAAGTGCAGGATTCATAGCCGAGTTCTTCGACGGCTCTGAGCAGGTGTTCGTTTAAATTCAATTCATTAAAGTGCATGGGTTCTCTTTTCTGGTTTACCGACAGATTATACACACGTGAGCACATTGTGTAAAGGAAAAACCGCAAATGTGCGGACTAAAACGAAAGAGTATCGATTTGCTAAAGCAATCTATCTATAATCAGTTTATGGACGAACAATATGATGTATAATCAAATTATACGAAAGGAGCATATTATGAGACGGATATTGTCGTTATTGTTAGTTTTTTTGACGGTGCTTTTCTGTCTATCTGATTTGAAGGTTTTTGCTTATTCTGATGGGGATGGGACAGAAGGAAATCCTTATGTCATCAAAACGCCTCAAGATCTTCAAGATATCAATAATGATTTAAGTGCTTATTATGTTTTGGGTAACAATTTGGATATGAGCGATTTCGAATGGACCCCCATAGGATCTGATGGGAACGCCTTTATCGGAGAGTTCGATGGGGCGGGGTACGAAATTGCAAATCTCGAATTGAAACTTTATCAGACATACATCTTCGGTGAAGATGCTATGGCTGGCGGGATGTTTGGCGCTATTGGTTCCGGAGCCAGCGTTTATAATTTTGGCTTGCAGTACTTCCTTGATGAATTAGGTTCGGATACCAACAATAAAGTTGTGATGATTGGTGGCTTGGCAACTTTGGTTGAAGGGGATTACGATATTGATATACGGAATATCTGGGTCGATGGGACCATTGATTTCAGCACAACGAGTACGGGTCGATACACTTCCGTGGGAGGGCTAATCGGTGAAGCCTACTATGTCAACGACCTGAGCTACTTAAGTTTCACAGGGGATATCTTTGTGGATGCTGAGTACTCGGATTTGGCTGTTGGCGGTATCGTTGGATGGGGAGAAGATATCAGCATTTCTGATAATCGCATCATTGATGCCGAAATCGAAACCGGAGCTGCTGACAACACAGAAAGTGCCGTTGGTGGGATTGTCGGGTATTTGTCAATCTATGACAGCTACTTTGAAGATGATTATATACTGTTTAGAAACATCGTCATGAATTCCAGTGTTGTAGGTGCAAACAGTGTTCATGCCGGTGGAGTGGTTGGAATGATCTATGATGATTATGATGGTGATTTTTCGGCTACACGAAACTTGATTTCTAATGTGGAAGTGACGGGAGGGTTGGGTGTTGGAGGTTTTGTCGGAAACTCCTATTACACAGAATACTATCAAAACGAGCTCATCAACGTCAAAGTGCATACGAGCGATGACTATGATGAGGAGAACTCTGACAATGGATTAGGTGGGTTTGTTGGAACGAGCTCGGCAGACACCATTTACTACTTAATGATTTCAGGCACTTCGGTGGGCGGACAATCAGGTTATTTTGAAGGTGCCGGAGGAGTAGCCGGCATTGCAGTAGAATCTTATTTTATGCACATTGATGCAAGTGTTCAAGTAGCATCGATGATTAGTCCTGTCGGGGGTTTAGTCGGCTACTCAGACGATAACTACATTTCCTATGCTGTCGTCTCTGGATCGGTTCAAGGATTTAGCGACATCGGGGGGCTTATTGGATATTCCCTGATATATGATACACTTGAATATGTGTCGTTCAACGGTGAGATCTCAGGGATCGATAATGTTGGAGGGTTGGTCGGCTACAATTACAACGGATGGCTGGACATCTATTATGCGACTGTGCGAGCTTCAATCGTGGGTGAGGATTATCTGGGAGGAATTCTTGGTTTCTCTGAAAAAACAGTAGATCTGGAGAATATCTATTTTGCAGGAACCTTGGAATCCGTTGCGGAGTACGAAGCGAAAGTTGACCCCATTACCAACTCCACGGAGAACATCGTACTTGATAACGTCTTTTATGATAATGAAGTGTACACCGAAGGTTCCATTTTCTCTGGTCGCGGATATGCGACTGTTCAGTTTAAGGATGTTGATAGTGAAGTAGCGGAAATGTTGAGGGTTGATCGTGATTTTGAGTACGATAATGAGTTCTTTGTCTCGCCGGTCCATAATGACGGGTACTTCACGCTTTACCAAGACCGCGACTATGTGATATTCTTCTCGAGCGGAGATGTAGTGGCGATCCAGCTGTCGTATGGCAGAATCATGCTGAGAGATGAAGATGAGGGGGATTATGTGAATCCCTATGTGAAGGAGTATGTGAGATGGGGAACCCCTATTCAAGCTTGGGAAATCACCAGAGACGGCTACCTTTTTGATGGTTGGTCGCAAGATGAAACGGGAGAAGACATGATCGATCCTGAAACATTTGAGTATGACTACTCCAATCTCTATGCTCAATGGAAAGAAGAGTTGCCGGAAACAGGGGAAGCTGGAAATCTTGGTTTCATCTGGATGAGTCTAGGGGTATTGGGTTTATTGATTAGCCGTAAACGAAAAGCTTAAGTCAAACCGCTTCGAAAGAAGCGGTTCTTTTTGACTTGATTTCCAAAAACAATGTGCTACAATGGATTAGCACTCACTGATAGACAGTGCTAAAAGGAGACCTATGGCCCAAAAGAAACAGTACAAAGCAGAAACGCGTCGATTGCTGGATCTGATGATCCATTCGATCTACACGCACAAAGAAATCTTCTTGCGCGAGCTCATCTCCAACGCTTCCGATGCCTTGGATAAGCTCTTCCACGCCTCATTGCATGGCGAAGTGGAGATCGATCGCACCGCCCTGAAGATCCATCTCAGCGTGGATCCTTCAGCGCGTACGCTTACCATCACCGACAATGGAATTGGGATGACAGCCCAAGAGATGGAAGACAACCTCGGCGTCATCGCCAAGAGCGGATCCTACACTTTCAAACAAGCCCTCGCCAAAGACGAAACCCCTAAAGAAGACATCGACATCATTGGTCAGTTCGGAGTCGGTTTCTATTCCTCCTTTATGGTGGCGGATAAAGTTGAAGTGTTCAGCCAGAGCGCCAAAGGCGGAGACTCGGCTCATTTTGAAAGCACCGGGGAAGACGGTTATCGCCTCGACACGGTCGAAAAACAATCGGTCGGAACCCGCATTGTTTTACATCTGAAAGCCGATGACGAAAACGAAAACTACTCGACCTTCCTGGAGACCTATGAACTGCGTCGCTTGGTGAAGAAGTATTCCGACTACATCCGTTATCCAATCACGATGATGGAAGAGGAGAAGGAGTACGACGACGAAGGCAAGGAGAAATCCAGTACCGTCGTTGAGAAGACCCTCAACTCGATGATTCCCTTGTGGAAACGCTCCAAGAGCGATCTGAAGGACGAAGACTACAACGACTTCTACCAAGACAAGTTCAACGATTACGAAGCCCCGGCTAAAGTCATCCATACGAATCTGGAGGGAGCCCTCAGCTTCGATGCGCTCTTGTTTATTCCCTCGCGCGTTCCTTATCAGTTCTATACCGCGGATTACCAATCCGGTTTACAGCTCTACAGCCGTGGGGTCTTCATCCTGGATCACGCCAAGGACCTCTTACCGGATGCGTTCCGTTTCGTGAAAGGATTAGTGGATTCCCCGGATCTGTCGCTCAATATTTCCCGGGAGATGTTGCAACACGATCGTCAACTCAAAGCCATTGCCAATCGCCTTGAAAAGAAAATCAAAGGCGAGCTCTTGGCGATGCTGAAGACCGATCGCGAGAAGTACGAGGAGTTCTATAAACACTTCGGCTTACAGCTCAAGTATGGGCTCTATGCGGACTTTGGGGCCAAGCGTGAGCTCTTGGAAGACCTGGTCCTCTTCCACTCCTCAAAAGACCTCAAACTCGTTTCGCTCGACGAATATGTGGAACGCATGAAAGAAGATCAAAAGGAAATCTTTTACGTTTCCGGCGAGAGCGTTCAGAAGTGCGACATCCTGCCGCAGACCGAATGGGTCAAAGAGAAGGGCTATGAGATCCTGTATCTGACCGATGACGTGGATGAGTTTGTCCTGCAAGTCTTACGCACCTACAAAGAGAAACCCTTCAAAGCCATCAACCAGGGTCAACTGGATCTGGGCGATGAAACCGAGAAGAAAGCCTTGGAGGAAAAGACGGAGTCCAATAAGGACCTTCTGGAGAACCTGAAGAACGCCTTGAAAGATCAGGTCAGCGATGTCCGGCTCAGTACCCGTTTAAAAACCCATCCCGTGTGCTTGGTGTCGGATGAAGGCCTTAGCTTTGAGATGGAGAAAGTCCTCAGTCAAATGTCGGATGCCCAACCGGGCCTTAAAGCCAAACGCATCCTGGAACTTAATGCCACTCATCCACTGATTGATGCCTTACATCACGTGGCTACGGATAAAGTAGCGACGTATGCGAACTTGCTGTACAATCAAGCCTTGCTGATTGAAGGATTCACCTTGGAAGACCCGGTGGCCTTCTCCAATCAACTGGCCCAGCTGATGATTGATGCCAATCAAAAACCGATCGACTGATCGGTTTTTTTACGCGTTGAGTGAGAATTGCCAGACGATGCCGAAGCGATCGGTCAGGGAGCCATACCAGGGCGCCCAGTTAGTTTTCTGAAGCGGCATGCCCACCGTTCCGCCTTCCGATAAGGCCGCAAACCAAGCTTCGATATCGGCTTTGGAGGTGTGGATGATGTTGAGGGTCACGCTCTGTCCGGGAGTTGTCGGGAGCCCGGGCACATGATCTGTCGCCATGACTTGCTGATCCGCAATTGTAAACTGCGTAAACATCACTTTCGAATTGAACGATTCCGGAACGTCAAAGCCGCGTCCGGGAGCCTGATGAAACAGGAGAAAACGAGCTTCAAAACCAAAGATCGTGGCGTACGTGCGAACGGCTTCTTCACACCGGCCGTGAAAACAGAGAAAGGGGACAATCATACTTAATCCTCCATGACCTTATTATAAGCACTGATAGTAAAGACGTTGTCAAAGATTATCCAAATCTTTTCGGCTTAAAGTTGGCTTAATCTACGCTATGATATAGTTGTGCCATCCAAGGAGGATTCCTATGCGTAAGTATCTGACCTTAGTCATGATGATAGCCCTCTTCAGTGCGATGGGCTTAGGGATTGCGGCCACCGATGAACCGGTGACTGAACCCGGGGATGATCCGGTCGTCCTCATCGAAGAAGAACCGAAAGGTGAAGTGGTTGAACCCGACCCCGACGGAAGCGTTGAAACCGAACCTGGGGTTGTCGAAGGCAGCGAAGGCTCCGGAGAGACCGATCCGGTGATCATCGATGATCCCGACAATGCGATTCCGATGGAAAAGAGTCTGGACGATATCGAACCCTGGTACCGCACCAGTGAAGATGGCGAAGAAGTCGTCAATCCGTGTGGAGAAGGCATTGAAGTCTGCATCTTTACGACCGCTCCGGTCGAAGAAGACACCCAAGATGAAAGCTCCAACGATATCCTCAAAGCCATGTTTGGGGATGGCGTCGATTTCACCCCGAAATTCGATATGAACACCGTGGCCTTATCGGTCGGTGCCATGTCCGTGGGTTTGATCGTGATTTCCTTTGTCAATTACCTGAAAGCGAATAAGAAACACTAGTATGCGACTCTTGCTTGTGGAAGATGAATCCCAGCTCTTGCAGGCCTATGTCAAAGGACTGAAACAGGACGGGTATGCGATCGATACAGCCAAAGACGGTGAGAGTGCCGTGGAACTGTGTTCGATCAATACCTATGATCTGATTGTCCTGGATTTGAACCTGCCGAGATTGCACGGGATCGAAGTCCTCAAGCAGATCCGTGCCTTATATCAAGCTGTCAAGATCATCATCGTCAGTGCCAACCGTTCGATTGAACAGCGTGTGGCCGGATTGGATCTTGGAGCCAATGACTACTTAACCAAACCCTTTGATTTTCAAGAACTGCGAGCGCGTATCCGTGCCTTGTTGCGGCGTGACTTCCTCTCATCGCCCAATACGATTGCCGTCGGTGACTTCGTGCTGGATCTCAACCTGCGCGAAGTCACCTTCCGGGGGCAACGCATCCTTCTGACCTTAAAGGAATATGCGCTACTGGCCGTGCTCATACAGAATAAAGACCGCATTGTTTCCTCAGAAGAACTGTTGGAGAAATGCTGGAACGAAGAAGCCGATCCCTTCAGTGAAGCCATGCGTGTCCATATCTACGCCTTACGTAAAAAACTCAACGAAGCCACCCGGCGGGATGATGTGATCATCACCGTCAAAGGAGCCGGTTACCGCTTTAACCCTTAACTTATGCGCCACTCCATTCAAACCAAAGCCTTCATCGCCTTAACCCTCGCGATCATCACCATCGGGATTTTCACGGTGGTCGGGGTCGAGGTAGCGACCAGTGCGATGGTTCAGGAGTACAGTGCCGGTTTAGTCGAACAAGATGTCAGTATCCGTTACGATGCGGAAAACGGCGGGGAAGTGTCTCCGTCGACCACCAAGACCAGTGTCGCTGTGGACTACATCACCCTGCAGGCCATGAGCCTTCAGGATCAACTGGTGCTCACTACGGTGATCATTGCCGGGGCAGCGATCTTGGCGCTGGTTGTGGCCGCCTACTTCATCGTGGCCCGTTTCAGCCGTCCCATCAAAGAACTCACCAAACGCGTGACCGAAGGCCAACCGACGATTCCCGTGAAGGGATCGGCCGATGAAATCCAAGCCTTATCGCAAAGCTACAACGACATGCTGAACAAGCTCAACGGAGCCCTCAGCGCGCAGAAGAACTTCAACGTCTCGGTGGCGCATGAACTCAAGACCCCCTTAGCGGTCATGCGGGCGAACTTGGATGTGCTCAATGCCTTGGATCAGACTTCCATGGAGGACGTCAAAGATACTATGGCCGTGATCACGCAGAACCTGTTGCGCATGAATACCGTCATCGAAACCCTCTTGGACAACAGCACTCTCTCTACCGCTCCTTTGGATGATGATGTGCTCTTGGATGAGATCGTCAGCGATGCCGTGGAAGATCTGAAACCTCTGGCTAAATCCAAAGGCGTTGAACTAAGCCTCAACAGTACCGTGTGTCCTTCCTCCAAAGGGAATGCGGTTCTCTTGTATCGAGCCATGTACAACCTCATCGAGAATGCCATCAAGTACAATAAAGTCAAAGGCAAAGTCCGGGTTACCCTGGAAAACCACAGTGGCGGAGCCCGCATAACGATTGCGGATTCCGGAATCGGCATCCCCGAGAAGGACTTACCCCATGTCTTTGAACCCTTCTACCGCAGTGATCGTGATCAGGCGGATGGTTTAGGTTTGGGCTTATCCTTAGTCCTCAACATCATCCAACGCCATTCCGGCAGTGTGGATGTGATCAGCCAACCCGGAGACGGAACTGTCTTTACCCTCACCCTACCGCGCCTCATCTGAGGCGTTTTTTTATGGTAGAATGGTAGCCAAGGAGTCCCTATGAAAACATCCCTTGGTAATCCCGTGACGATGGCCCGTAATGCCATTGGGGCTGTCACCCTGATGTCCCTGATCAATGTCATCCTTGTTTATTTCAATCTTCCTCCGATCATGCCGTTGTCATTGACGATGCCGATTTCGTTTGCCGTCATGGCGTTTCGTACTCCGGACTCGATCATTGAACTCTATCCGGATCCGGCTCAACTGACCTTCTTCCGTCAGGTATCGCTGGTGTGGGTGATCGTCATCATCGCGGTGTTGGCGTACGCCTTTTGGCGGATGAGTAAGAAACCCAAAGCCGTTAAGATCGGTTTAGCTGTGGTGGTGTTGGATACGGTAGCCTTAGTTACCCTGTATCCGATTCTCAGCTTAGCTTTTGTGATCGAAGCCTTGTATCATGGCTTAGTCTTGTATTACCTCTATAAAGGCCTCAAAGCCATTGGGAAGGAGAAAGCTCATGTTTAGTTTAGAGAATGGAATCAAGAATGCGAAGAGCTCCATGGTTTTGGCGTTGATTTTGACGCTTATCAACACGGTCATCCTATTTCTGGGTTACTTCGACATCTTCGTCATGAACGTCAGTTTCCCGTATTCCTTGTTTACCACGTCCGTTCACTTCGTGTGGGCCATTGATGCGCTATCCACGGGTTATGTGGAGATTGGGATCCTTTATGCGGCGACGGCGATCCTGGTGACAGGGTTCTTTGTGGCTCCGCTCTTACTTCTTAACTCCAAACCGAAATGGTTGATTGCGGCAGGGGTAGCTGTTCTTGTGGTCACCATCTACATGGTCTTCGTGTATACCTCGCTGTTTCAATCCAATGATTATTTGTTTGATGTCTTCTTTCATGCGTGGTTGTTGGTGACTATTGTGTTGGGTATCATTGCGGCCTTCAAAGCTCCGAAGGAAGAGAAGGACCCGCTGACCAACCTATGAATGTCTACGATTTCGACAAGACGATCTACGCCAAAGACTCGTCGATCGATTTCTACAAATTCAATCTGAGTCAGGATTGGACGATCCTGCGTTTTGCGCCGAAGCAGTTGTGGGCACTCCTCAACTACAAGCTCAAACGGATTCCTAAAACGCGGATGAAACAGGTGTTCTACGCTTATTTCAAAACCATCGACAACATGGAAGAACGGGTCAATGCGTTCTGGACACTTCATGAAAAGAATGTCCGCCCGTTCTATGCGGTTCAGCGTCAACCCGACGATGTGATCATCTCGGCTTCTCCCACCTTCTTATTGGCTCCGCTCATGCAACGCTGGGGCGTCAATCTGATTGCGACGGAAGTGGATCCGAAGACCGGGCTCAGCGGAGAGAACTGTTGGGGACCGGAGAAGCTCAAACGCTTCAAAGCGCGTTATCCGCAAGGCACCATCGATCAGTTCTACTCCGATCACTTATCGGATGTGCACCTGGCGGAACTCGCCAAGGAAGCCTTCCTGGTGAGTGATACCGGAATCGTTTCGTGGCCGTTTGAAAAATAACTAGGAGAAATCAAACTTAAGCCGTACCACGTGGTATGGCTTTTTTATGTCAGCGATGCGGAAATACAGATCTTCGCTTTACCTTTACCCATCAAGGTCAACGTCATTGTCGGCGTTGTTTGGGGTATCAAGGGGAATCCGGAGGGGATGCGCTTAAACTTAATGATGCACAATACACCTTACCCTTTACATTAACGCCGCTCCAACAAGCGCTCTCTCACCGAATCAACATCCTCAGTGAACATCAGGATATCGTGGTGGAAGCCGTGTGTGGAGCCGGGAAGACCGAGTTGGTGATGGAGACGATCAAAGATCGCCTTGCGAAAGGACAACGGGTTGCGGTGACGGTCGCCCGGCGTCAGGTGGCGCTACAACTGTTGGTTCGATTCCGGGAAGCTTTTCAGGGTATTCAAGTTGGAGTAGTGTGTGAGGGGCATCGTGAAGCGCTCAATGGGGCCTTGATCGTGTGCACGACCCATCAGTTGTATCGCTATCCTCAAGCCTTTGATCTGTTGGTGTTAGATGAACCGGATGCGTTTCCGTTTCATGGGGACCCCGTTCTCCAAGGCTTTGCGCGCTTGGCAGTCAAAGGTCAAACAATCTACCTCACCGCAACGCCTGATCGCGGACTTCGTCAACGCATCGCCAAGGGCTCGATTGCTCACTTAAGCTTGGATCAGCGTCCTCACGGGAAACCGTTACCGATGCCTAAAGTGAGGTTATTACCGGGAGAATGGATGGGTCTCTATGCCTTACTGTGGTTGAGAAACCGGAAGCGTCAAGCGTTGGTGTTTGTCCCGTCAGTGGCCAGAGGAAAAACCCTGGAGCGATGGTTACGGATCCCGCTGGTCTATGCCGGTCACCCGCAACTGGATCAGCGCATCCGTGCGTTCAGTTCCCATCACCATCAATCCTTGTTGACGACGACGGTGTTGGAGCGTGGGGTGACCTTTAAAGGGATCGATGTGTTGGTTTTATGGGCAGACCATCCGGTCTATACCCGATCAGTTCTCATCCAGATTGCGGGACGGGTCGGACGGGATGTCTTGGATCCCGGAGGGGAGGTGAGTTTTCTGTGCGGAACCTTGAGCGATGGCGTGAAGGATTGCGTGAACGATTTGCGTCAAGCCAATCGACGTGCCTGGTCTGTTTCGGTCCAGTGACCGAAGGTCTAGGTCTAGATGATCTCTTTAAACCGGAGGATTGTTTGTGCGGGAAGTGCCGCAAACAACTCATTGAGTTAAGAGAACGATATGAGGTCTTGGGGATGACCGTTGAAGCGTTATACTTATATACCCCGTTCTTTGAAAACCTAATCTATCAGTTTAAGGAAGCCAAAGATTTACCATTGGCTCCCCTCTTTCTGTCTCCTTATCGTTCTGCGTTACGACGGCAGTTTAAAAACAAGGTGATTGTGGCTGTGCCATCATCGCCGAAACGTACGGCTCAACGAGGATACGTCCCCATTGCGGAACTGTTTAAAAGCATCGGCATTCCAGTGTTGCATCCCTTCGAAAAAGACGAGATCAAACAGAGTCAACGATCAGCACAAACCCGAGCTCGGATCGCGAAACATATACGCTTGGCTAACGTTGAAGCCGTACGCGGGAAATCCGTGGTCATTGTCGATGATGTGTGTACGACAGGTCACTCGTTGCATGCCTGTCTCGAACTCTTGAAACCGGAGGCGAAGGATGTCTCTTGTTGGGTGATCGCGCTTCATCCGGCTCTTATGCGTCAAAAAAGGACCAAAAGATAAAGTTCTTGCATTAAATTGTGGTTATGATATTATGGTGTCAGTGTAGTTTTCAGTACTACAGAGGAAAGGTATAGGCTTAGATGCAAGGAAAAGTTAAGAAGTTCAACAAAGAAAAGGGCTTCGGTTTCATCGTTAACAGCGATGGCAAAGACGTCTTCTTCCACTACTCCCAGTTGAAGATGGACGGCTTCAAGACGATCGAAGAGAACGCCGATGTTGAATTTGACCAGGTCGAAACGGACCGTGGTCTGCAAGCTCAGAACATTTACAGAAAGTGAGCTCGTTAGGTTGGTGAAAGCCAACCTTTTTAATCCACATTTATCCCACAATTTGAGTGCTATAATACATCTGTTCTTTTCAACATGGAGGAATCATGGGAATCCTAGATAAACTGTTTAATCAGGATGCCAAGCAACTCAACGAGATCAAGAAGCTGGCCGATCAGGTCGATAGCCTGAGCGGCACGATGCGTGCTTTATCCGATGATCAGCTGAAGGCCAAGACGGTCGAATTCAAAAACCGTTTGAGCCAAGGGGAAAGCTTGGATGACCTGTTGGTCGATGCGTTTGCGACCGCCCGCGAGGCGGCTTTTCGTGTCATCGGCGAGTATCCGTATCCGGTCCAGATCATGGGTGGGATCGTCTTACATCGCGGGGACATCGCTGAAATGAAAACCGGGGAAGGGAAGACCTTAACGTCCGTCCTTCCGGTTTACTTGAATGCCTTGAGCGGTGAAGGCGTACACATCGTTACAGTCAATGAATACTTGGCTGAACGTGACTCCAAGTGGATGGGAGCCATCCACCGCTTTCTGGGTTTGACCGTCGGGTTGAACCTGCGCCGCATGACCCCCAGTGAAAAGCGTGAAGCGTACAAATGCGATATTACCTACACCACCAACGCCGAAGCCGGTTTTGATTACTTGCGCGACAACATGGTCACGCGGGTTACGGAACGCGTCTTGCGTCCTTTGAATATGGCCTTGGTCGATGAAGTCGACTCCATCCTGATCGATGAATCGCGGACTCCGCTCATCATCTCCGGAGGTCAGCGTCAAACGGCCAATCTTTATCTGGCAGCCGATCGCTTCGTCAAGAGCTTAAAAGAAGGGGATGGCTTCGAAATCGACATCAAAGCCAAGACCGTTCAATTGACCGAGAAGGGGGTCGCTTTCGCCGAAAAGACCTTCAAAGTTGAAAACTTGTATCACGTGCAGCACACGCAGTTGGTTCACCACTTGCATCAAGCGTTGCGGGCCAACTACATCATGGCTAACGATGTGGATTACGTCATCGATGAGAATCAGATCGTCATCGTCGATGCCTTTACCGGTCGTATGATGAAGGGCCGTGTCTTCTCCGATGGGCTCCACCAAGCCTTGGAAGCCAAGGAAGGGGTCCCCATCAAACAGGAAACTTCGACCATGGCGACCATCACCTACCAGAACTACTTCCGCTTGTACAAGAAGCTCTGCGGGATGACCGGAACGGCCAAGACCGAAGAGGAAGAATTCATTTCCATCTACAACATGCGGGTCATCGAAATCCCCACCAACCGTCCGGTCATTCGTACCGACTTTCCGGATGCGGTGTTTGGGACACGCAAAGCCAAATTCCAGGCGTTACTGGAAGAAGTCAAGGAACGTCATGCGTCCGGACAGCCGATCCTGATCGGGACCATTGCGGTTGAAACCTCTGAATTCATTTCGAAGATCCTCACGCAGAATCGCATCAAGCACGAAGTGTTGAATGCGAAGAACCATGCGCGTGAAGCTGAAATCATCGCCAAAGCCGGTCAAAAGGGTGCCATCACCATCGCCACCAACATGGCAGGACGTGGAACCGACATCAAGTTGGGTGAAGGGGTCCGTGAACTGGGCGGCTTGGCTGTCTTGGGTTCCGAACGCCATGAATCCCGTCGTATCGACAATCAGTTGCGCGGGCGTTCCGGTCGTCAAGGCGATCCGGGGTATTCCCGTTTCTTCGTGTCTGTCCAAGATGAACTGATGGTGCGATTCGGATCCGAACGCTATGAAACCCTCTTCAAACAATTGGGCGATCAGGCGGTTGAATCCAAACTGGTCACCAAGAGCATTTCCAGTGCGCAGAAACGCGTGGAAGGCGTCAACTTCGACGTCCGTAAGACGCTGTTGGAGTATGACGATGTCTTGCGTCAACAGCGTGAAGTCATCTACAAACAACGCAACTACATCCTTGAACACGAAAACGTGCACGAACTCATCGATGAGATGTTTACCCGGGTCATCACCAACCTGGTGAATGCGCACATCGACCACTCCGGAAAAGAAAAACTCTTGGGGGCCGAACTCATCGAAGCCCTCGAAAAGATCGGATTCAAAGACCTGGGTCTGACGGAACAGGAATTCATCGGGATCGAACTGCCCAACGTGGCTGCCTACGTCAAAGACAAAGCCTGGGCGTCGTATGAAGCCAAACTCGAACCGATCCGTCAGTACGGGTTGACTTTCGAAAAGGATGTCGTGTTGACCATTGTCGACCGCTCCTGGCAGGAACACATCGACACGATGAGCAAGCTCCGTGAAGGCATCCACTTGCGCTCCTACGCGCAAGCCAAGCCCTTGCAGGCCTATGTCGAAGAAGGGTATACCCTCTTCGAAGACATGATGAATCGCATCGCCATGGAAGTGCTGAACTTCTGTCTGCGCATGCGCATCGAAATCAAGGAGAAGAAATAAGCATGGAATGGTATGAGACGAAACAAGGAGTCGTGAAGATCAGCGACAAGCTTAAACAGCTGGGTGACTCACTTTGACTTCCCCGGCTACGAAGAGCGAATAAATCAAATCGATGCGATGATGCTGCAGGAAGGCTTCTATGCCGATCGCAAACAAGCCCAAAGCCTCATCAGTGAACGCAATAACCTCAACACCTTAGTCAGCGAGTACCATCGCTTACAAAAAGTGTTTACCGAACTCAGTGATACCGTCGATCTCTTGAAAGAGCATTTCGACGACGACATGACCGCCTTGGTTGAAGAAGAAGTCGTTACGGCAATGGCCGACTTCGATGCCTTCGAGATCAAGCT
>CAINEY010000028.1 GCA_903847945.1 uncultured bacterium | reverse complement strand
CTGCATCGGAGCTGTCGTGAACCCTATCGTAATCCAACATCTGACCTTCTCGTATGACAACCAGACTGACGTCGTTTCGGACGTCTCTTTTGTGGTGGAGAAGGGCTCTTACACCACCCTCATCGGCCATAACGGCTCAGGGAAATCCACCATCGCCAAACTGTTGATCGGGCTCTTGGAAAAGAAGAGCGGTCGCATCGAAATCGACGGGGATGAACTCACTGAAGCCAACCTGGATACGATCCGCCGTAAGATCGGTATTGTCTTCCAAAACCCCGACAATCAATTCATCGGAGCTACCGTGCGCGATGACATTGCCTTTGGCTTAGAGAACCATCAGGTCGATCCGGCGCTCATGGATGACATCATCACGGATTATGCCGGACGGGTCGAAATGACCAAGTACCTCGATCAGGAACCCACCCGTCTTTCCGGCGGACAGAAACAACGGGTCGCCATCGCTGGTGTCTTGGCGATGAAACCCGATATCCTCATCCTGGATGAAGCCACCAGCATGTTGGATCCGGAAGGCAAGGCGGAGATCAACGCCTTGGTCAACCAATTGCACGATGAATACGGGATGACCATCCTGTCCATTACTCACGACATCGAAGAAGTAAAGAAGAGCGATCACGTCATCGTCATGTTTGACGGTCACATCGTCAACGACGGAACCCCGGCGACCGTCATGACTGACATCAAGAAACTGGTCAATTTAAAGTTGGATGCCCCTTACAGCGTCAAGCTGGCCCATGCCCTCAGCGTGCGCGGCATTCACGTGAATGAAACCCTGAATACGGAAAGGATGGTGGCTGAACTGTGCCAATTGCGTTCGAAAAAGTAAATTACCAGTACGCCCCCAACACCCCCTTTGCGTACGAAGCCCTCAAAAACATCGATCTAGCGTTTGAGTTGGGGAAGATCACCGCGATCATCGGTCCGACCGGCAGCGGAAAAAGCACCCTGGTTCAACATCTGAATGCCTTGCTTTTGCCCAGTAAAGGCACCGTGCTGGTGCTAGATCGCACGATCACCCATACCGATAAACCCAAAGAACTCAAGAGCCTGCGCAAGCGGGTGGGCTTGGTTTTTCAGTTTCCGGAATACCAGCTCTTTGAAGAAACCATCCTGAAGGATGTCATGTTTGGCCCGCTCAATTTCAAAGTCGATGAAGCCACCGCCAAGGTTCAAGCCTTGGATGCTTTAAAGATGGTTGGGCTCGATGAAAGTTTCGCCGAGAAATCCCCCTTGGATATCTCCGGAGGACAGAAGCGCCGCGTCGCCATTGCCGGAATCTTAGCCATCAATCCCGATGTCCTGGTGTTGGATGAACCCACCGCAGGCCTCGATCCGCAAGGGTCCAAGGCTATGATGGAACTGTTTGTCCGACTCAACAAGGATCACGGTAAAACCATCTTGGTCGTTACCCACGACATGGAACACGTCATCAACTATTGCGATAACGTGGTCGTCATGGCCGAAGGGGAAGTATTGACCCATCAGTTGGTTGGGGACTACTTCGAACGCAAGCAACAGATCGAATCCATCAAGATGAATCTGCCTCAGTTGTTGGCGTTCAAGGAAGCCTTGATTGCCGGCGGCTTTGACCTCAACACGCCGATGCGCACACTGGATGATCTGGCCGATGCGATCGCCATGGAGCTCTCCCGATGAATAACATTGCGTTGGGACGCTACCTCCCTTTAAATACCTACACACATCACTTGGATCCGCGCTATAAGATCCTGGGGATGTTGTTACTCATGGTGTCGGTGTTCTTACCGGCCGGTTTTATCGGTTATGGAATCATCGGAGCCTTTGTTTTGTTGGCTTTAGTTCTGACCAAGATCAAACTGAAGATGATCGTGAAATCGATGAAGCCGCTCCTCTTTATGCTGAGCTTCCTCATGGTCATCAACCTCCTGGTTATTCGGACCGGGTATGTGGTGTTTTCCTTCAATGGCTTCACCATCTACAGTGATGCCCTTTTCCAAACCCTCTACATCGCCATCCGTCTGACCCTCATGATCATCATCACGACCTTGTTGACGGTCTCGACGAAACCTTTGGATCTGACGTTAGGCATTGAGGATCTCTTAAGTCCGTTCAAGAAAGTCGGTTTTCCAGCCCATGAAGTGGCGATGATGATCTCGATTGCCCTGCGCTTTATTCCGACCCTCATCGATGAAACCAACCGCATCATGAAAGCCCAGGCTTCCCGTGGGGTCGACCTCAAGGAAGGGACCTTTAAAGAGAAGATCATGGCTATTCTGTCCCTGATCGTTCCGCTCTTTGTCTCCAGTTTCCAGCGCGCCGAAGAATTGGCGGACGCTATGGAAGCCCGCGGCTACATCGTGGCTGCGCCGCGTACCCGCTACAAACAACTGAAACCGACGTATCGGGATGCGTTGATGATGGTGGCTGTATTGGCCCTTTTGGGCACCGTGATATGGCTGAGTCTGTAAGACGGGTCAAGTGCACCGTGATGTATCACGGGGCACGCTTTGACGGGTGGCAGCGCCAGCCCAGCGGTCGTACGGTTCAAGGCACCCTGGAAGAGGTGTTGAGTCGGATGCATCAGCGTCCGATCACCATCACCGGATCTGGCCGGACGGATGCGAAGGTGCATGCGTTAGGTCAGGTTTTTCATTTCGATACGACCCTCAAGATCGATGAAAATGCCTGGATCCATGCCTTCAATGCCCAGCTTCCTCTGGATGTGAAGGTGATCGAGGTGACCTTTGTCCCCTCGACCTTTCATGCACGCTACGGCGTTATCCGCAAACAGTACGAATATTTAATCTATAAGGGTCCCATTCAACCCTTCAACTATGAAACCCATACCTGCGTGGAATCGACCTTGAACGTCGAAGCCATGCGAAAAGCGATGAGTGTGCTCATCGGAACGCACGATTTCACGGCGTTCTGCGCCAACTCCTTTAAAGAAACACCGAATCAGGTGCGCACGATCATGCGCTTTGAGGTGGAAGAGAGCGAGGATGAACTGCGCTTCATCATCGAAGGGGATGGCTTCATGCGGTATCAGATCCGCATGATGATGGCCTGCATCCTGGACATCGGGAAAGGGAAGTTACGCATCACCGATCTTAAAACCATCTTGGATTCCAAAGACAAACAAGCGTATTCGGGCATGGCTGAAGCCTGCGGGCTCTATCTGACGGAGGTTGAGTATCAATGATCACCACGAATTTTCACACCCATACGGTTCGCTGCGGACACGCGGAAGGAGCCGATGAAACCTACATCGAGGAAGCCATCAAAGCGGGTATTACGACGCTGGGCTTTTCCGATCATGCCCCTTGGATCCAGATCGAAGGGGAACACCACGGGATCCGCATGGCCATGGAACAGATGGACGACTATGTATCCTCCATCAATCGTCTCAAACGCCAATACGCAGCCCGTATCGACATCAAGATCGGACTGGAAGCCGAATATTACCCAGCCCGTTTAGACCAACTGAAAGCCTTGTGTGCGCGTCATGACTTGGATTATCTGGTCTTGGGCAATCACTTCCACACCCTGGAAGCCTATGGGCACTATTACGGGGGCTATGCGGATGTGGAGCACCTCTTTGAACACTACATCGTCGATACGCAGGGAGCCCTCGCCAGCGGTCTGTATAGCCTTTATGCGCATCCCGACATCTTTGTCCGATCGCTTAAAAGCTGGACGAAAGAAGCCGAAGCCTGTGCGCGAACGATTCTGGAGACCGCCAAAGCCCATCACATTCCTGTCGAATACAACCTCGGTGGCTTGCGTTTCGGAGGGGGTGGACTAACCTATCCCTATGAACCGTTCTGGAAGCTGGCGGCCGAAATCGGCAATGACGTCATCATCGGGATCGATGCGCATTCGCCGTACGATCTCACCGATGACAGAACCAAATCCCTCGCCGAAGCCAACCTCAAACGCTTGGGCATCACCCCATTGAAGACCCTAACCCTGATCAAGCCTGTCAAGAAATAATCCTTGACACTCACCCCCATATTGCGTACAATGGTAATCGGCACTTTATGCCAATGTAGCCCCGGAAAGTCACATTGGATATGGAGGACAACTATGCGCCAAACAACGATGGCCAAACCCAATGAAGTCGTCCGTCAATGGTTTGTTGTTGACGGAGCCGGATTAACCTTAGGACGTCTTGCGACGGAAGTCGCGACGGTGCTGCGCGGCAAACACTTGCCGACTTACACCCCTAACGTGGATACCGGTGATTATGTGATCGTGATCAACGCCGACAAAGTCGTCGTGACCGGCGATCAGGAATTCAAGAAGATCTACTACAACCATTCCCAATGG
>CAINEY010000027.1 GCA_903847945.1 uncultured bacterium | reverse complement strand
CGGTTATGCCGACTTCCGTCGTGACTATGAAGCCAAATGGACCACGGACTTCGGTCGTACGAACTCCATCTGGACCGAAACGGGCGTTCTGTTTGTGACCCCGGGCGTCATGAATGACACCATCTCGGTTTCGCTCAATAACGATGATGTGACCGACAAATTCATCACGGCGCTTCAGGAATCCTTCATTGAAATCGCCGGGACCACCGCCGGTAAAGAAGCCATCAAGATCTACAGTCACGAAGGCTACAAAGTCGTTGAAGATTCGGATTACGACGCTGCGCGTCAAGCTTCCGAAATCGTCGCGGGTAACTAAGCTGTACAGCGAGGGGAAACCCTCGCTTTTTTCCACTTGAGGACATTCACACCATGATTCAATTCAAAGACGTCGTTAAAACCTATCCCGGAGGGGTCACCGCCTTGCGCGGGGTCAACCTGGAGATCCAACAGGGAGAATTCGTCGCCATCATCGGGTTATCCGGTGCCGGTAAAAGTACGCTTTTACGCAGCATCAACCAGATGCATACGATTACTTCCGGATCGCTCAAAGTCAACGGAGTAGAGGTATCTTCCCTCAAAGGCGAAGATCTTCGACGTTTTCGTCGTAAAATCGGAATGGTGTTCCAGTCGTTCAACCTGGTCAAACGGACCACGGTCATCAAGAACGTTTTGGCTGCCCGTGTGGCAGACATGTCCTTATGGAAAAGCCTGCTCGGCGTTTACACCAAAGCCGACAAGATCCTGGCTTTAGAAGCCTTGGATAATGTCGGTATCTTAGAAAAAGCGTATGTAAGAGCGGATATGTTATCGGGTGGTCAGCAGCAGCGCGTCGCCTTAGCGCGGTGCTTGGCCCAAAAACCTGACATCATTCTGGCCGATGAACCAGTCGCTTCCTTGGACCCCTTGACTTCACAACAGGTCATGGCTGATTTCGTCAAGATCAACCGTCAGTTCAACATCACCGTGGTTGCCAACATGCACCACGTGGATATCGCCACCAAGTACGCCAAACGCATCATCGGGATCAAAGCCGGTGAGATCGTGTTTGACGGACCCAGCGAAAAGCTGACCAACGATATCTTAACGGAAATCTATGGCCGCGACCTCACCAAGGATGACTTCATGGGAGAGGCGTAATGATCAACTGGATCAAAGAACAACTTCATCCGGCTCCACTCACCTTAAGTAACGGAAAAGTGGTGACCCCCAAGCGTTCGGCGATGGTCTATGTCGTTCCGTTGCTGGTGGTGTTGACCCTGTGGGCCATGGACATTACCCGCTTTAACTTCATTACCCTGTTTCGCCGCGGCGGACAGTTCTTCGTGATGATCGGACGGATGATTCCCCCGGATTGGGCGTATTTCCCGTCCATCATCGAACCCTTGATCGAAACAATCATGATGTCGATCACCGGAACCCTCGTAGGAGCCGCCTTAGCTTTACCCCTGGCCTTCCTCTCCTCCGACAACATCATCCGCAACAAGGTCTTCCTGTGGGTCAACCGCCTGTTCTTCAGTGTGCTAAGGACCTTACCGATCCTGGTATTTGCGCTGCTCTTCAAATACATCTTCGGGATCGGGGCTTTTGCGGGAACCTTGGCCATTGCCTTCTTTACCTGGCTCATCATGACCAAGATGCTCTATGAGATCGTCGAGACCATCGACATGGGTCCCTTTGAAGCCATCGAGTCTTCCGGAGCGACCCGTTTACGGGCCTTCTGGAGCGCCATCATGCCGCAGATCTTGGGCCAATACATTTCCATCACCCTCTACAACTTCGAGATGAACGTGCGTTCGGCCGCCATCTTGGGGTATGTGGGAGCCGGAGGATTGGGCCTTCTACTCAACGAGAAGTTGGGTTGGCGTCAGTACGATAAAGTCGGCCTCATCCTGTTTGCCTTATTGCTTACCGTGTATGCCATTGAATCGACCAGCCGTCTGATTCGAAAGAAGCTCAGCTGATATGACCGACAAGATCCTTGCCAAATACAAAGCCCGCCCTAAAGACTGGATCCTGAAATGGAGTGTCTTCTTGGGTATCGTGCTCATCATCGTCTTATCCTTGCCGTATATTCCGTATAAAGGCCTGACTTCCTACGGCCAAGTCATCGCCAAGTCCATCATCACGGGAATCCTTTCCCCCGACTTCAGTTACTTCACTGATTTCTCGACCCAAGGCATTCCGTATCTCCTCTTAGAAACGGTCGCCATTGCCTTCTTGGGCACCTTGGTGGGAGCGATTCTGTCCTTGCCGTTTTCCTTCCTCTCTTCGCGCAATCTAGTCCCCAGTTGGGTCGCTCATCTCTTTACGTTCATCATCGCGATGATCCGGACCTTCCCGGCCTTCGTCTACGGGCTCATGTTCATCCGCGTGACCGGTCCCGGACCCTTTACCGGGGTCCTGACCTTAGCGGTCTCCGGCATCGGGATGACGGCCAAACTCTTCACCGAATCGATCGAAGACCTCGATAAAGGCATCATCGAAGCCTTGGATGCCTCAGGGTGTAATACGATCCAAAAGATCCGTTACGGGATCATCCCGCAGCTGATGTCCAACTTTGCCTCCACCACCATCTACCGTTTCGAGATCAATGTCAAGAACGCCTCGATCTTGGGTTTGGTTGGGGCCGGCGGGATCGGTTTCCCGATCTTAGCCGCCATGAGCGCCTTCCGTTGGAAAGATGCCGGAACCCTCTTGTTTGGCTTAGTCGTCATCGTCCTCATCATCGATTACTTCTCAGGACGTCTCCGTAAGAAACTCGCCACCGGTTTATAACCGGTGGTTTTCTTTCTGAAATGACCGGTATATTATCCCTGGCACCTATTGAATATCGCGATAGTTGTGCTATGATGCGCTTAACCAAGAATACTGAATGACACGGCAAACTGCGTGAAAGCGCAGGACGCAAAGCTACAGGGCCTTCCTTCGGGGTGGCAGCCAGTTGCCACGTTAGCGTTCTTTTTTCATTTTCGGTTCCATTGGAACCCGAAAGGGGTAAAGTATGCGACATCCGCTCAAGAAGATCCTGGTGGGAAGCTTAGGCATCCTTCTCCTGAGTTCACTGTTTTTTACGTCCGTAGCGGCTCTAACCGAAGGCGAGGTCGACGTATGGGGTTCCATCACGGCGCTTTTTACCCGTGTGAATTCCCAAGAAGCAAAGATAGCCGACTTGGAACAGAAGATCGATGATCTGCTGGACCAACTCGACACCGTCAAGAACCCGCCGGAAGTCATCGAGGATCCTCAAGATCCCCAACCGGAAGAACCCGATCCCGTCGACCCCCTGCCAGAGCGGATCGTAAACGCCCAATGGACCGAAGACGGGTTGAAAGTCACCTGGACAGCCGTTTCCGCTAACAACCTCCAAGGCGTCAAGATCGTCCTGTCACGCAGCCATGACGCTCCGGCTTATCCCGAGGACGGGTATCTGACATGGATCACGAATCCGGACATCACCTCCAAACTCATTACCCCCAACGACACCTATCACGGCGGAGATGTGGGTGAACACCTCAAGCCCAACACGGCTTACTACTTGGCGGTGACCTATGTCTTCGACGATGAAAAGATCACGACCCCGGCTGTACTCATCAAAACACCGTCCGACTTCTCGACGTCGAATCCTCCCTTGGATCCTTCGAAGCTCACCCTAAGTGTCAAGGTCGTCGAAGACCGCATCAAGCTGATGTGGACCCCGGAACCCAGTGCGAATCTATTGGGCTACAAGGTGGTCCTCTCCGCCACCAACCCCAATCCGTCGTATCCTGATGACGGTTACCTCGTGTGGATCACCAATCGGGAAACCACTTCCTGGGTGATCGACAGCGATGCGGTGGTGAACGGGGGAGACATCGATGGGGAGCTTAGCCCCAACACCACCTATTACGCCGCCATAACGTATCTGTATGACGATGGAAAAGTCACCACAGAAGGCGTTTCCTTCATCACCCCCGCTTCGTTTGAAGGCTCGGAAGAAATCGCACCGCTCGATCCGGAATTGCTGATTCTGAATGTGGAGATCGTGGAGAACGTCTTGAAGCTTTCCTGGACTCCAGAACCCTCCACCGCTTTAGTCGGCGTTAAAGTGGTCATCTCCGAAACCAATCCAACGCCTTCGTATCCTGATGACGGCTACCTCACCTGGATCACTGATCCGTGTGTGACGTCATGGATCGTGGACAACACCACCCTCTACAACGGCGGTGATCTCAACGGGTTCTTAATGCCTGAAACGACTTACACCTTCGTCATCACCTACATCTACGAGGATCACAAGGTCACCACCCTCCCGGTCACCTTCCTCACGCCGAGTGATTTCCCGATCACCCAATAAAAAAAAGGAACGAGTCATCGTTCCTTTTTTTCACGGCTTATAAGTGGTCTTATACCCCGGATTCTCATCCGGACGCATTTGATTGGGGTAGTTCATATCGGTACGGATATCCATCGAGACCTGTTTGAGCTGTTTGAAGACCGCATACGGATCCTCAATGGCTTTGAACACATCGTAGAGGGAACGCATCCCGTTCTTCGTGTGAGCGGCTTCACCGCTGAAGATGCGGATCGAACCGACGTTGTACATTTTCTCTAGCGGTCCGACATTGACTTCCAGGTTCTGGATCTTATCGAAGTCGACTGCTTTGAAGTCGATGCCGAAGAAGCCGCTGCGCAACATCACGCGCTTGGTGGTGATGGCATAACGCACATTGCGGTAAACCAAGACCAAGCGCAACATATTGAGTAGACTTCCCCAAAACGGAAAGAGGTGGAACAACATAAACGGAATCACAAACCCGGTTGCCCCGCCAAACCCTCCGCTGAAGATCCCTAAGATAAAGATCGAATCAAAGGCCAACCACATCAACCCAAACAGTAAAAACGGAACCCCTTGAACCAGATAAGGCACATAAGCCGGTTTCCCGATCCACAAGATCGATTCATCCACATCCTTGACCGCTTCAAATTCCGGCGGAATCTGTTCAAAACTCGTCATGTTGGTTCTCCTTCACCCAGTGATTACTTTCAGTATACCACGCGACTTTACCGTAAAACTCAAGGTTTTCTAGACCCCTAAACGAGTATACACCTCAGCGATCCATTCGCCTTTTTCGGCGATATACGCGTCCATATCCTCAGGATGATGCCTTGCAGCTTGGCGCTTTATGAAGGCGTAGGTGTCGCGTAAAACAGGATCTTGCCGTAAGGCATTCCGAAAGGCCACGTGTCGTTTCAACTCCGCACTTCCCGTAACGCACACATAGAGATGATGCTTGGGAAAAGGGCTCTGCGGGTTCTTAAAAGCCTCACGGCCAACGATTCCCAGGTCTCCCTCATGAGAATACCCCAAGGTTTCTAAGCGTGCCTTAACGGTTGTAAAGGCTTCCACTTCGATCTCCAAATCGATGTCTAGGATCGCTTTAGCACACAGCCCCGGGACGGAGGTACTGCCCACATGGTGAATGGCTTTTACGCTTAAACCACACGCTTCACGAATGACTCCAGCCAGTACTTCAAATTGCACGGACCACGCCGGATCATAGTCCACAAGCCTTACCGGTTTCATAGCCGGATTATAGCATGTTGTCCGGACTTGTGGACATTCCGTTGACAAGCCCCCCACCAGGGTGTATTATGACCCTGCCATGGGGGTGTCATGGTTTCGACAGGTTGTCTGTTGGATTCAAACTGCAGTGGAGTGGCGACCTAATTGCCAAAAACCAATAACTGGAAACAAATTAAGTTTCGCTGCTTAATCGCCGCTTAGGCGCGCAGCCGTCTCAGATGACCCTGCCCATTGGGTCAACTGAAGGCGCAACAAAGATGGGATCGTTAAGCCAGTTGTTCTTACGAAGCTTAGCTAAACACCAGTAGAACACATCATCGGGAGGTCGTCCGAATCAAACCCGGTGATTAACACCTCGGACTAAACTGTAGACGTTTGAATGTGGACGCAGCTTGGACAGGGGTTCGACTCCCCTCATCTCCACCAAAAGTCGAACAAACCACTCAATAATGAGTGGTTTTTTTCATGATTGATCCTTTTTTGTGGTTGACACGAACAAACTTGTGCTAAAGTAAATCTAGATCGGGTGGGTCCGATTCATTCGATCATCGTTCTTTGACTCCACCAAAGCCTAGGCCCTTGCTTTTCAGTGGGTCGACTTTGCCTATCTGCAGGATCAGTAGTTCCTTTAGG
>CAINEY010000026.1 GCA_903847945.1 uncultured bacterium | reverse complement strand
TCCCGCCACTCACGGAGCTTCTTTGTATTTCCTAAGTCGTATTCTCGCTCCAGTTCAGATGGTCGTTTCGCTCCACTCAGATACAGGTCAAGAATTCTTTCTTTCTCTTCAAGCGTATACACCGCATGCTTTGTCGTCTTACGTTCTCTCATTTTCGCTCCTTTCGCTAAAGCCTATAAAAAAACACACTAGATTTCAAGTTTCTAATGTGTCCTTTTATTTATCTGTCACAATTTACTAAACTAACTCTTAATAAGGTTTTTTTTAAATTGAGCACTCATAACCTCGCGTTATCCAGTTGAATGCAAATATATTGGCAATAAAAAGTTTTGATACCCAGTTAAGTAGAGCGTTAACGATTGCAGAATCATGATTCAAGCAGGAGAAGTGAATCGTACTGCTCGATAACTATCACCGTTTGTCCCTCGCAGATAAGTGACTTAAGGATTGTGTAATCAAGGATGAAGTCCGAATCGAAACATTTTTCAGGTTCAAGACCGATGTGTAGACCAAACCAACTTCTTTGGAGTTTCTCGATGTATGTTTATGACAACAAAAATGAAAATTCGTTGTTTACTAAACCGATCGGTTGTGTTTTTAGGTCAGTATCGATATAGGAATCAGTCAATTATAAAAAAATTTGTTAGAATGAATGTGAAAGATCGAACATGACTGATATCCTTTTGTCCTTATCACCATCATCGTTCAAGAGAACCTAATGAGCCATAAAACCCAGGATGAGAAAACAGTTGGACGAAATCCAGCCACTATAGTACACTTAGAAACCGTTGTTCGTACGCTGAATCCGGGGATTTGGGAATGGTATGTCCAAACGGGTGAGTTGGTACTAAACAACCGTTGGGCGGAAATTATTGGCTATACCTTAGACGAAATCAAACCCATTTCTATTAAAACGTGGGAGACTTATTCACACCCTGACGATCTTAAGAAATCCGCGGAGCTTCTGGCAAATCATTTTGAGGGTCAGACGGAATTTTATGAGATGGAAGTCCGGATGCGGCATAAAGATGGGTCATGGATTTGGGTACTGGATCGCGGTCAAGTAATCGAATGGGATGATCAAGGAAACCCTGTCTTGATGGTAGGTTCACATATTGACATCACCGATCATAAGCGGGTGGATCAGATTCGGAGTGATCAACAGTATAATGAACTTCTGGAGCAAGCCCCCTTTCCGATCTTGTTGGTCAATGCAGCCTCACGCCACTTTATCTATGCGAATCATCGCGCTCGCATCCAATTTTCAATACAGGAAGAGACGGGCCCGTTAACTGAAGATTTTTATGTGAACCCTCAAGATCGTAAAGTGTTTCATGAAACACTACAAAGAGATGGTTCGATTTATGACTTTGAAGTTGAGCTCTATGATCTATCCCATCGAAAGATATGGACCCTAATCTCGGCTTCCATGGTCAGTTACAAGGGATCATCCACCTTGCTGATTGCTATCAATGACATTACAGCTCGAAAAAACACCGAACTCTCCTTAGAGCATGAGCGGGATCATTTAAAACTGATCACGACCATGATGGGTGATGTGATTTGGGTATATGACACCGTCAATGATCGGTACAAATATGTCAGTCCGTCAGTCGAGCAATTACGCGGTTACACCGCGGAAGAGATGATGAACCAATCCATTAAGGAAGTCATGACCCCTGACTCGCTGAACATGCTGTTGGCTGATCGGGATGTGCGGGTTAAGCGATTTATGGATGATCCAAACAAAAACGACGTTTATTATCATGAAGTTCAACAAACTCGAAAAGATGGGAGTACGGTTTGGGTGGAGATATCATCGCGTTATCGTCTGAGTGAGACCGGTGAACTTGAGGTCGTTGGGTCGAGTCGCAATATTGAAGAGCGAAAACGCAATGAAGATTATATCGAATACTTGAATGAACATGACTCAGTGACCGGTTTGAAAAACCGGACAGCATTCAGACGCTTCGAACAAACTCAAAATCGCATTAATGAAACGCGCCCCATCACCCTGTTGTTCATCGACCTGGATCATTTCGGAGCAATTAACGATAAATTTGGTCATCGATTGGGCGATCAAGTAATTGAGTTTATTGCACATGGAATCGAGAAACACATCGAACATCGTGGTCTTTTGTTTCACTTCGATGGGGATGAATATGTGGTAGTGTTATTGACCATCGATCGTGTTGAGGTTGAGCGGATTTGTGCCCAACTCAACCGGTTCATCGCTGAACCGTTCAAACTGGAAAATCAGATGATCTCTGTATCGGCCAGCATAGGCTATGCAGTGGGCTCTAAGGGACAATTGATGGAATCTTTGCTGGTAAATGCATCGACAGCGCTGTTTGTTGCGAAGGGTACTCGAAACTGCGTCAAGGCTTTTACAGAAGATATGGCCAAATCTCAAACGCGTGAAATTCGACTGGAGAATGATTTGGCCAATGCGATCGATAAAGAAGAGTTGGAATTGTATTTTCAACCTATCTATGATAACAAGTCCGGGAAGATCCACGAGTGTGAAGCATTGTTGCGTTGGAACCACCCAGAGTTTGGGATGATTTCTCCAATCGAGTTCATCCCCATTGCCGAACGGACACGACTGATCATTCCCATCACCGACTGGGTGATCAAACGGGCGCTCCAAGTGATGTCCCAATGGGATATCATAAGCTCAATGCCGTTGGTGATCAGTATCAATGTCTCCTTCATCACCTTAGCTAACCGTGGAGAAGAACTGTACAGTTTCATTAGTCAGGAGCTCTTGAACAGTGGGGTATCGGCTCATCGATTGAAATTGGAAGTTACTGAAAGCAGTCTGGTTCAAGATGCTGCCGAGATTATCAAGGTATTCATTCGACTCAAGGAACTGGGCATCCGTTTGGCACTGGATGATTTTGGGACGGGGTACTCCTCCTTTGCCTACCTCAAAGCGCTTCCTTTGGATATCGTCAAGATCGATCGCTTTTTGGTTAGAACGCTGGAATGGGATCAGAAAAGCCGGATGATCGTCGAATCCATGATCACAATTCTACATGCCTTAGGCTTGGAGGTGGTCATTGAAGGGGTAGAAACCCTGGCACAGTTCGAGCTGTTGCGATCGATGAGAGCGGATAAAATCCAAGGTTACCTGTTTAGCCGTCCTTTGAATATCGAGACATTTAAGAAGTATTACCGTCAAGCTATGGAATCTCAGAATCTCCCAGTCGGTTCACTTAATGAAGACTGGCTCGAGATTCGCGTGCATTGGCATCACGACTGGAACAGTGGAGAACCCACCATTGATCAACAACATCAAGACCTGATGCGCAAAGCAGCTGATTTGGAACGCTTGAGCCTTTTGGATCAGCCTAATCCAGAAATGATCAAGATCACACTGAATCATTTGGTCGATGCCATTACGACTCATTTCAGGGATGAAGAAGATATCCTCAAAAAGCATCATTATGATGGACTCGAAGCACACCGTCGCGAACATGAAACATTGGCTAAACGAGCAACGGATTTTGTGAATATGTACTATGAAGGTGAAATCGATCTGTATGCCCTCATTCCGTTCTTGGTACGGGAAGTGGTTTGGGATCATCTGTTGAAAGAAGATATAAAGTTCTTCCACCTTTTTGGAACGATGGTGGATGAGCACCGCTGGAGTCAGATTGAAACAATCTCATCCGCAGATGAACAGCGGTTCCGGACTCAACTGCGAGAGAATTCCGGCCTTCAGGCATTGTTGGCGACGATCTCATCGCGTTTGATCAATGTGGATGCTTTAGACGCTGATCGCAAGATCGACGAGGTCTTGGCATTGTGCGGGCAGTACTTTAATGCCGATCGCGCCTACATCTTCAGATATGACTGGCAAGCGCGAACCATCAGCAATACCTATGAATGGTGCCATGACGGGATCGAACCTCAAATCGATCAATTGCAGGATGGCCCCATGGAGCTGTATGAAGACTGGATCAGTGCGCACCTACTAGGTGAGACTATCCTCGTTGATCGGGTTTCGGATTTAGATCCGGAGAGCGGTTTGCGACAGACCCTGGAACCTCAAGGGATCATCAGTTTAGTGACGGTTCCCCTTATGGCAGATAACGTCTGTCATGGATTCTTGGGGTTTGACTCCGTGCGTAAACAACACACCTATTCCGATATGGAGCGGGTCATGTTGCGTGAACTCAGTAATATCCTTTTAGTAGCCTTGAAACGTAAAGCGTTGGATGAACAATTGACTCGAGAGAAGGCATTCTATGAATTGACCGTGGCGACCCTCGATGAAGCCCTGATCATTATCGATCAGCAACGCCGCATTACCTTTATGAATCCGTTCGCCGAGAAACTGGTGGGTAAACCGCTTCAGGATCTGCGCGGTAAAGACATCCTTTCTGAATTGCAGATCGTGGATGTGGAAAACGGAATGCCGCTGGTCTTTGATGAACCTTCGATGCGAACTACCGGATACTCGATGCCGTTGCCGGTTAATGCAGGGTTAATCGATGCAAATGGCAGCACGGTTCGTATTGCGGGTCGAACCAGTTTGCTGAAAACACCTCAAGACGAACCGGCACTGATGATCAACTTTAGGGACGCGACATCAGAATATGAGGCGAAACGTCAAATCGATGCTTTCCTCAATATCAACCTGGATCCCGTGTGTGTCGCCGATCTTGACGGAAATTTCATGAGGGTGAATCACCGCTTCTCAGAAGTGCTTGGATACTCCATCGCTGAACTCACCGGGAAACGCTTCCTGGATTTGGTCCACCCTGAGGATCTCGACAAGACCGTCGAAGTCATGAATCACTTGGCAGAAACTCGCCATTTAAACGGATTTATTAACCGCTGTCGAACCATGGGCGGCCGTTATGTGGTCTTGGAGTGGAGTGCTGAGTATAGTTTTGGGAGATATGTATACGCCGCAGCGCGCGATGTGACCTATCGTGAAACTAAGAAAAGTGAAGCAGAGTATTTCGCATTTCATGATACGTTAACTGATGTCTACAACCGGCGCTACTTAGAAGAAATGTTCAAATCGTTATCGCAGGATCGTCGTCAGCATCCGATTACTGTGCTGCTGGCGGATGTGGACGGGTTGAAACATACCAACGATACCTTGGGCCATGCCTCTGGGGATCAATTGATCGTGGCTGCCGCCCAACGCCTTAGTTCACGATGCAGACCCAGTGATGTGATCGGTCGATGGGGTGGGGACGAGTTCATCGTGATCTTGCCCAAAACCAGCGAACATGATGCTCAACGCATCATCGATAGGATTCTAGTTGAATCGGACACCGATGAGAGCATCACCAATAACCCGATCTTATCGATTGGATCAGCCACCAAGCACAGTGTGGAAGAAGCTTTCCCGGATGTGGTTCGATTGGCTGATCAGCGCATGTACAGCATGAAAAAAACTCACCAATCGCAATGATTTAAAGCGGCACATCTGTGCCGTTTCCTTAGGGTTGAAACTTCGGGGATTTCTGTGTATGATGTCGCTTGTTGCGGAGGGCTTATGAGTATTTGTACGGTGGAGCATTTGAGTCACGGATTCGGGGATCGCGGGATCTTCGATGATGTGTCGTTTCGCTTACTGAAGGGTGAACATGTCGGGTTGATCGGTGCCAACGGTGAAGGCAAATCGACCTTTTTCAGTGTGCTCAGCGGGAAGCTCAAACCGGAAGAAGGCAAGATCACCTGGTCGAGTAAAGTCCGAGTGGGTTATCTGGATCAGCACACCGTGTTGACTCCGGGAAGCACCATTCGGGAAACGCTCCAGAGCGCTTTTAAGTATCTCTATGAAGCCGAAACGGAAATGTTGAGTCTATACACCCAAATGGCAGAAGACGCAGAGATGGACCTGGATAAGGCCATGGAGAAGGTGGGGATCTTACAGGACATGCTGGAACATCACGGCTTCTATCACCTGGATATCCGCATTGAGGAAGTAGCTGCAGCGTTAGGCGTCAGTGCTTTAGGTTTGGATCGTCCCGTGGATGAACTCAGCGGAGGCCAACGCACCAAGGTCCTCTTGACGAAACTCCTCTTGGAAGAGCCAGATATCTTACTTCTGGATGAACCCACCAACTACCTCGATGAAGAACACATCGTGTGGCTTAAAAAATACCTTCAGACCTATGAGAATGCTTTTATTCTGATCTCCCACGATGTCCCGTTTCTCAATGACGTCGTCAACCTCATTTATCACGTCGAGAACCGGCAACTGACCCGCTATGTGGGGAATGTCGAAGATTTCAATCGCCTTTACGAACAAAACAAACGCCTCAAAGAAAGCGCCTTTGAACGCCAACAAGCCGAGATCGCCCGTTTGGAAGATTTCGTAGCCCGCAATAAAGCCAATGTTGCCACCGTCGGGATGGCCAAATCCCGTCAGAAACAACTCGACAAGATGGAACGCATCGAACTGACGCCGGAGAAACCCAAACCTGTGTTTCGATTCAAAGTCGCCAAGACCTCCGGGAAGCTCATCAGTCAAGCCCATGACTTGGTGATTGGGTACACGAAGCCGCTCTCGCGCCCGCTCAACTTCGCCGTAGAACGTGGTCAGAAAATCGCTTTGGTGGGAGCCAACGGCTTAGGGAAGTCCACACTCTTGAAAAACATTCTGGGCTTGGTGGAACCTTTATCCGGCTTTCTGGAAACCGGTGAAATGCTGTACATCGGTTACTTTGAGCAGGAAGTTCAAAAACAAAGCACGCACACCTGCATCGATGAGGTCTGGCGGACATTTCCTTCGCTCACTCAACAAGAAATCCGAAGTCTGTTGGCTAAAGTCGGTTTAACCCGTCAACAGCTCGAATCTAAAGTCAGTGTGCTCAGCGGCGGAGAACAAGCCAAAGTCCGCCTGTGCAAGATCCTCAATACCCCGACGAATGTTCTCATCTTGGACGAACCCACCAATCACCTGGATGTCGATGCCAAGGAAGAGCTTCAAAAAGCCCTGATCGATTATCCCGGAACCATCGTGTTGGTCTCCCATGAACCGGAATTCTATCGCCCCATCATATCCGAAGTGTGGAATGTGGAAGACTGGTCGACGCAGGGCATCCTTTAGGGAATTATGGTAAGATTAAGCCATGAGTAGCCCCGTTGAACAACTCAAAGCCTTGGCCGATCCCATCCGTTTGGCTATCGTCCAGAAACTTGCTCAAACGAGCGAACTGTGTGCCTGTAACCTCTTGGAGGATTTCTCCATTACCCAACCGACGCTCTCGTTTCACATGAAGAAACTGACGTCGTGTGCCATCGTGTTGGCCCGTAAGGACGGCATCTGGATCAAGTACCGGCTCAACCCTGACGCCATGAATGCGCTGGTATCGACGCTTACGTTAACTTCAGGTTCCACCAATGATGAGTGTTCATGTCATCATGAATCGAAAGGTCAGTCTTGACCTTTTTGTTTGGTAGGCGTACACTGACATATAGATAAATATCTATATAGGAGTCGTATGAATCTCTTCGTGTGGATCAATGATGTGTTTCTGAAAATGACGTGGTTGTATGATAGTGTCGGCACCGTTTTGGGATGGTTTGGATTAACGCATGATTCGGTACTCGGTGCGGTGCTTCATTTCTTTCTGTACGATACGATCAAGATCTTTATCCTCTTGTCGGTGTTGATCTTTACGGTCTCCACCATTCAAAGTTACTTCCCGCCGGAACGTTCACGGCGTATTCTGGGTCGTTTCAAAGGCATCTGGGGCAATCTGATCGGAGCCTTATTGGGAACAATCACGCCGTTCTGTTCGTGTTCCTCGATTCCGCTGTTTATCGGGTTTACTTCCGCCGGACTCCCGATCGGGGTAACCTTTTCGTTCTTGATTTCGTCTCCACTGGTCGATTTGGCGTCAATTTTACTTTTGGCGAGCGTGTTCAATTGGAAGATTGCCTTAGCCTATGTGGTGGTGGGGGTCTTGTTGGCGGTGTTCAGCGGGACGATCATCTCGAAATTACACCTGGAAGATCAAGTAGCTTCGTTTGCCTTCAATAAGCCGGCCTTTGAGCTCGATGAAGAAACCTTAACGCGGAAACAACGCGTGAGTTTTGCGGTTGATGCGGTCAAGGATATCGTACGTAAAGTGTGGCTCTATGTGCTGATCGGGGTGGGCTTAGGGGCCTTGATCCACAATGTGGTTCCGGAGCCTTTGATCACGGGCTTGTTGGGTCAAGACAAATGGTATTCGGTTCCCTTAGCGACCCTAGTCGGGGTTCCCCTCTATGCGGATATCTTTGGGACCTTGCCGATCGCGGAAGCGTTGGTGGCTAAAGGAGCGGGGATCGGAACTGCGCTCAGCTTCTTAATGGGAGTAACCGCACTCAGTTTACCGTCCATGGTTCTATTGAGTAAAGTCGTCAAACCGAAGCTCTTAACGATCTTTGCGGTGATCGTGACGATTGGGATCATGGTGATTGGTTTCTTGTTCAATGCGTTTGGATTAGGGTTGTTATAACAGGGTTACCCTGAAGGAGAAAACAATGATTATCAAAGTGCTCGGGACGGGTTGTCCCAATTGTCTGAAGTTGGAAGCCAGTGCCCGCATTGCCGCCAAAGAACTGGGCTTGGAAGCGGAGATCGTCAAAGTCACTAAAATCGAGGAGATCACGGCGTATGGGATTATGCGGACACCGGGTTTAGTGGTCGATGAAAAGGTCGTGTCTTACGGTAAAGTGCTCAATCCCACTGAAGTGAAAGTGCTCCTTGAAAAGGTGAGTGCTCCGGGTCGTTTATCCGGGGTTTGATTACTGATTAGATTCAGGAACCTTTTGAAGATAAAGGGGAATGCTTATGGTGAAGAAACCCAACTGTTTTTTTAGGCTAATCAACTTGGTTTCTTTGTCTGTTTGCTCCAACGCTGGCTCAAAACCAAACGGAATCCGTATCTGGGGGAACTCTATACGGATCTTAAAGCGTATCAACGCATCAAAGACTTGGCTTAAACCGCTCTCAGAGCGGTTTTTTTATGATACCCTTGAAGTACATCAACGAGGTTCCCATGACATCATCCACCCAACGCATCACCACTATCCTAAATCTGGTCAATGCCCAAAACGAAGGCTTTATGGGTCATTTGCATTTATCTCTGGTTGACTGGGATGAACCCAGTCGGACGGCGCATTACACTTACACGGTTGAGCCCTGGGGGAAGAATCCGGCAGAGATCCTGCATGGTGGTATGACGGCCTCTCTCTTTGACATGGTCATGGGGATCACCGGCCATGCGCTCAGTGAAGCTACCTTTACGCCGACCGTTCAACTCCAGGTCCAATACCTTAAGCCCGTCCCACTGAGCGTAACCCTGCATTTCACCGTCAAGATCACCTCAATTACCAAGACACTGATCACAGCGACTTCCGAAGCCTGGGTCAATGACGAGAAGAGTATGATAGTCGCTACAGCCAGTGCGACCTACCACCAAGGGTTCTAAGCCTTCCACAGTTTAGCAGCACCTTCATCAGCCCATCAAAACAGGTAACTCTATGTCAAAACTTCTTGTTATCGGATCGATTAATCTGGATTTGGTTTTCTCGGTGGATCAGTTTGTGAGTGCCGGAGAAACCATTCACTCGCACAAGATGGAAACGTTTATGGGCGGCAAAGGACTCAATCAAGCCATTGCCTTATCCCGTGCCACACCTAACGTTTTTTTAGCGGCTAACACTGGACAATCGGATGCGGCACTTAAATCAACCATCCACAATCTGGGTGTGGATTCGACCTACGTTCAAACGGTCACTGAACCTACGGGGATGGCCTTCATACAAGTTAACGCTCAGGGACAGAACTGCATCGTCCTCAACAGTGGCGCCAATGCATCATTCACCACCGAACGCTTTGTGGAAGTACTGAGTCATTTTGAACCCGGCGATACGCTGGTGCTTCAAAATGAAATCAATGGCTTGGCGGAACTCATTGGTTTAGCCAAAGCACAAGGCCTGAAGGTGGCCTTCAATCCATCACCGTTTACTTCGGCCATCTTGGACCTGCCCTTATCCTTGATCGACACCCTCATTGTCAATGAAGTGGAAGGGGAAGGACTCAGTGGATCTTCGGATCCTGAGGTCATCTTGTCGACATTAGCGACCCGTTATCCGTCATCGCAGATCATTTTGACCTTGGGAGAACATGGGGTAAAGGCGATGGTTAAGGGACAACGGGTGGTTGTCGAAGCGCTCAAGGTCAAGGCCGTGGATACGACTGCTGCCGGGGATACTTTCTTAGGCTACTATCTGGGATCTTTGGCGGAAGGCTTTAGCGTTGAGGCAGCGCTCAAGACGGCGGTTATAGCGTCAGGCATCACGGTGACACGGCCCGGTGCTTCCTCGTCGATTCCGACCTTAGCGGAAGTCCGCGCTTATTGCGACACCCATTCTGTGTGAATGAAGATGATTGAGAGTCGTCTGTTTCGTACACCTACACCTTTGGAACTGGATCGTTTTGAACGGGCCTTAAGTCAGGTTAGTTACCAGCGTCAACTCAACGGTATCGGAACGCGCGGGGAGAAGACACTGCACGCCGTCCTCAAAGCCATGATCGACGAAGATTCGACGCATCACGAACAGAAGATCGGTCCGTTTGTGGCCGATGTGTTTGACGGGGAACGCATCACCGAAATTCAAACCCGACAGTTCAACACGATGCGATCCAAGTTGGATGCCTTCTTGCCGGTTGTTCCTGTGACCATCGTGTATCCGATGGCATCACGCAAGTGGCTGGTGTGGCTGGATCCGCTCACCGGAGAAGCCACCAAGCGTCGCCTTTCGCCTAAAAAACCGCATCCGATTCAAGTGGTCGATGAGCTCTATAAGATCAGTGCTTTTCTGGATCACCCCCACCTTTCCATCACGATCGTCTTTCTCGAACTTGAAGAACAACGCTGGCTCAGCGGCTGGAGCGAGGATAAGAAGAAAGGTTCCCGAAGACATGAACGCATTCCGATTCAACTGGAAGGATTCATCTCACTTCGGAAACCTGAGGATTATTTAAGTCTTCTACCGGAAGACTTACCGGAATCTTTCACCTCAGCGATGGTGGCGAAATACGCCAAGATTAGCGTAAGAACCGCTCAAACGGCGTTAAGACTCCTAGAACGGCTTCATCAAATCGTATCCGTTGGTAAAGACGGCCGACATAAAAAATTCACCCGAATCGGGTGAACTTTTGTTTAGAGCGGGAAGATGGTTTTTCCGTGTTCGCCGTTGATGATTTGAGCGACGGCGCTGTAGAAGGCACTGGCTCCGCAGAAGATCCCGACGATTCCGGCAATCACCGTGATTTGCGGGTTGTGCAGGAAATCGCCCAGCGCCAAGAGGGCGAAGAGGACCGTCAGCGATCCAAAGACCACTTGGGTGGTTCTGTTGTGGGTCAGGGTACCGATAAACATGAAGGCGGTGAAGAGGCCCCACACGCTGAGGTAGTACCCCATAGCGATCTTATCCGCAGCCAATCCTTCAGGAGCCAACGTCCAGATGATGACGAGGGACCACCAGAAGGCACCGTAGGCGATAAACGCGGTTCCGGCAAACGTGTTGCCTTGTTTCATTTCAAAGATTCCGGCGATCAGCTGAGCCAATCCGCCTAAAGCGACCCCCATGGCGATAATCATGATCGATAAGGGGATGAGGCCTGCGTTATGCACGTTCAACAGGATGGTGGTCATCCCGAAACCCAGTAACCCTAAGGGTCCCGGATTGGCCAATTTGTGTTGTGTCATGGTCGTTCTCCTTGTCCGTAACGAGTTGAGTATATCAAGCCCCAATCGTCATTTCAAGCAAAAGATGAAAGCCCATTCATCTTTTTAATGAAGAACCCTGATTTCACTTTTGTCAGGTTATCGAGTATGATGAAGCCAACGCGGAGGTGACTATGATCCTGAAGAATGAACACTTGACCCTGCGCATCGAACGGGAAGCCGCCGAGATGCATTCCTTGATCGATCAGGCGACCGGACACGAGATCTTATGGAACGGAGATCCCGCCTACTGGTCGGGACGTAATCCGATTTTGTTTCCCATCGTCGGATCGACCTTTGATAAACAGATCCATCTGTTTGGGGAAACGTACACGATGGGGAATCACGGGTTTGCCCGGCATCGGGTTTTTCGGGTCGCCGAACAGCGCGAATCCTCGATCACGCTGGTGCTAGAGTCCGATGAATCGACCTTGGCTCAGTATCCCTTTGCGTTCACCTTGAGTGTGACAACGTCACTGAAAGGACGCAGCGTTCAACTCGATTACACGATCACCAATCGCGATCACAAACCGATGCCCTTCTCCTTCGGTTTACATCCGGCCTTTGCGCTGAGCGATCCCAACAGTGGAGTCATTGCGTTTCCCAACGCTGAACATCACCCATTGATCCCTTCATCTCACACATCAATCCGCATGGATGAGGCCTTCTTTGACGAACACAAAACCTTTCTGATCACCGATCCGCAATCCCCCTACGTCGATCTGATCCAATCGGATTACACGGTTCGGGTGAGTTGTGAGGGATACCGGTGGTTGGCCTTTTGGAAGAAACCGCAAGCCAAGTTCATCTGCATCGAACCGTGGCACGGCCACAGTGACTTTGGGGAAACAACCACCGACTTCTATGCCCGGGAAGGCACGATCGTGCTTCAACCCGGAGACGTCTTCAACACGCATTACACGATATCCATCCTCAATAAAAACGTCCGCTAAATGAAGTGAACCCCAATAAGTAGGTACTAAATAAAAACGTACCTGCTTTTTGTTTGTGATAGTTTGATTCTATCACGGTCGTAGAAATCTAACCAATCGATGACGGATTGAACGTACTGTTGAATTGAAGTAAACTGGTTGTTGTAGAGGGTTTCCTTTTTAAGAAGTGAGTGGAAACTCTCGATGACCGCGTTATCCAAGGGATTTCCCTTGCGACTCATGGAAGTGATGATTCCGTGAGACTGACAGATGCGCTGGTACTGTGTTGAGGTGTATTGGAATCCCTGATCGGAATGCAGGATACATCCATACACCTTTTTTTCGTGGCGAAGTGCGTCGCTCAAGGTGTCGATAACCAGCTCGAGTGAGTTGATCGAACCGATTCGATAAGCGACGATCCGCCGGGTATGCAGGTCAAGAATGGTGGAAAGATACCGTCGTTGACTCCCGAAAATCAAGTAAGTGATATCCGTGACCCAGGCTTGATTGGATTGCGTAACGTTGAAATTTCGCTTAAGTAGATCGGGAACGACGCGCGCCTCGGTACGCTTCCGGATGGCTCGTGCGCTCGGATTCGGTTGGGCGTGTTTCACCCTCAAATCGTACTTCCTCATGATTCGAAGCACTTTCTTGTGGTTCATGAAGATCCCGTAGTCTCGCGTAAGAGCGAGCGTGATCCGCCGGTAACCGTAGGTTTGTTTTGAGGCCTTGAAGAGTGGCTCAATCAAGGTATAGTCCTTGTAGTCGGGATCTTGCCTTCGCTGACGGTACTTATAATACGTTTTGGAGTTTAACCCCAAGACGTCAAACAGATCCTGCTTGCGATACTGCGGGTGGTGGTCAATGAAGCTTATTTTCTCTTGTGTCGTTTGTCGAGGAAGGCTGAGAACTCCTTTAAGATTTCGTACCGTTGCTTATAATCAATGTCATCCTCAACCTTTGGCCGACCTCGCATTCGATCCATTCGATTACCGTGACGATACTGATAGACCCATGTACGTATCGTTTGGGCGTTGATCTGATATTTCGTAGACAATTCACAGATACTGCTGCCTTCCCCGACGACTTCTTTGATCACGCTCATTTTCTCTTCATAACTGTACTTCCGAAACTTCTGTCCTTTACTGGCCATAAAAAATGAACCCCTTTCTGAACGTATTCCCTTAAAACGGACACGATAAATAAAAGACCTAAGTGAGAGCTGACAGCCGATATTGAAGCGGCGTCAGCTCTTTCAGTTGTTGCTGTAATCTATGCTGATTGTAGAAGATAACGTACTCGGAGACAAGGTGTTTGGCGAAACTTCGTGAGGTCAGCCGATGAAGTTTGAGCGATTCGCACTTTAAGAGTGAGAACCAGGACTCGATCGGCACGTTATCGGCGCAGCTGCCTTTGTAAGAGACGCTATGACGGACTTGGCGCCGCTTGAGGAGTCTTCGATAGGCGATCGAGGTGAACTGACTGCCCTGGTCGGAGTGAAGGATCAGCCCGATCCGTTGTCGTCTGGGGACGTTCG
>CAINEY010000025.1 GCA_903847945.1 uncultured bacterium | reverse complement strand
GGAATCCTGTAGTCGGTACCATGATCAACCAAAGCCTTATTAATCTTGGCATGAACTTTCAGTAGGGGTGATATGAATGATTATTCATCATAAACTTTATGATGTTGATAATTATTTCCTATTTGATGAGAAGTATGATATACTACACCCCGATGACCGAAGAAGTCGGCATCATGAAAGGTATTGTAAATGCAAGGCAAAGTTAAGAAGTTTAATAAGGAAAAAGGATTTGGTTTTATCGTCAATAGCGACGGGAAAGATGTGTTCTTCCACTACGCGCAATTGAAGATGAGCGGTTTCAAAACCATCGAAGAAAACGAAACGGTTGAATTCGATCAGTACGAAACAGACCGCGGCTTACAAGCTCAAAACATCGTCAAAATCTAAATTCATGAAAGACTGGCTAAAAGCCAGTCTTTTTTATGACTCGTGAGAGCGTTTTACGTGGGTTTTTGAGTCGATAGCGTATAATGCGGGTATGAAACCGTTTGTGCCCCACCCGACCGTGGATTCGTTTATGGCCTTCAATCAAAAGTGGATCGCCGAGTTTAAAACCCTGCGCGCAATTTTAAGTACCTTGGAGTTGACCGAGGACTTCAAATGGGGATGGCCGTGTTACACGGTGAATAAAAAGAACATCGTGCTGATGCACGGGTTTAAAGAGTATTGTGCGTTATTGGTGTTTAAGGGCTCGTTACTTTACGATCCCAAAGGACTCTTGGTTCAACAAACCGCCAATGTCCAAGTGGGACGACAACTGCGATTTACCTCAGTAGCGGACATTGAATCCAAGAAGGAGGATATCCTCGATCTGGTTCGTCAAGCCATGGATGTGGAAGCCAGTGGGAAGAAGCCGGTAATGAAGACGGTGGCTCAGTTTGACGTACCTCAGGAACTGACGCAACGCTTTGACGAACAACCCGCTTTCAAAGCCGCTTTTGAGGCCTTGACTCCGGGACGGCAAAAGGCGTATCTTTTGTACTTTGGTCAACCTAAATACGCGCAGACCCGGATGGCCCGCATCGATAAGTGTGTGGAAGCCATCTTCGAAGGTAAAGGGTTAAACGATTAAAAAGCTCGGAAATCCGAGCTTTAGTTTTTATTGAAGGTCACCTTGATGGCCTTGGAGATGGCCGTGATCACTTCGATGCTGTTGCCGATGATCATCAGCCAGATAAGGACCGTAATGGCCGTGGAGAAGCCGTTTTGAACTTCCATTACGCTGAATTCACTGTGATCCGCGATCAGTTGGTAGAGTGAAGGATCCAAGAAGTCTGAGCGTAAGAAGTAGACACCAAGCACCGTTTCATACAGGTGATGGAAGAAGGTGGCGATGGAGACCGGGGCATTCCAGGTTCCATAAGCCAATTTGATAAGCCCAACCACCACATCCAGCCCAATCGCAATCATCACGAAGGGGATGAAGGGTTGAACCACGTCGGCCTTTAAATAAGGGATGCCGTTGTTGATGAGGATGAGGCCGATAATGCCGAAGGAAACCCCGAAGATAAGTTCGAAGGCGACGCCAACCCGGCTGATCTTCACGGAGTTGGGATGCGGGAGTTCAGGCAGATCGCTGATCTTCCATTCATCGCGGTGTTGTTTGGATCCCACGGCTCCGGCGATCCAGAACCCGATGGTGGTCCACGCAAAGGCCATGAGGAGACTTTCCCAGATGCTGCCGAAGACGTTCTCGAAGATCGTTTCCAAGAGCACAACGAAATCAGTGGGAAGAGAAGTCGTCAGGATCGAAATGATCCCGGTGACCACGTTGACCACCACAACGATCGTTGCGACAACTTTGAGCACATTCAGGTAATCATCGTAGTACTCCGGAGCGACTACGGTGCGTTCTTTACCGCGATAATTGTTGGCTAAGACGCGCGGATGACCGAGATTGCGTAAGGTCTCCAGGATCTCCGCATCTGTTTTTGGGGTATCTCCGATCATGTCGGCGATGTTTGCGCGTAAATCGTTAGCGACTTCCTCACGTTGAGCTTGAGGTAAGCGCTTGGTCACGGCGTAGATGTAACGTTCAATGTGTGGGTGCATAGGGTTCCTCCGAGAGAATGCGGTCCAAAGTGGTGCGCAGGGTAGTCCATTCGGCGATCAAGCGGGTGTAAAGCTCTTTGCCTTGGGGACTGAGGGTGTAATACTTGCGGGGTCGGCTTTCCTGGGTATCCCAGGTACTGCTGAGAATACCTTGGGTCTCTAAGCGCCGTAAGAGCGGGTATAAGGTCCCGGCTTCAATGGGAGCGCCTTGATCGGCCAAGTCCTGCAGTAAGGCATAGCCGTACTTGCCGGTGCTGAGTTGAGCCAGAACCGCCAGGATTTGAGTTCCCCGGCGCAGCTCACTGACTAGGTTACTAACGAGTGTTTCATCAATCATGGAATCACCTCGCCCTTACTATACTGTATGACATACACTATTGTCAATAGAAATATATTAAATAATTTAAAATGTTATATTTAGATTATTTTATGAATCTTTCCTCATGGAACCCGCATTGTATTTTGGATGGACCGTGCTATAGTGAGGGTGGAGGTCAACATGAAACGACTATTGACTGGTTGGATCGTTACACTGCTGTTGGTTGTCTCTACCATGCCGGTTGCTGCGGCATCGCTCACCAAAGACTATGTGCTTCTCTATCGTCAATCCGAAGCGGTGGTTTCCGTTGATGCTCGCCATGGGTTATCCCAACGCAAACTTGAGCAATTGACCCCAAAGATCGCTTTGGTACGACTGACTCCCGGTGAAAAACATAAGCTGGAAAAAGACCAGGAGGTCGTTGCCGTGGTGGAAAACATCCTGGCCACCATCGATGCGCAAGTCATCCCTTGGAACATCACCATGGTTCAAGCACCGACAGCTTGGGTCAGTGGAACGGCGGATACCGTGAAAGTCGCTGTCATCGACACCGGAATCTACCTGACTCATCCGGATTTGGCCGCCAATATCAAGGGCCAGTACAACGCCATCAATCCCCGAAAAACAGCCAATGATGACAATGGGCATGGAACCCATGTGGCTGGCATCATTGCTGCTCTCAACAACACTCTGGGAGTGGTGGGAGTTGCTCCGGATGCCGATCTGTACGCCATCAAAGTGTTGGATTCGCGCGGGTCAGGGACTTTGGCGAACTTGATCAAAGGCATCAATTATGCCATTTCGATCGATGTCGATGTGATTAATATGTCGTTAGGATTTGGGTCAGCGACCGAAGACCAACTCATCCCATTGCATGAGGTGATCATCGATGCCGTTGAAGCCAACATTACGGTGGTGGCTGCAGCTGGAAATGATCCTGCGATTCAAACCTCTTTGCCGGCACGCTATCCGGAAGTGCTTTCCGTAGCGGCTATTGCGCAAAACCGGACACTGGCGTCCTTCAACTCGGTTGGTAAAATCGACTTCACGGCACCGGGTGTCAGCATTTACTCCACCTACAAGAAATCCTATGCAACGCTCTCCGGGACATCCATGGCTTCACCGCATGTTGCCGGAGCCGTGGCATTGATCCTAGCTCGTCCCACAAGTGACTTGGATGCGGATGGAACCATTACCCCGCTGGAAGTCGAAGCGGTCCTTCAAGCGATCAGTGTCGATCTGGCCAGTTCCGGCTTTGATTCCGTCTCCGGTTGGGGACTGATCGATCTCAGTCGTCTCCCGTAATGGTTAATAACCGACTTATAACGAGTCGGTTTTTTATTGACGCAGTCAAATATCAGTAGTCTTAACTGAGCCTTGGACGTTGAATCAGAGATGGGGGAATGTGCTATGATTAAGCCATGATGACGTTAAAAAGGATTTGGGCTTGGTTTTGGGCCTTATCGTATAAAAAAACACTATTGATCGGGGTGATGGTTGTCCTCTTGTATTCGGGCTTTATCGGGCTACTAACGCCATGGTTAGGGTCAATGCACATCACCGGGTTATTTATTTTCAGTCTTTACTTTAGTGCCTTCTCGGCCTTTGCGAATCTTCTAGCGACCGGACTCAATTCCAAAGGCTTGACCGGTGTTTCCATCGGTCTTAGTGCAGTCAGCGGAATCATGTTTTTGCCTTACAGTTTATACTTGATTGTACATATTGCCGTGTTGATCAAAGCCCTACGTCAATGGCCCAAGGACGAGCACAGTATGGGCTCGTTCTATGAAGGATAAACCCATGCCAATCGCTAAGCCCTTTGCCATGCAGATCGTCGAAGAAATCAGCGGGATCATCCACCAACACATCAACTTTATCGATGACCAGGGCATCATCATCGCCAGTACCGATCCCTCACGCATCGACAGTGTCCACATGGGGGCTAAACGCTTGATCGATGAAGGCTTGACTCAACTCATCATTGCCTCTGATGACCAGTACCCCGGAAGTCGTAAAGGCATTAATCTGCCCATTACGGTCGATGAGAAAATCATCGGGGTCATCGGCATCACCGGTGAACCCCAGGAAGTGTCCAAGTTTGGGGAAATCATTCGCAAATTCACGGAGATGACCATCCGTGATGTGGCCATCCGTGAGCAAAAAGAACAACGCGATAAAGTCTTATCCCGTTTCCTGGAGAACTGGCTCAATGATCCGGAGTATCCGCAAAGTCCCGGCTTCGAGAAAACCGCTGCGTCTTTAGGTGTCAATCCTTCCGTTCATCGTCGGGTTCTGGTGGCCAGTTTTGCGGTATCGGATGTGTTGGGGACTTCTGATCTGCAAGAACGTTTGGATCGGGCGACCCGTCTTCTGCGACAGCGGTTGTGTGATCATCCGGATCATCATACGATTCGCATTGGGGCACGCCTGGTGTTTTTGATCCTGCATCAGTCCGATGATCATTTACGCTTACATACGCAGTCCATCATCGATGAAAGCCTGGCCTTCTATCAACTTCGGCTGCATGTCGGGGTCGATCGGGATTCCAGCGATCAAAGTCTTCCCGATGCCTATAACCAAGCCTCCAAAGCCCTGAGTGCTTCGATGGCTTTTGGGGCGTCGAGACTTTTGTTTTATCGGGATTTGCACCTGGATCTCTTCGTTCATGAAATCCCGGAAACTTTGAAGGCCGAGTTTGTGGCGAAGATCTTTGGGGCATGCAGTATATCCGAACGTCAAGCGTATTGCACGATGCTGAAGTTGCTGTATCATCATAACGGGTCGATTCAGAAGACTGCCGATGAGCTCTTTATCCATAAAAACACCCTTCAATACCAACTGAATCGGCTACAACAACTCACCGGGTATGATCCCCGCCACACTCAAAACATCGCTCTCTATACCTTAGCGATGGAATTTAGTAAGAGTTTCACTTAGTATTAGTCTACAGACTAAATGAAAGCGTTTATCTTAGTCATACAGACCATAGCGGTCTGTTTTTTGGCTCGTTATAATGGGACACAGGTGATTCCGTCGATCGGAATCTTGAAGGAGGAAAGTGTGACTGGTATTCCATTGATTATTGCCTTTGTCGTGTCTGTCATCATCATGATTCTTGCGATTTCGAAGTTTAAAGTTCATCCGTTCTTAGCCATTATGGGCGTGGCCCTAGGTTTAGCCTTAGTGGTGGGCTTACCCTTGATCGATGTGGCGGCAACTGCCGAAACACCGGCCAAACAAGGCATCGCCACCATTATCGGTGCCGGTTTCAGTTCGACGTTTGCCGGAATCGGGATCGTCATCATTCTGGGGGCCTTAATTGGGGTCTTGCTGGAACGGACCGGAGCGGCCATCAAACTGGCCGACATGGTCGTTAAACTGGTCGGAAAGAAACATCCGGAACTGGCCATCATGATCATGGGCTGGGTTGTTTCGATTCCGGTATTCTGTGACAGTGGTTTCGTTATTTTGGATCCGATTCGTAAAGCCTTGCGTCGTCGTACGATGACCTCCAGTGTGGCTATGACTGTGGCCTTGTCGGCAGGTTTATATGCCTCGCACGTGTTGATTCCCCCGACTCCGGGACCGATCGCGGCAGCCGGCAGTGCGGGTCTTGCGGATAATCTGTTATTGATCATGGCCTTTGGGACCCTGATTTCAATCCCGGCCTTGATTGCGGCGTATTTCTATGCCTTGTATATCGGTAAAAAAGTGAAATCCGAGGAAGATCTGGAAGATACCTCGATGGTTTCGAAGACGTATGAAGAACTCGTTAAAGAATATGGAAAACTGCCGGGTGGCTTTGTAGCCTTGGCTCCGATCGTGTTGCCGGTACTCTTGATGGCCGTCAGTTCGGTGGTTGTCGCCTTGAAGATGAGTGGACTGTGGGTCACGGTGTTGCGCTTCTTGGGTACGCCGATGATTGCGTTGACCGTGGGTCTGTTGTTTGCTGTGGTCTTGCTGTGGAAAGCCGGCAAGATCGGCGAATTCAATGCCATCACGAATGACGCCTTGAAGACGGTTGGTCCGATCCTGTTTGTGACGGCGGCTGGTGGCGTTTTGGGTCGTGTCATTGCTTCAGCGGGCTTTGTGGAATACATCAAAGCGAATGCCGCGGTCATTTCAACTGTGGGCATCTTCTTCCCCTTCATCATCTCTGCGATTTTGAAGACGGCTCAAGGCTCGTCGACCGTGGCGATCACGACCACAGCCGGGATCTTGGGATCCTACTTGGTTCCGGAATCGCTGATGGTGGCCTTAGGCCTCAATACGCCGATGTTGGCTGCCTTGGCCGTCATGGCGATTGGTGCCGGTTCGATGACCGTCTCGCACGCCAATGACAGCTATTTCTGGGTCGTCACCAATTTTGGTGGAATGAAAACCGAAGACGGCTATAAGACGCAAACCATGGTCACCTTGGTCATGGGGATTGCGGCGATGGCCGGTATCTTCGTGGTTTCCTTGTTTCTTTAAGTTGTAAACTGTGATTAGATCGACAAAGGCAAGGGCGTTTGTCCCTTGCCTTTGTTTCCCTGTGAGGTGCACATGAAGAAAATACTTTGTATTCCCGATTCCTTTAAAGGAACGCTCTCATCCAAACAAGTCTGTGCCCTCATGCGCGACGCGATCCTGCATCAGGATCCCTCCATCGAGGTCATCACGATCGAAGTGGCGGATGGCGGAGAAGGCAGTGTGGATGCCTTTTTGTCGGCTGTCGGCGGACAGAAACTTGAACTGACAGTGACCGGACCCGAGTTCATTCCCGTCAAAGCCTTCTATGGGATCTTGCCGGATGGAACGGCGGTGATCGAGATGGCCGCGGCTGCCGGTTTACCTATGGTGGGGGATCGTAAGAATCCCGAGATCATGACCACCTTCGGGGTCGGTGAACTGATCAAAGCGGCATTGGATCATGGAGCTTCCAAGATCATCGTCGGCTTGGGCGGTTCGTGTACGAATGATGGGGGATGCGGAGCGGCCAGTGCTTTGGGGGTACAATTCCTCAACAAAGACGGGCAAGCGTTTATTCCAACCGGGAAGACGTTGATCGATATTGTAACTATCGATCGACATCATTTGGATCCGCGTTTAGCCACAACACCGTTAGAAGTCATGTGTGACATCGATAATCCCATGTCCGGTCTCAACGGAGCCGCTCATGTGTTTGGCCCTCAAAAAGGCGCGGATAAGGCCATGGTGGAACGTCTGGATCAGGGCCTAGTTCATTTAACCTCGTGCATTCATTCCCAACTGGACCTCGATGTTTCATCGTTGCCGGGAGGAGGAGCAGCCGGAGCCATGGGAGCCGGAATGGTGGCTTTCTTCGGTGGAACCCTGAAGATGGGGATTGAAACCATCCTGGATACCGTTCATTTCGATGAGCAATTAGTAGGAGCCGATCTGGTGCTCACCGGCGAAGGGCGTTTCGATACCCAATCCTTGCGTGGCAAAGTCCCGGTTGGTGTATCCAAACGGGCCAAGAAAGCAGGAGTGAAAGTGATTGCGGTGGTGGGAGCCATCGGTGAGAACATCGATGAGGCCTATGATTTGGGCATTACCGCCCTCTTCAGCATCAACACGCAACCGGTCGATTTCGCCATCGCTAAAGCGCGTTCAGCCGATAACTTATACACCACGGTCAGTAACCTGATTCGGGTTTTACGCTAAGAAAGACCAGCTTCGGCTGTCTTTTTTTATGGGGACCCTGTTTGTTTGTAAAGTAAAAAGTGTTATGATGGGCACGATATGATTGAAAACATTTACGCCAACATTGCACTCAATATTGCGGTCTTACTGATCATGGGGAATGCGACTCCCCGGATCCCGTTCTTTCGTCGGACGCTGTTTCGCGATCGCAAGTCGTGGTCCGATATCGTTTTGTTGTCGCTGGTCTTTGGTGGACTGGGTGTCTTATCCACGTACTTAGGGATCAACGTCAACGGAGCCATCGTCAATACCCGAGTCATCGGGGTCATAACCGGCGGGCTCTTGGGAGGACCTTGGGTGGGATTTTTATCCGGACTGATTGCCGGAGGGCATCGGTATTTGTACGATCTGGGTGGCTTTACCGCCTTATCGTGCGGGATCTCCACCTTGGTGGAAGGAATTCTGGGCGGGTTAATGGCCACTCGGGTCCGTTCGACCCGAAACAAATACACGTGGGTCTATGGGATCACCTTTATCGCCGAGATCCTTCAGATGGTGATCATCCTGCTGATTGCCCGTCCCTTTGATGCGGCAGTCGAGCTGGTGTCCATCATTGCCGTTCCTATGGTGTTTCTGAACTCGTTGGGTGCGGTCGTCTTCGTCGAAGCCATTTTCTCAGTTCAACGCAACATTGACCTGCAATCGGCCAAACAGCTCAAAGTGGCCTTTGACATCGCGAAGGCGACAGCATTATACACGCGAAAAGGCTTAGAATCGGATAAGGATATGTTGGAAGTCACCCGAATCGTCCGTGAACGTTCGGATAGCCGTTTGGTGATGATTACGACCCTTGAACGCATTGTAGCGGTCAACACCACGTTGAAGCCGGATGCCTTCTCGACGGATGCTTTTTTACCCATTATCCATGAGCTCAGAGAATCCGAATCCATCAAGCAGCTTCACCATGCGGAAATCAAAGCCGTCGGGTTGACCGGTGGAAACAACCGCATATTTATCGCCCCGATTACCCGATTCAATGTCAATGTCGGGTTCCTGGTCATTGGGGATCGTAACTTCCAGGAAAGTGTGAATACGACGACCGAGTTTATCGATGGGTTGGCGCGCTTACTCTCGACCCAACTCGAACTTTCAGAACTCGAGTTTCAGAAGAAACTGGTGGCGAAAGCTGAACTGAAGCTGTTACAATCCCAAATCAACCCGCACTTCCTCTTCAACGCGCTCAATACGATTGCGGCCACCAGCCGACTCAATCCCAATCGGGCCCGACAGTTGATCTTGGCTTTGGCTTCGTATTTCAGAACCAACCTGAGTGCACAGAAAGAAATGATCGATATCCAGAGTGAAATCGAACATGTCTTGTCGTACATCGAAATCGAATTGGCGCGGTTTGAAGAGCGCTTGAATGTTAAAATCGACTGTGATCCCAACCTGCGTTGGGAAGTCCCCAATTTCATCATTCAACCGTTAGTTGAGAACGGCATCAAGCACGGGATGAAAAATGAGATCCTGCATTTAAACGTTTCCGTCTCGGTTATCGATCATCAGTTGCGTATCGAAGTCACCGATGACGGGGGAGGGATCGCTGAATCGGTGATCCAACAACTCCATCGTCCTGACAAAAGTACCGACAAAATCGGGCTCACCAACATCCATCAGCGTTTGAAGAGCCTGTATCCCAATCATCCGGGCTTGCAGATCGATTCCGATGGGAAGACCTATACCCGGGTCTCTGTCTTGATTCCGGAAGGGAGTAACCGATGAAACTGTTGCTGGTCGATGATGAACGGATCTCCCGTCAGGAACTGAAGACACTGCTTTTGGAGAATGATCCCTTCTTAGACATCCTGGAAGCCGATTCGTGTGCATCGGCTTTAGGACTTCTCAAACAACACCCGTTCGACGGTGCCTTTTTGGATGTCGAATTGGGGGATGGGAAAGGGATTGATTTGGCCATGCAAGCCATTGCCTTACAGCCCGCCATCAGCATCGTCTTTGCGACGGCGTATGATCGATTCGCTTTGGATGCCTTTAAAGCCAAGGCCTTGGATTATGTCTTGAAACCTTTTAGTCCGGGAGATGTCGGACGGGCTTATCGGCGTTTAGCCAACGTCGATCAGCCATCCGTGCCGGATCGGTGTTCGTTGGAACGTTTGACGGTCTGGGCCGATGACAAAGCCGTCGTGCTGAGTTATCCCGAGATCTGTTACATCACGGCCCTCAACAAGCAAACCAAACTGGTCACCAAGAATCAAACTTATACGATCAAGCAGTCGTTGGATCAACTGGAAAGCCGACTCGCCGGCTGCGGATTCTTACGGATCCAACGCTCCTACATCGTCAACCTCAACCGGGTCTCTGAAATCATTCCCTGGTTCAATCATGATTATGCGTTGCGCTTGCAGGGGGTCGATGACGTGATTCCCATCAGTCGTCAGAAATTATCCAATCTGCGCGAGTACTTCGATTTCTAGTCGCCGTTTTTCGCAATTCATCGTTTTGTTTTCGCAACTGAGCCGGGATGTATTCGCTTACATCCCGGTTTTCTTATAATCGTCTCGAAAGGGAGGTTATTATGCTCACATTTCTGATTGCATTAACTGTCTTGCTTGTGGGTTATTTCGTTTACGGGAAGATCGTTGAGAAGGTCTTCAATCCGGATGATCGTTCGACGCCGGCCTTCACGAAGAGTGATGGAGTCGACTACGTTCCGATGAAACAAAAATGGAACGTGTTCTTGATCCAGCTGTTGAACATTGCCGGTTTGGGTCCGATCTACGGGGCCATCCTGGGGGCGTTGTTTGGTCCGTCCGTGTACATCTGGATCGTCTTTGGTTGTATCTTTGCCGGTGCGGTTCATGACTATTTCTCGGGGATGATCTCCATGCGTCACGATGGCGCCAACATCTCCGAACTCGTCGGAATTTACTTGGGGAACGGCATGAAATGGGTCATGCGCATCTTCTCCATCGTCCTGTTGGTGTTGGTGGGAACCGTGTTTATGAGCGGTCCGGCCGGTCTGTTGGCGAAACTGACGCCGGAATCCTTGAATGTGACCTTCTGGCTCTATGCCATTCTGATTTACTACTTCTTGGCGACCATTCTGTCCTTCGACAAGATCATCGGTCGTCTCTACCCGGTCTTCGGCTTTGTCTTGATCTTCATGGCGGTTGGCGTTGGAGGTATGCTGCTGGTCAACAACGGCACCACTCCGTTGCCTGAACTGACGTCGATTGCGATGACCAATGCGAAGGGTCAACCCCTCTGGCCGATCATGTTCATCACCGTGGCTTGCGGAGCCATCTCCGGTTTCCATGCCACGCAGTCCCCGATGGTGGCCCGCGTTATGACGTCTGAACGCGATGGTCGCAAGATCTTCTACGGCGCTATGATCGCGGAAGGCGTTATTGCCTTGGTGTGGGCGGCTGCCGGGACCACGTTCTACAGCGGTACGGCTGGCTTGAATGAAGCCTTGGCGAACTTGGGTGGACAAGGCGGAGTTGTCTTCGACATCTCCAAATCCCTCTTAGGTCCCATCGGTGGTGTCTTGGCCATTCTGGGGGTCGTTGCGGCACCCATTACCTCCGGGGATACGGCGTTCCGTGCGGCACGTTTGACCTTGGCGGATATCTTCAAACTCGAACAAAAACCTTTGAAGAATCGTTTGTTCCTGGCTGTTCCGTTGCTGTTTGTCGGCTGGTTCCTGACCCAAGGCGTCGATTATCAAATCATCTGGCGTTACTTCTCCTGGGCCAACCAGACCTTGGCGATGATTGCCTTGTGGATGGCGGCGGCTTACTTGTATAAACACAAATTGAATCACTGGTTTGCCAGCTTACCGGCGACCTTCATGAGTGCGGTCAGTGCGACCTACATCCTGCAGGCAGCGGAAGGCTTCAAACTTTCCACCAGCATCTCCTACCCGATCGGCTTGGCAACGGCAGTGGCCTTCTTCGCCCTGTTCTACGTGCTGATCCTCAAAAAGAAAGCAACGGCTTAATTGTATCGGTGTGGGGAAGGCCCGAAAGGGTCTTTCCCTTTTTTCACAGGAGGCTTTATGGACTATGAACACTTGATCCGGCAATGTGCTTTGCGCAACATCACGTTGGAAATTCTACCCACCGCAAGCGACGCGAAAGCGCGCGTAATGGCGCTGATTGCGGATAGACAAACCGTCAGCACAGGGGGCAGTACCACTCTCCACCAATGGGGCATTGTGGAAGCCTTGCGCCAACGCAACATCACTTTCTACGACCGCTTTGTACCGGGATTGGCTGGCGAAGCGTTGTTGGCGGTCTTTCGTCAAGCTTTAACCGCAGACGTTTACGTTAGCGGCATCAATGCCATTACAGCCGATGGTGATCTGATGGTGATCGACAAGGTCGGTAACCGTGCCGCTGCCTTAATGTTTGGCCCCAAGAAAGTCATCGTGGTAGCCGGAAAGAATAAACTGGTCAAGGATATCGAATCTGGCCGTCATCGCATCAAAACGGTGGCGTGTCCCCAGAATGCCCGTCGCTTGGGTTTGTCTACGCCGTGTGCTGTAACAGGAGACTGCGCCGAATGCCGCTCACCGCAACGGATGTGTTATGACGAAATCGTCATTCGCGGGCAATCGGATCCGTCGCGCATGACCGTGCTGTTGGTCGAAGAGGACGGAGGATTCTAGTGGACGATACGCTCTACATACACAATGCCAAAGCGGCCATGACGGTCTGCAAGATGTGCAAGGAATGCAACGGAGAAGTCTGTCGCGGACAGACCCCCGGACCCGGAGGGAAAGGCCAAGGCCACACTTTCGTACGCAATGTTGCGGCCTTCAAACAGGTCAAACTGAACATGACCGTCATCGGTCACAACACCGAACCGGAATCGACGTATACCGGGTTTGGTTCATCGTTTGCGGCGCCGATCTTTGCGGCTCCCATCTCCAATGTCAAAGTCAATTACGGATCCTTGGTCGATGAGGAAACCTACCTCAAGGGTTTGGTGGAAGGCATGCACCAGAGTAACCTTCTGGCCTTTTTAGGGGATGCCCCAGCCAAGGCTACCTTTGATCTTTCGGTCAGTGCGCTGCGTACGCATCCAAAACACACCGTCATGACCATCAAACCGTGGGAAACGCATGCGTTGACTCAACGTTTAAGTGAGGTCCTCAATACGAATCCCCTGGCTGTTGCGATGGATATCGATGCGGGGGGACTGGTCTCCCTGCGTTCCACCGATCCCAAGGTGTCGATCCTTTCCGTGGAAGCACTGAAAGCCGTTAAGACCCATCTGGGATCCATCCCGTTGATCCTTAAAGGCATCATGACAGTATCGGATGCGCTGAAAGCGATTGATGCCGGTGCTGATATCCTGATTGTCAGTAATCACGGGGGTCGGGTCATGGATGACGGCATGGCTTCACTGGAAGTCCTGGAAGAAATCGTCAGTGCCGTAGACGGAAGAGGTGAAGTTTGGCTCGATGGGGGAGTTCGGTCCGGCAGTGATGTGTTTAAAGCGTTGGCCTTGGGTGCTAAAGCCGTTTTGGTCGGACGACCCTACTCACATGCCAGTTTAGGTTCAGGAGCTGAAGGTGTTCAGTACCTCAGCCAAAAACTGATCCGGGAACTGAAGGATGTCATGCGCATGACCCAGTGCGTGAGTCTTAAGGACATCACCCGCGAAAAAGTGCGTTGGGTTCAACCCATTAAGTAGAAGAAAGGACATGCGTGCATGTCCTTTTTAGATTTCTGAACAGTGTTCTGAAATTCTTGTGTTAGGATTAACTTAGTGAGGTCATTATGAAGAATACAGCACTCTTAGTTATCGATGTGCAGGAAGGCATCGTTCATGATCCTTACTTTCCGATGTGGAAGACCGAGGAACTCCTTGAACGGATCAATCGTCTGATCGATGTGCATCATCACATCCATCAACCAGTCATTCTCATCCGTCATACCGAAGGGGAAGGCAGTCCGCTTCAGGAAGGCTTATCCGGTTGGCAATTGGATCGGCGTTTGCATGTGGCGCCTACTGATGTGATCCTCAACAAGACCACACCGGACAGTTTCTACCAGACTTCCCTGTCAACGGTGTTGAAGGATCATCACATCACGGATCTTGTGGTATGTGGCCTTCAAACCGATTACTGTGTGGATACGACAACGCGCAGTGCCTTCAGTCACGGTTATCCGGTGATCCTGATCCTGGATGCCCACAGCACCTGTGACAGCGGTGAACTCAAAGCGCAGGATGTGATCGATCATCACAACCGCGTCTTGGGCAATTGGTTTGCCACACTTAAAACCACCAACGATTATCTGGCTTCGATCCAGTAAAGGACACCCTATGGAACCCATTACCTTACGCGACATTTCTTACGATAACCTTAAGACCATTATCAAGATGAGTGACCGTTTATCTGATGAAGACAAACACAAAGTAGCGCCCAATGTCTATTCCTTGGCGGAAGCCTATTTGAATTATTCCATTGCCTGGCCCAAGGCCATCTATCGCGGAGAAACCACGGTCGGTTTTGTGATGTTGGGGTTAGATGATTACTTGGCCGATAAAGAAGATACTCCGGTGTATTTCCTGTGGCGTTTCATGGTGGCCCCGGAAGAACAAGGCCACGGGATCGGTAAAGCCGTGATCCGTTTACTGGTCGATAAGTGTGCCGCAGAGGGTCGACGTTATTTGTATGTCTCCTGTCATACTGAAGAAGTGATGCCGAAGGCTTTTTATGAAGCCAATGGCTTTGTCAGTACGGGTCGGGTGGATGATGGTGAACTGATCCTAAAGCGAAAGATTTAGCTTAATAACATACCCAATTTAATCAAAAGATGTGAAGGAGGGCCTGGATTCAACAAGCCCTCTTTTTTGTCATCAAATAAAATGAAAATGCACACGATTGTGTGTAGATGAAGCGAAATCTAAGTGTTAAGATGAAGTTGATATTCGGTAATCTGAGGTCATGATCCACAGGTTACCCAAGACACCAGGTGGGAACCATGAACCATTCAGCCTTCTCGAAAGTTCAAAAGCAACCAAGTTTTTTGGGATGTTTTTGCTTGGTGTCATAACAGGAAATGAGGAATGATTGATGAAACGTTTTGTGATCTTGGCAGCAGTATGGCTAATGATGATGACTGCACTGACCCCGGTCAGTGCGAAAGCGGAACCCATTACAGCATCGGTGACGGCGGTAGAACAGGTTTCATCGACCCCACTGATGGACGTGTCGGTTTCAGGACCAACATTACTAGGGACGCAACAACGCGGTCATCAAGTTCTCCTTTCGTGGAGTACGATCAGCGGTGTTACGGGATATGAGATTTGGCGCGGACCAACCGAAGCTGAGTTGGTGTGGCTGACTGACAGCACAGAAACGCAATGGATCGATACAACAGTGATTATCGGAAATACCTATGTCTACTCGGTCATTCCCTATACTGAAACAGAGAGCGTACGTTCCTATGGGGAGTCCACCAATACGATTTCCATCACCGTGGTTTCGGAATATGATTTCCTGGCTCCCAAATCCCTTCATGCCTATTATGACGAAGGAGTGGTCTATTTGAGTTGGAACAGCGACTGGAAAGTAGAAAGCTATACGATCCGCCGAAAACTGATGAGTGAATCGACGTATGTGGATATTGCGACGATAGAGGCTTCACTAGACAATACCTTTGAAGATGCCACGGCTGTTGGGGGTTCGAAATATCATTATGTCATCGTAGCCAACAAGACCGGGGCATCCGGCGAAGCGTTGACCAAAGCCAGTGATCCGATTGAGCTTTACGCAGTCGAGAATCTCTATCTACCGGATGGCGTTGCATACGGAACTGTTAATCGGCACAACTTTGAATTTGATGCTCTTTATCCAAATCTAACTCAAATCAAACTTTACCGTTCGACGAGTCCGGATGGTCCGTTCACCTTCTTGTCGAATGTCAATTTCGGTGCCAATGAAGTCATTGCATCGGCTTGGTACACGGTAACCTGGGGAACCACTTACTATTACAAGTATCGGGCTGAATATCAGACGGAGTACAGTTGGGCCTATTCGGATTTTTCCGATCCGTTTGCGGTGACGACATCTTCCGACATTACCAATTTGACCGTTTGGAATGGCGGTGTCAATACGTTATTGCTTTGGGATACAAACTTTGGATCGCAATCGTATGAAGTCTATGCATCCCGTGACGGCGTAAATTATGAGCTCTTGGCGGTCACCCCAGCCAGCAACTACGTTCATTCGGATTTAACATTGGGTGACACGTGGGTCTATAAAGTCCGAGCCGTGTATTATGTGTCGAATGTTAAGAATTTTGGGGATTACACCGATCCGGTCACCAATGTTGTTTCTCCTGCTTTTACGTTGGTGATCGGGGAGTACATCAACAAATCGACAGTAAAGTTGTCGTGGGAGTATCTGGAAATCTCATTGATTGACGGGTTCATGTTGTATAAAACCACCAATGGTGTGGATTACACGTTTGTGGCGGAATATGATTGGGATGTTAAAGAAGCGACCATCTCCGGCTTAAGTACCACGCAGGTTACCGGCTTTAAACTTGTAGCCTACATTGATTTTAACGGTCAACGTCACACAAGTGAGCCGTTGTCGGATCCGTTGATTCCGTTATTGATGGCACCGGAACTCAGTGCCGGTGTCACTACGGCAAGTGGAATTTCCATTCACTGGAAGGCCGTTACCGGAGCAGAAGCTTACATTGTATACCGGTCGGTTGGCGGCAATTACCTGGAGATCGATGAGATTGCGCGAGTATCGGCACTATCCTACACCGATAAACAGGTTCAAGCCGGGAAGAGTTATGATTACTATGTGGTGCCCATTGTTCGTTTCGGAACCGTTGACGTTGAAGGATTGGTTTCGAATTCCGTATCCGCGATTGCACAACCGCTTATCTTGAATCAAGACAGAATGGGAATCGACTCTACCGCGACAACCTTAAAAGTTTTTTGGGAAGCAATTCCGGGTGTTGCGGGCTATGAACTTCAACGCTCATTGTATGCGGACAACAATTATGGCTCAGTCATTACGCTGACAACGGCCTCATACACCCATACCGGACTGAGTTTGAACACGAGCGTTTACTATCGAGTTCGGGCTTTCTATCTGGTCGATGGGGTTAAAGTCTATACAAACTATATTCAGAAGGGTGGCAAAACCAAGTTAGCTACCCCAGTGATGACCGCAACGACGATCAATCCGACTACGATTGCCTTATCGTGGAAAGCCATTACCGGAGCATCCAGTTATTCAATTTATATCTATCGGCCCTATGCCTATGATTTTGCTTTGTTAAAAACCGTGACGACGACGAGTTATACGCATACGGATTCATTCTTCATTGCTGAACGACCCTATGCGTATTATGTGGTAGCCAACAGCAGCATGAACATCAGTTCAAACAGCTCCGAAATCGTCATTGCTTACCCATCGGTCGCAGCACCGACGAATGTTAAAGCAGTACCAACTTCGGATACGGTGAGTGTCACCTTCACAGCCGCGGCAAAAGCTGTCGGGTATGAGGTCATGATCTATTCTGTGGACACCGGTGAACCGGTCACAAGGTATGAAGGAACGGCGTTAAGTGCAGTACTTACCGGACTTCAACCCAATGAAGACTATGCTTTGTTTGTAACCGCCTACTATTTCTACAACGGTAACCAATACTACGGCTATTCTTCGGAAATGGTTCTTTTCAGAACGAAAATACCAGCTCCGACGTTGACGGGGACCGTCCTCAGTCAAAGCTCCGTGAAGCTGAACTGGACAGCAATCCCGTTAGCCAGTTCATACAACATCTACAGGAAGAACTTGAGTACAGGTCTGTTCGAGTTTGTATTGGAGACAACGGACTTGACCACCACCATCACTGATCTTTCAGTTGGAGTGCCAGCAACGTTCAGAGTGCGTGCCAATCGACAGGTTCCGTTGGGACAGGCCATTTCAGCGTACAGTGTAATCACCTTGACTCCGGCGCTAACCGCACCGTCCGGCTTGAAATGGACCGTCATCGACTATAACACCCTGACGCTTGCTTTCACCGGAAATCTGGATGCGACCGGTTATGAAATCTACCGAGCGACTTCAGCCACCGGAACGTACACGAAGATCGCGACAGTCACGTCGACCGAAGCGGTGCTGACAGGTTTAACCTTCAATGTGACCTATTATTACAAGGTTCGGGCTTATCTCACCTATGAAGGCGGAACGACCTATAGTGCCTATTCATCAGTCATCAGTGGAAAAACCGCATTGACTGCGGTCACCAACCCGACGACACAATCCGCCGGCTATGCGTCCATCCAAATCAATTGGACCGCGGTTTCCGGAGCCTCGGGATATGAAGTGTGGCGTTCCACGGGAACCAGCACTACGTATGCGATGGTTAAGACGCAAACGACGGTGGGATTCCTCAACACGGCCCTAGTCACCAACACCACCTACAACTACAAGATCCGGGCTTACCGTTTAGTCGGGACGACGAAAGTGTACGGTGAATTCTCGACCGTGACCTCCACCAAACCGATCCCTGCTTCTCCGAGTATCAGTGTCGTGAGCGGTGGAACCAACGCGCTCAAAGTGAGCTGGCCAGCCATCGCCGGAGCGACGGGTTATGAGATCTCCTATTCAGCGACCGAAGACGGAACCTATACCTTACTGCCGCTTCAAACGGCACTGACGGCCACGATCAACGGCTTGACCGTGGATACGCCTTATTACGTTAAGGTTAGAGCTTACCGCTTAGTAGGCACCTTGAAAGTCTATTCCGGGTATTCGGGTGTGGTTTCTGCGAAACCCTTACCTTTGACCCCGACTTTAACGGGATCCTCGGGCGGCTTTGATCGCGTCTACCTCAGTTGGACCACCATCGCCGGCGCTTCGGGGTATGAACTCTATCGCTTGGATGGGGACGTCTATACCCTGATCGCGGATCAGACCACCTTAACCTTTACCGATGTCGAACTGATCACTGGAACGACCCGTTCCTATAAAGTGGTCGCCTATGCGATCCTAAGTGACGTGAAGATCCGGTCTTTGGATTCGAGCATCATCAATGTGACCCCGATTCCCGCGATCGCGACGAATCTGAAACCCTCCTTCATCGATTACAATCTTCTTAGTCTTGACTGGGACGATGTGTCGGGAGCGAGCGGCTATGAAGTTTCTTTCGCCACGACTTCGACCGGAGCCGCCATTGTCATCGCCGACGTGAGTGTCAGTGACTACACCCGCAGTGGATTGACGTTCAACACGACCGGATACTACCGTGTCCGTGCTTACACCACCGTCAATGACGTGAAGGTTTATGGGAACTGGACCACGTCGGTTGCGGTAAAAACCGCCTTGACCGCGGTTTCCAGTCCTTCCGCAGCCTACACGGCCTATAACGCGATCCAAATTAACTGGACTGCCGTCAATGGGGCCACAGGCTACGAAGTGTGGCGTTCGACGGGAACCAGTACAACTTATTCGCTCGTTAAGTCACAAACCACCGTGGGTTTCTTGAATACCGCGCTCTTGACCAACACCAAATACAACTACAAGATCCGCGCTTACCGCCTGGTTGGGACAACGAAAGTCTACGGCGCGTATTCGAGCGTCGTCTCAAGCACTCCCTTACCGTGGGCCCCGACTCCGACCGCAGCTTCCGCCGCCTACAACGCGCTCAAGATCAGCTGGCCGGCCGTCGCCGGAGCCAACGGCTATGAAGTGTCCTACGCCACTTCCGAAGCCGGACCGTTTACGGTGCTTCCGACCACGACCCTGACCAGTGCCACCATTACCAACCTCTTGACCAATTCGACGTACACCGTCCGGGTCCGGGCTTACCGCATCGTCAACTACAAAAAAGTCTTCGGGGTTTATTCGAACTTCATCACCGGTACCCCGATTCCCTCTACTCCGGCCCCTAAAGTGGTTTCCGGCGGCTTTGATTCCTTGAATCTGAGCTGGTTGGCTATCGCCGGAGCGACCGGGTATGAGGTCCAGTGGCTCAACCCGAACACCTCAACGTATGAAACCCTGATCGACACGACCGCCTTGAGTACAGTTCATACCGGATTGACGAGCGGTGTCGCACAGTCCTACAAAGTGTTCGCTTACCGACTGGTCGGTGAAACCAAAGTGTATTCGACCGCTTCCGTTATCATTACGGGAACCCCGATCCCGTCGACCGCACTGGGTCTGAAACTCAGCGCCACCAACGTCTCGACCCTCGACTTTACTTGGACACCGGTCCTAGGCGCTTCCGGGTATGAAGTGGCGCGTTCGACCACGGCGACCGGCGTGTACACCACCCTGAGCTCTACCGAGACGGCAGCCTATCAAGTGACCGGCTTGGCATTCAACACCACCTCCTACATCAAGGTCCGGGCCTACACCCTCGTTAATGACGTCAAAGTCTACGGGGCGTGGACCACGGCCGTTCTAGGCAAGACCTTACCAGGAACTCCGGTGATCACCTTAAGTTCCCCGTCCACCACCAGCATCCAGGTCGACTGGGCTGCGGTATCCGGAGTCACCGGGTATGAGATCTGGCGTTCCACAGGAACATCAACCACCTACACCCTCATCAAGTCGCAGACCACGGTAGGCTTCCTGAATACGGGACTCGTCTTCAACACCCGCTACAACTACAAGATCCGTGCCTACAAGTTGGTCGGCACCACCAAGGTCTATGGTTCCTATTCGACCATCACCTCGCAGACCACTCAAGTGAGCGCACCGAGCGTCCTCAGTGAATCGACCTTCGATTCGATCACCCTCACCTGGGCAGCCGTTACCGGCGCCAACGGGTATGAAGTCGCGATCGCAACCTCGGAGAGCGGACCCTACACGGTTTCGCTTCAGACGACCTTGACCAAGACCTTTACCGGTTTGACGACAGGTTCGACCTACTATGTCAAAGTCCGGTCGTACCGACTCGTCAGCACTACGAAGGTCTACGGACCGTATACTTCGGTCATTGCAGTGACCCCGTCACTTCAAGTTCCAACGCTTCAACTCTCCGGAATCACTTACACATCCATCACTGTGAGTTGGGCTTCCGTTCCAGGTGCTACGGATTATGAAATTCGAATCCGTCAGGATGATCCGGAGGCGGATTGGGTCATTGAAGAAGTCAGTGAGTTGACTGTGACGTTTAATGACTTGGATGCTTCGGCATTCTATTCGATTCAAATTCGTTCGATCACCAAAGACTCGGCGATACCTGTTTATTCCGAGTATTCCGAGGCGTTAGTGTTCTCATACTCGGAAACCAGTTGAGTTCCACAAGGATTCCGTGATCTCCTAGGAACGGTGAGTATTATTAATACCAGTTCCAATATCATATGTTACAACTTCTCGTTGACTCTATTGTCGTGTAAACTATACACTGAGGTACAAACCATGGCTCTTGTCTATTTGTTTATGTTTGTGGTTCCGTTTGTGATTGCGTATTTCTTGATTTACTTCGCGGTCAAGAATGCTGTTGTCGATGCGAATCGTGAGTTGGAAGCTACTAAAGCCACCTCCACGTATCGCGCTCTTTAGGTAGAAACATCCCTGATTAGGGATGTTTTTCTTAAGGAGGGCTTAATATGACTTGTGTTAGGATAGAGCCATGAAAACCATTAAGCCACTTCTCGTGATTTTAACCTCACTTTCCCTGATGTCGTGCAATACAAAAGTTGAACCGAAGTCGTGGAGTTTCGATTTTACTCAGGATGATTCCGGCTTTGAATCCGTTTTTGCGGATTATCACGATGACGGGCATAACTTTGAAACCTTTGAGATGGCGTATGAACGGGCTGTGATCTCAGGAACGACTAATCCAGGTTTGCGTCTAAAAGGCCATAACCGCAGTGATGACCTGTTCATGGGGATTGTCAAGGAACTATCAGGATTCAAAGCTTCTACGACGTATACCATAACCTTGAGTTTTACGCTCTACACCGAGGCTGAAGCAGGATCCATCGGGATCGGGGGTTCTCCGGCAGACAGCGTTTACGTCAAAGCCGGGTTCACCAACGTCCTTCCTGAAGTCAGTGAAGACAATGGCGGTTTGTGGGTCCTCAATATCGACAAGGGCCAACAATCCCAAGGGAGTCCCGGGATTCCGGTGGTCGGAACCATGGCTAAACCGGAAGGATCGGAAGCCGGATTTGTCTCTAAAGGCTTTGAAGTGACTTTAACGCTAAAGACCGATAGTGCCGGAAAACTCTGGCTGGTGATTGGAACCGATTCCGGGTATGAAGGACTTACTGTCTACTACCTCGATGATATCGCCATTACGGCGAATGCGAAATAACCTCTCCTAAAGGCCCCTAGCGGGGCTTTTTAATCGATTCATCTTTTTAACGTTCATAACGTTTGAAGATTCACGAGAAATCCTGTAAATTAGTTTATATGATTAATTAAAAGGAGGAGTGTATGAATCAACGCGAATTTATGGATGCTTTTGATCGCCTTGACAAAGAAACCTGTGTGACTTTGGCGTTTGATGCCTTGTCCAGTGGCAATGTCGATGTGCCGACCTTGTATGACGGTGTCCTGCGAAAATCGATGGAGAATCTGACGGATGTCGAAACGGATCCCTTGCATAAGATCTGGAAAGAACACATCAAGAGTTCGATCATTCGCACCATCATCGAAATGTCATTCCCGTTCGTGGTCAAAGCGAAGGCTTCCACCACCAAAGGACGGGCTGCCGTAGTTTGCCCCGACGGGGAAGAACACGAACTGGGTGCACGCATGATCAGTGACTACTTGACTCTGTTGGGGTATGAAACGTTCTTCGTGGGCAAGAGTACGCCCAAGAAAGAGTTTGTCGATTTGATTGAAAGCTTGAACTTGGATCTGGTGGCCTTGAGTGTCACCAATTACTACAACTTCTCAGTGACCTTAAAAACCGTGGAATTGATCCGAGAACGGTTCCCCGAGTTGAAGCTGATTGCGGGAGGACGCGGTTTCGACCACAATCCTCAAGCCTTGGCTACGTATAACGTCGAGTTGGCTCAGAACTTTGCGGAGTTAACCGTTGTCACGGGAGGTCACCAATGAAGGTCGCCTTTACCATCGCCAAGCGATTCTTGACCTACAGTAAAGGTCAAACCTTGGCCATTATGTTGGGAATCGCCATTGGTGTCTCCGTACAGATCTTTATCGGACTCCTGATCACCGGACTACAGACCGGTTTGATCGATAAGACTGTAGGCAACTCGGCTCACATCATCGTCACGCAAGTGGATGATGAAGCCTTTAGTGTAACTCAGAGCGGATTCAAACCCGTGGATGATTTCACCTCCATCTCCTACGCGGTGGATGGAGCGTTGGTGGTGCGGGTCGGCGATACCAGTGCTTCCGCCTTATTGCGCAGTGCGGATGAAGGAGCTCTGGCGATCTATGATTATGAAGAGAAGCTGACCGCAGGTCGTTTACCCCAAACCGACGATGAAGTCATTTTGGGGAATTTATTAGCGGAAGAGCTCGGGGTCGATGTCGGGGATACCGTGACCCTTCAGACCTTCACGAACGAAACCCGTGAAGTGACTGTTACCGGTGTCTTCGATTTGAGTGTGGCTGCCATCAACGAACGATGGATGGTGGGGACACCGTCCGGTGCTCAATCCCTCTTTGGGCTAGGAAACAACGTCACGTCGATTGAAATCCAAGTCAAGGATGTCTTTGCGGCGGATGCCTTAGCGTTGACCCTCAAGGATGAACTGCGTTCGGGCTATTCAGTGGTCGATTGGAAGTCGCAAAATGAATCGCTCTTGAGCGGGCTCAACGGTCAATCGATTTCCAGCCTGATGATCCAGATCTTTGTCTTGATCAGTGTCGTGTTGGGGATTGCCAGTGTCTTGGCAATCACCGTTCTTCAGAAATCCAAACAGATCGGGATCCTAAAAGCCATGGGCATCAACGACACGAAAGCCAGTTTGATCTTCTTGTTTCAAGGTTTGATCCTGGGGATCTTTGGGGCGTTGTTGGGAGTTGCTCTGGGGGTTGGACTACTGGTGTCCTTCACTACGTTTGCCCGTAATCCGGATGGCACCGCCCTGATTCCCATCACGTTTGACGTGCCTTTCATTCTCTTCTCAGCTGGAGTGGCTCTAGTGTCGGCGATGGTTGCGTCGCTGATTCCGGCCAACCGTACCCGTAAACTCTCACCTATCGAGGTCATTCGCAATGGCTAACATCATCGAACTGAAAAACATCAACAAGATCTACGGTACCGTGGTGAAGACGCAAGTGCTTCATGACGTGAGCCTCAACATCGAAACCGGCAGTTTCAACGCCATCATCGGCCAATCCGGTTCCGGGAAATCCACGCTTTTGAATATCCTCGGCACTTTGGATCAACCGACCTCCGGAGAGATCCTGATCAACGGGATTCCGACCTCCAAGATGAAGGTGCCTCAACTGGCCGCCCTGCGGAATGAGACGTTAGGTTTCATCTTCCAGTTTCATTACTTGTTGCCGGAATTCACAGCCCTTGAGAATGTCTTGATGCCGGTGCGCATCAAAGGCGAGAAGGTCACACCTGAAGTGCTCAAAAAAGCCCATGATCTGATGGATCTGGTGGGCTTATCGAAAGTCAAAAACAACTTGGCAACCCAGATGTCCGGAGGTCAGCAGCAACGTACGGCGATTGCCCGTTCACTGATGAACGATCCCAAGATCATCCTGGCGGATGAACCGACCGGCAACTTGGATTCGGATACGACCGAGCAAGTCTATGAGCTGATGCGCAAGATCAACAAGACCTTCAACACGACCTTCCTGATCATCACGCACGATCGGAAAGTGGCGGAAAAGACGGATCGCATCATCGAAATCAAAGACGGACGTATTGTGCTGGATGTGGTTAAGAACTAAAAACGACCTTGCGGTCGTTTTTTTTAGATCATCAGATCCCGTTTGGGGTAATAGTAGAGGCTGAGTCCAATGGCGCTTGCGCTGACCACCAAGGTCACAATCAGGTAGAAGGGGTCCAGTTTCAACTCCAACAGATCCACCACCCGGAAATACTGGAAGGGAACGGCGATCCGCAAGAACTCCAGGTTGTCCACGATCCCCATGGCAACGGAGATGAGGTAACTCCCCAACATCACCAAGAGCGCCAGCTGCGAGGACTTCTTGGCTTCTTTGAGGTAAGCGGCTAAGAAGAAGGAGATTGACAGGTAGAACACCATGACCAGAAACAACGCCAGCATCATCAACGCCAATTCCCCGTTGATGGGATCATCCGGCGAGACTTGAGCGATGGTGATCACGGACAAACTGTACGTGACACCCACAAAAATCAACACTAGCGTCAAGGCAGCCATCAGTTTGATGGCCAGGATGCGCAGCCGGGTGATGGGTTTGACCATGAGGAATTCCGCGGTTTTATCGCGCTCTTCCTTGGCGAGGATCCCGCTGCCAATCATGACCGCAAACACAGCACCCATGATGGCGACATAGGCATAAATCATCCCGTAGAATCCACCAAACGTATCGACCGGAATTCCTGCCAACCCAAAAATCGCAAAGAAGGCTTTGGGCATGGAGTCCAACAAGTCACCGATGTTCATGGTTCCGGAAGAGCTGAACGCGGAGTATTTTCCGATCCCGGCACCTACCATAAAGATGATGCCCAAGGACCAAAACGTCATGGCTTTCCAATACGACTTCATTTCACGCAAATACAGATTCATAGAGCCTCCTACACCGCGTGAACGTCTTTTTTGACGTACACGACATATGCGGTTATCAAGGAACCGACCGTCACCATCAACCACATGGCAATCATGGGCAGTTCAAATGCATTGTGAACAAATAGATACCCGCGTTCAAACCATTGAAACGGACTAAGGTACCGTAACCATTCCTCTTCAAAGATGCTTTGCATCAGGTTCATGATGAAGAGGGCAAAAACGACCGAAAGTCCAACCCCGATCACGCTTTTCAGCTTACGCAACACCGTCGCAATCAATGCGCCGAGGGCCATAAACAACAATTGGATCGCATACAACGAGACAGACAAATTTGCAAAGATCAGCCAATCGATCGGCTCTTTGGAGAAGCCGGCGATGGACAGCCAAGCAATCAAGGTGAAGATGATCCAGGTGATGGTCAAGTGGACCCAAATCGCCAGCGCTTTCTGAATAAAGACTTGAGAACGGCTCATGGGACGGGTCAAGATGAAATCCATCATTTTTAGGCGAAGTTCTTTTCCGATCACGCCCAAGCCCAACAAGATTCCCTGCATTCCCGCAATCAAATGCAGGTACATCATCACAAACGAGAAGAAACCTAGACTGGTAAAGAGAATGTCCAGGTTGACACCCAATGAGCGAAGCACAACTTCCGGAATGGCTTCAAACATCGGTTTGATCACATTGACTTGATCGTAATAGACCGGATACATCGCTCCCGCAAACAGGAACGTGACGGCACCTAAGCCCACGCACCACCAGAAAGTGGAACGAAGACCCTGTTTCAACTCAAAGAAGAGAACCGTCATGTTAGGCCTCTTTCTGATAGTAATGCAGGAAGATCTCTTCCAAATCGGCTTCCTGGACATTGACGCGAACCAGATCCAGTTTCGCCAAGGCTCCCATCAATACATTCAGATCGCCTTTATATAAGAACGAGACTTCTGTGCCGTTTTGAACGACTTGGGTCAGATGATCAAATCCGATCTTCGACAGGTCAACCGGAGCTTTGGTTTCAAAGGAAACCTTGAGATAAGCTTCTTCTTTCATCGCTTGAACCGTATCCACCCGGACGATCTTGCCGTCTTTGATGATGGCGACCCGATGACAGAGCTTCTGAACTTCGGAGAGGATGTGCGACGAGAAGAGCACCGTGGCTCCGCGTTTGTTTTCTTCAGCGAGGATGTCGAAGAAAATGTTCTGCATCAGTGGATCGAGTCCGCCCGTGGGTTCATCCAACAGGATGACTTTCGGACTGTGCAAGAGCCCTTGGATGATCCCGACTTTCTTCTTGTTGCCGTAAGAGAGATCATCGATCTTGCGGTTAAGATCTAAGTCGAGGCGTTTGGCCAAGTCCTTAATGCGCTGTGAACAGTCTTTCTTATAGAAACTGGCGGAATAGTTCAACAGGTCTTTGACCTTCATGTTGTCATAGTAAAACACTTCTGACGGCAGATACCCGATCTCTTGATGGATTTCCTTGGCGTAGACGGTGACGTCTTTTCCAAAGATTGTTGCACTGCCGGAGGTCGGATGGATCAGTGACAGCAATAAACGGATCGTCGTGGATTTCCCGGCACCGTTCGGACCGATAAAACCGAAGATCTCGCCTTCTTCGATGGCCAAATCAACGCCGATGATGCCGCGTGACTTGCCGTAATACTTCGTCAACTGCTTGGTTTCAATAATGGACATGGATTACTCCTGGTGGGGTCTACGACCCAGATTCAGTATAGCACTCAGCAATAAAAACAACACAAGAACCCATTTGTCGTAGATTGTGTGAAAGTGTGCGTTCTTGTTGACATGGATTAGGAAGTGGTTATAATTGTTTCGTATTCCGAAATATTAGGAATGCGAAGGAGGTTGACGTGCCACACAACATCGCCCGCGAGCTTATGTTGGAATTCATGGTCATGAACAAGAATGTCCGACAACACCGTTTGCCTGAGGGCAACTTCAAACCCTGGGAGATCATGACGCTGATGGGACTGGAAAGTCACCACACCTTGCGCATGAAAGACATCGCTACGATGGTGGGCTTAGCCCCCAGCACCATCACCCAAATGATGGACAGCTTGGTGGAGCGCGGCTACATCGAACGCATTCCCAGTGATCAGGATCGACGATCGATCAACCTGGTGTTGACCCCGACCGGGAAGGGCATTGCCCAAGCCTTAAAGCGCGAAGCCGAACGGGTTTTCGAACGCATCATGGAAGAAATCGGCGAAGCCGAAACCACCCAGCTGTTGACGCTGATCAAAAAAGTCAACACCATCCTCGGCACTCCGGATGACGGATGCCTGAACCCCACGAAGGAGAATGTATGATCAAACTGCTATGGCGTAACTTAAGACCGTATTGGTTGAGTACGCTGGTGATTATCGGCTTGTTGTTTGCTCAAGCCAATGCCGAATTGAAGTTACCGGATCTGATGTCAGATATCGTCAATACCGGGATCCAACAAGGCGGGATCACGGATACGGTACCTACCGTCATCCGTCAAAGCGAATTGGATAAACTGATCTTGTTTGTCTCGGTGGACGATACCGAAGCGATTTTAAGTCAATACACCCTGGTCGATCAAAACGATTCGGAGTATATCGACGATTACCCGATTCTGGCTGATGAAGCCGTGTATGTGTTGACCCTGGACGGGATGACGCAAGACGAGTTGGCGGATTTAATGGCCAAACCGTTCTTGGTGGTCATGGCGCTGGATAGCGGCATGATCGATACCAGTGCGTTCCCCTTGCCGCCGGGCGTCACGATCTATGATGCCTTATGGGCGATGCCGGCTGAACAAAAAGCCCAGTTCTTGATGCAGATCGATCAGCGCTTCTCCAACTTCGATCCGGCTATGCTGGATCAAAGCGTGACCGTCGCCATCAAAACCGAGTATACGGCGGTGGGCTTGGACATGGATGCCTATCAAATGAACTACATCCTTTCCACGGGTGGAACGATGTTGCTCATTTCCTTGATGGCCATCACCGCGGCCATTCTGGTTGGACTCTTGTCGTCGCGTATCGGGGCCGGCATGGCGAAGACCCTGCGTAAATCCGTGTTCTCCAAGGTTGAGAGCTTCTCGAATGTCGAATTCGATCAGTTCTCCACGGCGTCCCTCATTACCCGTACCGGCAATGACATCACGCAGATCCAGATGATGGTTCAGATGATGTTCCGCATCATTTTCTACGCCCCGATCTTGGGTAGTGGAGCCATCTTGCGCGTCATGAGCCAACACAACAACATGACCTGGATCGTCACCTTGGGCGTGGTGGTGATGTTGAGTCTTATCGGCATCATGTTTGCCTTCGTTTTACCGAAGTTTGCCCTGATTCAAAAACTCATCGACCGGGTCAATCTGGTGGCGCGTGAAAGCCTCTCCGGACTCATGGTGGTGCGAGCCTTCGGGAACGAACCCTATGAAGAAGCCCGTTTCGATAAAGCCAACACTGAGTTGGCCAAGATCAACCTGTTTGTCAACCGGGCCATCGTCTTCCTGATGCCGACCATGATGTTCATCATGAATGGCTTGTCGCTCCTCATCGTGTGGTACGGCGGGAAAGAAATCGATTTGGGGAACCTCCAAGTCGGCGATATGATGGCGTTTATGCAGTATGCGATGCAGATCATCATGTCGTTTATGATGATTGCCATGACCTTCATCATGATTCCGCGGGCTTCCGTTTCTGCCAAGCGGGTCAATGAAGTCTTGGATACGCCGCTTTCCATCACCGATCCGATTTCTCCGAGCGCCTTTGAAGCGACTCGCACCGGTGAAGTGGTGTTTGAGAACGTGACTTTCCGTTATCCCAACGCGGATGACGATGTCCTCCATGACCTCAGCTTTACTGCTAAACCCGGAGAAACAACGGCCTTCATCGGATCCACCGGCAGCGGGAAATCCACACTGATCAACCTGATCCCGCGCTTCTACGATGTCTCCAATGGCCGTGTCCTGGTCAACGGCGTCGATGTGCGTGATGTGCCTCAAAAGGACCTGCGTCAGCGCATCGGTTATATCCCGCAGAAGGGTGTGCTCTTCAGCGGAACCATCGAAAGCAACCTGAAGTACGCCAAAGAGGATGCCTCCGAAGCCGAACTCCAACAAGCCGTTTCGATCGCTCAAGCCTCCAACATCATCGCCGAAAAGGCCGATGGTTACCAAGAGCACATCGCTCAAGGCGGATCCAACGTCTCGGGTGGGCAGAAACAACGCCTCTCGATTGCCCGGGCCCTCATCAAGAATCCGGACCTCTTCATCTTCGATGACAGTTTCTCAGCTTTGGACTTTAAGACCGACTTGGCTTTGCGCAGTGCCTTGCATAAGGAACTCGCGGATAAAACCTTACTGGTGGTCGCTCAACGCATTTCCACCATCCTGCATGCCGATCAGATCATCGTCCTGGAAAACGGACGCATTGTCGGAAAAGGCACGCACCGTGATCTGATGGACACCTGTGAGGTGTACCGTGAGATTGCCCTGTCTCAAATGACGTCGGAGGAACTGAGCCATGAGTAACCGGCCCACCGAAAACAAACGTCCCCAACACGGCCCCGGAGCCGGAGGCCCGATGGGGGGGATGATGCGTGGTGGCGAAAAAGCCAAAGACTTTAAAGGCACCATGCGTAAACTGATCCAACGCCTCTCCAAGTACTGGCTGGCGTTTGGACTGGTGTTTATCTTAGCTGTCGGATCGACCGCCTTCATGATTGCCGGACCCAAGATCTTGGGTCAGGCCACCACCAAGCTCTTTGAAGGTTTGGTGGCGAAGATGCAGGGAATTCCCGGAGCCGCCATCGACTTTGATGGGATACGCGACATCATCCTTTACTTGGTGACCCTGTACGGGATCTCCACGCTTCTTGCTTACGTTCAAGGCTTCATCATGTCCCGGGTCGGGAATACGATCGCCTACAACTTCCGCAAAGACCTTTCGATCAAGATCAACAAGCTGCCCCTGCGTTACTTCGATCAGACTTCGCACGGCGATGTGCTCAGCCGCATCACCAACGATGTCGATACGATCGGAATGACGCTCAACCAAAACCTCACCCAGATCATCACCTCCACCACCACCCTGTTGGGTGTCCTGGTGATGATGCTGACCATCTCCTGGGAAATGACCTTAGCCACCTTGGTGATCCTGCCGATCTCCTTTGGCCTCATCATGGTCATCGTCAAGTTCTCCCAGAAGTACTTCAAGATCCAAGCTGCCACGCTTGGTAAAGTCAACGGGCATGTCGAAGAAATGTATGGCGGACACGTGATCGTCAAGGCGTTCAACGGGGAGGAAAAATCCCTGGCCACCTTCGATGAACACAACGAAGCCCTCTATGACAGTGCCTGGAAGAGCCAGTTCTTCTCCGGAGCCATGATGCCGCTTATGAACTTCGTGGGTAACCTGGGCTATGTCGCCGTCACCTTGTTGGGTGGGATGCTGGCCATCGACGGAAAACTGAAAGTCGGGGATATCCAAGCCTTCATCCAGTACGTCCGTTCCTTCACCCAACCGATCGCGCAAGTCGCGCAGATCTCCAACACCCTGCAGTCCACCGCGGCTGCGGCTGAGCGCGTCTTTGCCTTCCTGGAACAACCCGAAGAAGTGGATGATGTCACCGATCCGGTCGATGTCACCCAACTCGATGGCTCCGTGGAATTCAAGAACGTTCACTTCAGCTACCTGCCGGATAAACCCGTCATTCAAGGCTTCAGTGCCGACATCAAACCGGGTCAACGCATTGCCATCGTCGGTCCCACCGGCGCCGGCAAGACGACCATCGTCAAACTCCTGATGCGCTTCTACGATGTCGATCAGGGCAGCATCACCGACGGCGGTCACGATCTGCGCGATTACCGCCGGGCCGATCTGCGTTCTGTCTTCGGGATGGTCCTGCAGGACACCTGGCTCTTCAACGGCACCATCGAAGACAACCTCAAGTACGGCAACCTTAACGCCACCCAGGAAGACATTCTGGCAGCCTCCAAAGCCGCCTACGTCGATCACTTTGTCCATACGCTGCCCAAAGGTTATCAGTTCGAACTCAATGAAGAAGCCTCCAACGTCTCTGCGGGTCAAAAACAGCTCTTGACGATTGCCCGAGCCTTCCTGGCCGATCCCAAGATACTCATCTTGGATGAAGCGACCTCGTCCGTTGATACCCGTACCGAAGTGCTCATTCAAAAAGCCATGGATAAACTCATGGCCAACCGTACCAGTTTCATCATCGCTCACCGCCTTTCCACGATCCGTAACGCCGATCTCATTCTGGTCATGCGTAACGGCAACATCGTCGAACAAGGCTCGCATGAGCAACTGATGGCTCAAAACGGGTTCTACACCAACCTCTACAATTCCCAATTCGATCCGGAAACGGATTAAAAGAAAATCCACCGCAAGGTGGATTTTTATTTGAGTCGAGCGGCAATCTGTCGCATGGTTGGTGAGACCACCGTCAAGAACTCCCGGTATCCGCAGCGCTGATCATCGAAATAAGTGATGTTGAGGCGCTTACAGTTGCCGTGACACATCGCTTTGAAGGGGCAATCAGCACAAAGGGGAGACATGCGCTTGGGCTCGTTCAGGAAACGCTGCATCGGTTCACTGCGAAGGATGTCTTCAATGGACAGATCACGGATATTGCCGCAACGGTAGTGATCCAGCACATAAAAATCACAGGGATAGACACTGCCATCAGCTTCAATGACATACTGCGGCGAACAATAGCCCAACATGCCACACTGTAAAGGAGGCATCCCCGCAAACATCGGGATCACGTTATCGAAGAGTCCAACACTCAAATAGGACCCCTTTTGGTAATCCTCCAACCACAGCTGGTAGAAGCGGGTATAGAAACTGGCGAATCGATCCGGGGTCAACGCAAACGGATCCTTGGCTTGATCAATACCGGGTAAACACGGAATCAATTGGACATGCGTGAAGTTGTGTTGGCGATAAAACCGGTACAACTCTTCCGGCTGTTTAGCCAAGGTTTGGGTCAGAACGGTCAACACATTAAAGTCCACCCCGGCTTCTTTGAGTTGCTTGGCGGTATGTAGTACCCGGTCCTGGGTTGGTAAACCCTGGGCGTTGATTCTGAAATGATCGTGATTGCGTCGGGGCCCGTCAATCGATAACCCCACCAGAAACCGGTGTTCTTTAAAGAAGGCGATCCATTCTTGATCAATCAGAGTTCCGTTGGTTTGAATGGCCCAATGGAGGGTGTTGTGACGATCTGTGTAAAGCTCAGTCTCCTTCACCAAGGCTTTGAAGCGATCCAATCCCCATAAGGTTGGTTCACCCCCTTGAAAGGTTAAGGTGATCTCCGTGTCAGTAAAGGTACCCACCGATCGTTGAACCAGGGCTTTCATCGTTTCATCCGACATCAAGCCGTAGGAGGTACTCATGCGATGGGCACTGACATCATGGTAAAAACAATAGGTGCAACGCAGATTGCATAACGAACTGGCAGGTTTGATCAGAAAAGAGACATTGCGCTTCATTACCTGTATTGTAGCACAGAGAACCAAATGGTGGACGGTAGATATTTCAATAAAAATAGAAATATGAAATATATTCCAAAATTCCTTGACAGACCCCTAGTAAGACAGTAAAGTGATGGTGAACTCAATGTGACAGCCATCTGTCAGATCCTTATTTGGATCAGAAAGGGTCCTATGCGTAAAATTGTGTTATTATGTGCCGCAGGAATGTCTACCAGTCTGCTTGTTACAAAAATGGAAGAGTATGCCAAGTCCATCGGATACGAGATCGATATTGATGCTCACCCGGTTTCGATGGCATCGATTAGTGGGAAAGGTGCTGACATTGTGCTTTTGGGACCTCAGATCCGATTCAACCTTAATAAAGTAAAAGAGTTAGTGACTTGTCCAGTGGAAGCCATCGATATGGTTGCCTATGGAACTATGAATGGGAAGAAAGTCATCGATCGAGTCAAAGAGCTCCTGGGGGATTAAATGGAAGGATTGGAACTCATAGCCTTTAACATCATTGCTTCAGTCGGAACAGCACGCAGCTGTTACATCGAAGCGATTCAGTTGGCCAAGCAAGGCGATTTTGATGGGGCGTTTTCACTCATCAAAGAGGGCGAAGAAGCCTTCATCATGGGGCATCATGCCCATGCTGAACTCATCCAGAAAGAAGCATCCGGAGAATCAACGCCGGTCAATTTGCTGTTGATGCATGCTGAAGATCAACTGATGAGTGCAGAGGCATTTCGCATGATCAGTGAAGAGTTTATTGTGGTTCATCAACAGTTAAGCAAACTGAAAGGATAATATGAAACAACAATTTCTATGGGGTGGCGCATTAGCTGCCAATCAAATCGAAGGAGCCTACCTTGAAGATGGAAAGGGATTGGCGATCTCCGATGTTTTGGAGTGTTCTCCACACCGGTTCATGACGACCGATCTGAAGGTTAAAGAGGGGGTCTATTATCCCTCGCATACTGCCATCGATTTCTATCATCGCTACAAAGAAGATCTGGCTTTGTTTGCGGAGATGGGATTCAAAGTCCTACGTACTTCCATTGCCTGGAGCCGCATTTATCCCAACGGGGATGATGACGTCCCCAATGAAATGGGATTGGGATTTTATGATGCACTCTTTGATGAAATGTTGCGATTAGGCATTCAACCTCTTATCACGCTCTCGCATTATGAGATGCCCTTGAGCTTGGTTCACCGATATAACGGTTGGGCAGATCGTCGTCTGATTGGCTTTTTCGAAAGGTATGTTCGAACGGTTTTTACTCGCTACCAACACAAAGTCAAATTGTGGTTGACCTTTAACGAGATCAATGTCATCACGAAGGCGCCGCTCATTGAAGGTGGATTGGTCATTCCGGAAGGGGTCAACCGTCACCAAATAATCTATCAGGCTGTTCACCATCAGTTTGTGGCGTCATCCCTTGCGGTCAAAGCCTGTCATGAAATCATTCCGGATGCCAAAATCGGGATGATGATGCTTGGTTTAACTGTATACCCGCATACGTGTAAGCCGGAAGATGGACTAAAAGCATTTCAAATTGAACAAGAAGAGTATCTCTTTCCGGATATCCAAGCCAGAGGCGTCTATTCACCCGCTGTTCACCAACTGTTTAAGCGTTTAGGCGTAAAACTGGTCATGGAAGCGGATGATGAAAGCATCTTGAAGAACTACCCGGTGGATTTCATTTCGTTCAGTTATTACTCGTCAAAAGTAGCAACAGCCGAAGATCACGATTCTGAAGTGGGAGGTAACTTCATGAAGGGCATTCGCAACCCTTACCTGAAGAGTTCCGAGTGGGGATGGCAGATCGATCCGGTTGGATTACGTATCCTGATGAACAAACTTTATGATCGCTACGGGAAACCGCTCTTTATTGTGGAAAACGGATTAGGAGCGGTCGATGAAGTTGGCCCAGACAAGAAAGTGCATGATTACTATCGTATCGACTACCTGCGTGATCACCTGACTCAAATGAAACTGGCCATTGATCATGACGGAGTGGAGTGTTGGGGATATACGATGTGGGGTCCGATCGACCTGGTGAGTGCCGGAACCGGAGAAATGAAGAAACGTTACGGGTTTATATACGTTGATCGTGATAATGCAGGTCAGGGTACTCTGAAGCGAATCAAGAAAGATTCCTTTGAGTGGTATCGAAAGGTCATTGCTTCAAACGGAGAAGATCTGAAATAAAAAAACGGAATGAACATTCCGTTTTTAGTTGGTACTGACTTGACGTGCGAGTTCGTTGAGCAGCAACTCGATGAAAACAAAGAAAATCGCCTGATCATCCAAGAAAGCCTTGGTTGTTGATTTCGAGATGTAGGGCATCACCAACTGATGAGTAACTAAATCCGTAAACTTGTTGTTAGGTGTCATCGTAATCAGGATAATCGGACATTGCCGACTATGCGCTTCCCGAACGAAGTTTCCGTAAAACTGATCGAGCGCTTTGATGGAGAACAAGACGATGACATCTACTTTCGTCATGGTCTCGGCGATATCCATCATCGAAATGGTATCTCCGATAGCTTCCGCATCGAGCCCCATTTTGCCCATGCGCATGCGTAATTGCTGCGCACTGAGAAAAGTTCTGTTGTACCCGAAGATCTTGACCCTGCGCGCCTGTAGGATAAGTGAGGCGATGGCTCGCAGATCATCGAGGGAGATCGAGTTAGGAATTTGCTCAATGAAACGGGCATAGGCGTGAGTGATCCTCAAGATGGGATCATCGGTAGCAACGGCTTCTGGTGGATTTGAGAACATCGACCGTGAAAGCGCGAAACGAAACTCAGCGTACCCGTTATAGCCGATTTTTTGGCATAATCGAATGAAAGCGGCTTTTGAAGTGCCGGTTTTTTGGGCGATGGTTTCAGCGTCGCATTGAAAGGCATATTGCGGGTCGCCTAAGATAAACTCAGCGATGGCCCGTTCCTTCTTGGTAAACTGATACAGGTTAGCCGTTAGCGCATCTAAAGGGTTTTGGTCCATACATTCATCTTAGCACAAGTATTTCACAATGAACGACAAGTTGAAATGGAATTCAGTTCAAATACTTATAAAAAATAAAAAATATTTCATTTTTGTATTGACAGTGAAAATGTAAGCGTTTATAAATGGTGTATAGAGTGTTGTCGGTACCTACATTCTAAAAGAGAAAGGGAGAATTATGGATAAACTCACATCCGCACTAGAGAAGTATGTCTTACCGGTCGCCGAGAAGATTTCCTCTAACAAATCGCTTCAAGCTGTTATGAGCGGTTTCATGGTGGTGCTTCCGATTACCATTCTTGGCGCAATCGCCACCCTGTTGGGATCCTTACAGATTCCGGCTTATCAGACATTCATTACGTCGGCAGGCTTGAAAGCAATCTTCGGATACATTCCTGCTGTCACGACCAACATGCTGGCTGTTTATGTTGCTTACACGATTGGTAAAGGATTGGCTGAACAATTAGGCCAAGAAAAACAATCAACGACGGTGGGGATCTTAACCTTATTTGTCTTCTTGATGATGATTCCGTTGGGAGTCACGGGTACCGCGCCTGAAAGCAAAGAAGTCGTTACGATCGGCGCTGCCTTGGGAACCACGTACTTAGGTGCGCCGGGCTTGTTCTCTGCAATCATTCTGGGTCTAATCGTTCCTCGTCTGTATGCGTTTGTGATCAATCGCGGATGGGTCATTAAGATGCCCGATGGTGTTCCGCCGATGGTGTCAAACTCGTTCTCAGGCTTGATTCCGGCCTTTATCATTGCCATTGCCTTTGCGGGAGTTCGTTATGGCTTTAGCTTAACGACATTCGGCAATTTCAATGCCTTCTTGTACAACACGATTCAAAGTCCGTTGCGCAGTCTGGCTGCCAGTCCGTTTACGTTCATGTTTGCCCTGTTTATGGTTTCAACGTTGTGGTTCTTCGGGATCCATGGGGGAATGGTCGTTGTTCCGATTATTACGGCGTTGTATACTCCGCTCAGTCTTGAAAACTTGGCTGCGCTAGAAGCAGGATCAGCTTTGCCTAACCTTATCGTTCAATCCGACTGGTTTATCTTTGGGATGATTGGCGGTGGTGGTGCGACGTTAGGCTTCTGCATCTGGATGGCTTTCTTCGCAAAATCGCAACGTTATAAATCATTAGGACGTTTAGCGTTGCCGGCGAGCCTAGTTGGGATCAATGAACCCATTACGTTCGGTGCGCCGGTGGTTCTTAATCCGTTACTGTACATCCCGTTCGCAGTTACTCCTTTGGTAACCTTCGCGATCTCCTATGTGCTGCGTGTGGTGGGCATTCTGACACCGCTTAACGGGACCAACATTCCGACAGGGACTCCGGTTATCTTCTCGGCTATCATTGCGGGGGGTTGGGTTCACGCCATCGTTCAAGTAGCCTTGATCGTCGTTGGATTCTTTATCTACTACCCGTTTGCAGTGATGCTGGATAAAAAAGCATTAGCTGAAGAGAAGGGTAATTAGTTTGAAGGCAAACCGGTGCCTTTACCGGTAAATCGTTGTAAAATAGAGGTACCGTCATGTCAAAACCCAATATCGTCTACTTTATTGCCGATCAAATGCGCAGTGATTCCCTGGGTCACCTGGGGAATCCTGCGTCTCTGACGCCAAATTTCGACCGTCTCGCGCAGCGTGAGGCGGTTTCGTTTGCTAATGCCTATTGTCAGAACCCCGTTTGTGTCCCCTCACGAAACAGTTTCTTGTCGGGTCTCTATCCCCATACGACAGGTCATCGCACCATGCATTTCTTGCAAGGCCCCGAAGATCCCAATATCTTGAAGGAGATGAAGAACCAAGGTTATGAAGTGATTTGGATTGGGCGGAATGATGTCATTCCTGCGGGAAAATCCAAAGTAGCTTATTGCGATGAGTTCTATGATGGCTTCGATTTCATCAACAAAGTTGATGGAAGCGAAAAAGGATTCAGTGCTCTAGCCAGTCATTCCGGTCATAGCCCAGTTGATCCGGGACCACAGCTTTATTCCTTCTACGCCGGCAAAGCGGATGGGGAACTCAACTCCATGGTGAAATTGGATTGGAATGCCCTCCAAAGTGCACTGGATTATTTGGATCGCAAAGCCTCCAGCTCTGACAAACGTCCGTTTTTCTTGTATATTACACTCTGGTTTCCGCATCCGCCGTATGTTTGTGAAGATCCGTGGTACAGCGCCATCAATCGATCGAAGTTGCTCCCTCGCCGACCGGATGTTTCGACTTTAGACGGCAAGCCCAGCATGATGAAAGAGATTGCACGGAAACAAGGTCTGAACCAATGGTCAGAGGAACAACTGACTGAGATTCGGGCGACGTATCTCGCCATGGTTTCCCGCTTCGATTATCACTTTGGTTTATTACGTCAAAAACTGATCGATACAGGATTATATGATGACTCGTCGATCTTTGTCTTCAGTGATCACGGTGACTATACAACCGATTATGGGGTTGCGGAAAAAGCTCAAAACCTCTTTGATAACCCGGTTTGTAACGTACCGCTTTTGGTTAAGCCAGCTAAAGGCATTGAGGTCAAGCCCGGACGTTCGGATGCTTTGGTCGAACTAGTGGATCTCAGTGCGACACTTGCGGATATGGGAGGATTTGAGCTTTCCTATACGCAGTTCGGAAAATCATTGCGAAATGCCATTGCCGGAGATCCGATCCACAAGGATGCCGTTATCTGTGAAGGTGGTCGAATCCATGGTGAAAAACAGGCCATGGAACTAGGGCACAACGAAGCATCACCCTACTGGCCAAGACTATCAACACAATACAGTGAGGGCCCCGAGCACACCAAAGCAGTCATGATCCGCATGGAAAACTTCAAGTACACGTATCGACTTTATGAAACTGATGAGTTCTATGACTTGGATCACGATCCACTAGAATTGCATAATGCTATTGATGATCCGAAGTATGCACCTACGATTCAACGCATGAAAGAACGTCTGCTTCAACGCTTGGTTGAGACGGGCGACTATGTGCCGAATCGTCGAGACAAACGTTAATAAAACCGTCGTTCGACGGTTTTTATTTGGTTAGGTTGGATAGATGATCCGTCATGCATTCCTCGATCAGAGTTGGTTTTCCGTTAGGATCCACCTCAAAGATCGTGAGGGAGCATCCGTAAGGCCATTTCCCGTTACGGAAGTCCGGCCAAGGACGTTGGGTGGCATAGCGGATCAAGGCGCGCTTGACGATGGCGTGACAGACAACCAAGACGGTTTTGTCGGGATAGCGCTGAGCCAGATCCTTAAGCCCGTCCACCAGTCGACTCTCCAGGTCAAAATAGCTTTCACCCCCGTGATCGGGAACATAGTGTTCCGGATCTTTGAGGTAGACATCCATGACGCCGGAGTCCTTGAGTTCATCAACACTCTGCATTTCCCAGGTGCCCAGATGCATCTCAATGAAACGTTCATCCACCAACATCGGAACTTGACGTTCACCGATGATGAGCTTGGCGGTATCCTGGGTCCGTTTGAGCGGCGTATGGATCACCACATCGATGGGCGTAACGCTAAGAGCTTGACCGAGTTCTTGGGCACTGAGGATGCCCAGATCGGTGAGCGGGGAGTCGCATTGCCCTTGCATGATGCGGTAGAGGTTATTGGTGGTTTGACCGTGACGAGTGACAAGAAGACGCATGAGGACCTGCTTTCTAGAAAATCATTCGGTTATAGTATAAACAAATCATGAAGAAGATGCACTCTAAAAATCTTGAACACCCTTACATCGATTCACGTCAAGACAAGACTTGGGTTATCGTGTACAATCAAGGCAGGTAAACAAGCATGGAACTCATTGGACTCATCTCACGCCAAATCTTCCTCATGATGCTGTTGATCATCGTCGGGATCGTGGCCTACAAACAAAAATGGATCACGGATGAAGGATCCAAGCAGATGTCGGCCCTGCTGGTCAACATCGTGACCCCGTTCATCATCATTTCGGTGTATCAAACGCCGTTTGTGTTGGAACGGTCCATCAATCTGGGGATTTCTTTTGGGTTGTCGGTGGTGGCTGTGGGCGTATCGATCCTCTTGTCACGAGTGCTGATTGACTCACACCACGATGTGGAACGCTTTGCGCTCTTCTTTCCCAACACCGGCTTCTTTGGGATTCCGGTGATAGCGGCCGTCTTTGGATCGGAAGCGGTGTTCTACCTGATGGGTTTCAACATCACCGTGACCTTGGTGGCCTTTACCTACGGAATCTATCTTTATACGCACAAGAAGAGTGCGATGAGTGTCAAACGCGCCATCCTCAACCCAGGAACCATCGGGTTCTTGTTGGGGATTTTACTCTTCATCTCTCCGGTGAAGTTACCGCCATTGGCCTTGTCGTTTGTGACCTCCGTCGCATCCATCAACACCCCCTTGGCGATGATTGTCCTTGGGACGTACATCGCGCATGTCCCATTGGCGACCTTCCTGAATCGGGATTTGTTTAAAGTGAGTTTCTATCGCTTGGTGGTGATACCGCTCGCTGTCATCGCGGTGTTGGCGTTCATACCGGCTTCGGACACGCTCAAGATGATCGTGGTGATTGCTTCCTCGGCTCCGGTGGGAATGTTGACGGCGATCCTGGCTCAAAAGCACGATCGGCGTACCGGACAAGCCTCCAAACTGGTGAGTCTGTCCACCGTCTTCTCCGCCGTGACGATTCCGCTCATGGTGGCCATACAGACCTTGGTTTCAACCCTGATTTAGTCAGGGTTTTTCTTTGGCGTGCTACAATGAACCTATGAAACGATGGCTGGTGTGGATCACCCTGGGAAGTCTATTCTTTGGAGCCTGTTCACGTCCAACGACCGATATTCCGATGACCTCCCAGGCCACGGAACGTTTTGAGGTCGATTTGGATCGGTGTACCGATGGGGATACTGCCCGCTTCATCGTGGACGGGGAATCGGTCGCCGTACGCTTCTTGTCGATCAATACACCGGAACTGGGAAAGAACGGTCAAGCCGATGAACCCTTTGCCCAACAAGCCTCAACATTTACCTGTTCCGCGCTACAAAAGGCCGATGAGATCATCTTGGAGTTGGATCCCCATCTGGAGTCCGTGGATGACTACGGACGGTGGTTAGCGTACGTGTGGGTGGATGACGTGCTGCTTCAGGAACAATTGATTGAAGCCGGACTCGCCGATCTGCGCTATGCTCACGATCAGTCGTTGTATGATGATCAGCTTCATGAAGCACTCGAAGAAACCCAATCGCGTCGCATCGGACGCTGGAAATAAGGAGACCCTATGACTCACGATCCCATTCATCTTTTAACTTTACCGAGAGGGACCAATGCCCTGCATCCCACATTGATTCTGGATGGCGATGTGGCTCTTCTGGTCGATACCGGGTTACCCAATACCTTGGATCAGCTCTCTGCGGAGTTGGCACGCTTTGGGGTCACTCCTGATCACCTCACAGCCGTGCTGATCACCCATCACGACATCGATCACATCGGCAACCTGAAAGCCCTCAAAACCCTCAATCCCCAAATGAGTGTGATCACTTCGGAAGGGGAAGTCGACTTCGTGGAAGGCAAGGTTCAAGCCCAGAAGCTTCAAGACATCGCCAGCGGGGCGTTGGTGATCGCTGAAGATCAAAAGGCTTGGGCAGAGACACTGACCCGTGTCTTTCCGACCTTGAGTACCCCAGTCGATGATGTCGTTCAAGACGGCGATGTCTTGACCATTGCGGATGGGATTGAAGTCATCGCGACTCCTGGCCATACCTTAGGCCACATCAGTCTCTACCATCACGCCACCCAAACCCTGATCACCGGGGATGCGCTCAACTTGAACCAAGGTCAACTCAACGGCCCCAACCCACGCATGACGCATGATTTGGAATTGGCGAAAGCTTCCTTGAAGAAGCTGGCTGCTTATCCGATCCAGCGCATCCTGTGTTTCCATGGCGGACTGATTGAAGGCAAAAACCTTCAGCAACTCCTCGATAAACTCTCCCAATAAAAATGGACCCTAGGTCCATTTTTTGTAGTACTTTTAAATCAAGGCCCCATCGATTCGGGTTCCCACACCGGGAAGACCCCATCGACTTTCTCAATCAACATCCCGGTATAAGCGGCTTCCGAGTTTCCATCCAGCTGATCGATGATGACATCCACCAAAATGGTTTCGATGGAAGCGGCCATTAAGTCGTCGGTCGTGATCATGATCGAAACGACTTGTTGTTCTTCGGAATCGTAGTAAGCCACAATGGGATCGATGATGTTGGTTTGCAGCATCTCCAAATCCCCGACAGTCCAGTAGAGTCTTCCTTGAATGTAGATTTGAGGCAGCTTTAGCTCATCCGGATACGGATTCGTAGGGCACTCCTCACAGATCTCACATTCTTCGCAGATTTCACATTCTGCAGCAGCACAGGTGGAGAGTCCCACCACAACCAGTAACAACACGATCCATTTCATTAGAATATTCATCCGGTTCTCCTTTCTAGAACGAACGGAAATATTTGGCTTTGATGACCTTGTTGATCGCATCGGAACCATCCAGATTACCACTGCGCAAGACCGGGACTTCCATCCCTTTGGCTCTGAGGGATTGTGCGATCAGGATACTGAGCGATTGGGCCATGAAGGCACCGATGATGGTGGAGGTTGAACCCATGACGATTCCTTCGCCCAAATCGAATCCCGCATCGCCATATGCTCCGCAATTATCGATAACCAGATCGGCGTAATGATAGAGATTCTTGCCTTCAGGATGACGCGAAGAAACAGTTTGGGATTGAGCCAGGTTCGTAAAGGCGATGACCGTGACCCCAGCCGCTTTGGCCAACTTAGCCAGTTCGACCGGTAGGGCATTGCGACCGGAATTGCTGGCAATCAACAGGACATCGCCGGCTTCAGGGTGATAGAGCTCGAAGTAGACGGAAGCCATACCTAAGGTACGTTCGATCAAAGTCGACTTGAACGGATGATCTGTCAGGGTCAGTTCATTCTGCAGCATCGGTGTCACAAAGGCTAAGCCTCCGGCTCTGGAGTAGAATTCTTCAGCGACCATGTGGGAATGCCCTGTTCCAAAGACTAAGAATCGCTTACCCTGGGCGTGGGCTTCAACGATGCGATCAGCGACCTCCTGAAGGACCTTGGCTTGCGACTTCGAAAAGCGTTCCAAGAGCTCCAAGACGGAAGACGTGTAAGCGGAAAGGGATGATTGTGGGTTCATAAGGACTCCTTATTGTCTTCATTATGGCACAAACCCAAAGGTGGAGAACACGCATTTTAATCGGATTTTAATGGAGGGGTGTTAAAATGAATCCAAAGAGGTGCTTATGCGCATTTTAGTGGTGGAAGACGAAAAAGATCTGAATCGGATCCTAGTCAAACGTTTGCGACTGGAAGGGTATGCGGTCGATGGCTGCCTTAATGGACTCCAAGCGCTGGAGTATCTTTCGAGTGCGGCCTTTGACGCTGTCGTTTTGGACTGGATGTTACCGGGACTCAGCGGTTTGGACGTGGTCCGTTCGATTCGAGCGTCGTATCCGCACCTTGCCGTTTTGATGTTGACGGCGAAAGATCAGGTCTCTGATAAAGTCACCGGCTTGGATGCCGGAGCGGATGATTATCTGGTAAAGCCGTTTGCGACCGAAGAGCTGTTGGCCCGTATACGCATGCTATTGCGCCGATCCGGATCGCAAAACACGGTGATCCTGACGGTTGGGGATCTCAGTCTCGATCCGCTCAGCCGCCTGGTTCAACGCGGAGGACAAACCATATCGCTCTCTGCGAAAGAGTATGCGGTCCTGGAAGTGCTGATGCGCAATGCCGGAACGGTGTTGAACCGGGATATCATTCAAGATAAGATCGCCGGGTTTGATACCGAAATCGGATCCAATCTGGTGGATGTTTATATTCGCTTCTTGCGTAAAAAACTGGATGAGCCCTTTGATACCAAACTGATCCACACGGTTCGTGGCGTAGGATATGTTCTTCGGAGTGATGTATGAAACACTCGTTGAAACTCAAGCTGACCTTGTGGTACACCGCGCTGATGATTCTGGTGATTGCGGTGACCTTGGGCATTATGTCCGCCTTCTCAGGATCCTTAGTCGCGTCGGATGATCGGAATTTGCTTCGCTCGCAACTGAGTGCGTTCGTCGGGGATGTGGAGATCGAAGATGAGAAAGTCGAAATCGAAGGATCCTCCATCCGCAACAACGTCTATTTCAGTATCTATAGTCTCAGCGGTACGTTGATCACAGGATCCTTGGCTCCCGAGTTTCCCCAAACCGCGCTTCGAACGGATTCCGAATATGAAGTGGTTGAAGGCGAAATTACGTTTTACGTGATTGATCAGCAACTGGTCGGCGAAGATAATCGAACGGTAGTCGTTCGCGCCGTGCTTCAAGCTCAATCCTCAATCTCTGTTGCTTCGACCTTATTTCGATTGGCGCTGTTTGCCTTACCGTTCTTGGTGGTGATTGCCTCCTTGGTTGGCTTTCTGGTGGCCTATCGAGCCTTAAAACCAATGGAACGGTTAGTGCAGGCCGCCGATACCGTCGCCAATTCCGGAGACTTGTCGTTACGAACCGGATTGACCCAACGTCGGGATGAAGTGGGTCGTTTAGCCTCGTCTTTTGACCGCATGATGGATCGGCTTCAAGCCGCCTTTGAGCGTGAACGGCGTTTTACGGCGGACGCTTCGCATGAATTGCGCACTCCCACGACCGTGATCCTTTCCCAAGTCGAGTTGGCGAAAGCCCATCCTGAAGACACTGAAGAACAACGCCTAGCGCTGGATGTGGTCGAACGCCAAGCCCAACGCATGAGCGATCTGATCAAGAAACTATTGGCTTTGTCCCGTTTGGATCAAACCGGACCCCTAGAAGCGCTTCAACCCATCGATTTGGATGCGTTAATTCAAAATCACCTTCAGGATTACGGGTGGGATGATCAAAATAACGGTCGTATCCGCTACACCGCGACAGGACATCCGACTCTGAATGGAGATCCGCACTTATTGGGTCAAGCCTTGGATAACCTTATACAAAATGCCCTGAAGTTTAGTCCTTCCGATCAAGTCGTCGAGGTCTCCTTGACGAAAGAGGCCTCAACCATTATCGTGTCCGTCACCGATCACGGGATCGGAATGGATGAGCGTGTCCGTGAGCGCGTGTTTGACCGTTTCTTCCAAGCCGAATCCTCCAGAACCTCCGGTTCCGGAAGCCAGGGATTAGGATTAGCCCTCACTCAACGCATCGTCCAACTTCATGATGGCACGATCCAGGTGGAGAGTACGCCGGGCTTGGGCAGCCGATTTACGCTTCATTTTAAAAAATAGTCATCTTTAATGTGGTTTTAATCTTGACTCCGTATACTGGCTTCATAAGCTACGAAAGGAGCTCAAGCATGAAACGCATCAGTTTAATCAAATCGCTCATTATTCTGGGTGTCGCTACTCCCGGATTCATCCTGGGATCGCTTCAGATCTTGGCTGTAACCGCGGGATCCGATACCACCGCCGGCAGTACCGGGACGACCCCGACGCCCACCCCGACTCCGACGCCGACTCCGACCCCGACTCCAATGCCGACTCCAACGCCGACTCCGACGCCTACGCCGACTCCGACTCCGACGCCTACCAGTCCTTCCGATCCCTTGGCGATCGCCTTGGCGGATGCCGGATACGCGCTGAGTGAAGTCACCGGTGTGGAAACCGAAGTCGAAACCGAACACGGTGTGACCGTGACGGAAGTGGAGTTCAAAGCTGACGGACTCGAATTCGAATACAAGATCGCCGCAGACGGCACCATTCTTAAAGTCGAAAAAGAAGCCGATGATGACGATGATGATCGTTATGACGACAGTGACGACTCCGACGATGATCGCGATGTCGATCAAAGCCATGATGACGACGAAAATGAAGGTGACGATGACTAAACCCGGGAAACCGGGTTTTTTCTTGAGTACCCTAAAGGATACTGTATTTTATCGCTAAGTATAATTTTTTAAATAGTATATTGTAAAACAACATAGATAGTGATACAGTATTCTCGACAGGAGGAAACCCAATGAATGCTCAATTTAAGAAAGGGGTCCTGGATCTGTGTGTCTTGGCTCAACTCGCCAAAGGTGACAAGTACGGGTACGAACTGACTGAAACGATCTCGCAAGAGATGACGGTCGCCACCGGTACCTTGTATCTGCTGTTGCGACGACTCAACGAGGAAGGGTACTTTGAAACCTATCTGGTGGAAACACCAGGGGGTCCGGCCCGCAAGTATTACCGTTTAACCCCCAAAGGGCTGGCCTATACCCAGTCCCTCAAAGACGAATGGATCACGTTCATCGACCAGGTGAATCGGCTGATCCGCTAGAAAGGAAACCCATGAAACAGCTGAATCAACTCTTTGGGCTCATTCTGAAGCCCTACGATGATCGCGGTTTCGGCGTTTACCGGAATGAACACCCGGCAGAAACCGATGAAGAACTCTTCTACCACACCCAATCCCATCACGAGGACGAAGAGAATCCGGCCAGTGCGATCAGCCATTATGAAGTCTACCTGCGTTAGGAGAACCCCATGACCAAAAAAGAATACCTCGAGGCGTTAAGCCTTGCGCTCAACTCCGCTGATGAAGCAGCTCGGGATGAACTGATCCGCGATTTCGAAGAACACTTCTCGATCGGAAAAGCCAACGGACGCACCGATGAGGACATCATCGCGTCCTTAGGACCCATCGATGAACTCGTCGCTGCTTTGGATCTTCCGCCCAAGAAGATCGTGGCTCAACCCAAGATCGAAGCCGTCGCCGGTCAAGGCTATGCCGGGATCACCGCCATCGAAGTCGACAGTCTGCACGCGGATATCGTCATTTCCCCGTCGTCGGATGAGTTGACGTATGTCACCTTCAAGAATGACGGAAAGCTCGTCGATAAACTCGCTTACTCCACGGACGTTACTCAACGCGGTCAAACCTTGATGATCAAGGTGGAACCGATCAAGCGTTTCTTCCTGAGTTCCGCTTCCGATTTGACTATCGAATTGGCGGTGGCGTCCACCGTTCAACAGTACCGCATTGAAAGCGCCAGCGGGGAAGTGCATGTCGCCGATGTGACCCTTCAACTGCTCAACGTCAAGAGCGCTTCCGGGGATGTGCACGCCCATCGCGTCATCGCCCAACGCATTGAAGCGAACACGGCTTCCGGTGATTTCCATCTGGAACGCTGCCGAGGAGACCTGTTCATCTCGGTGGCCAGCGGCGATGTCTACGCCAAGCTCCACGAAGCGCAGGAAATCCAATTGCGCGGTGCCAGCGGCGATCTGGAGTTTGAAGGCCGTTGTCCCAACATCTTCGTCAGTACCGCTTCCGGCGATGGACGCTTGGAGGTGACCGGTGCCGATCAGATCACGATCCATTCGGTGGCCGGTGACTTCGACATCGATGTCGACCGGGCGGATGAAGGCCTCAGTGCCGTCATGAAGAGCGTTTCGGGGGATCTGGTGGTGCGCAGTCCGGAAGGAACCTTCCAAGCCGATCGCCACAAAGATTCCATCACGCTCAAAGGCGGAGCCGTTCGCATCAATCTCAAGAGCGTCAGTGCGGATTTCAAGATTCGTCAGCACGCCTAAATCCATGACTCAACACAGACCACGGTCTGTGTTTTTTATTGGGAAAGCCACGACACATCCAAGGCGTCAGGGGTATAATAAGACTACAAGGAGGTCATCATGCGAACCCAACGGCGCTTGACCGAGGCTTACCGCCACGCTCAACGGATGGAAATCGATGAGACCAGCAAGCTGATCTTCTTCAGCGATTGTCACCGAGGTAACGGCAGTTTGTCCGACGACTTTACGAAGAATCAAAACATTTTTAATCATGCGCTCAGCCATTACTACAACGAAGGCTACACCTACATCGAAGTGGGGGATGGGGATGAACTGTGGGAACACCCGCATTACGCGACCATCAAGAATGCCCACTTCGAGACCTTTACCCAGATCAAGAAGTTTCACGATGCGAACCGGCTCATCATGATGATCGGCAACCACAATAACTATTTTGAAGATGACGACTACGTGAAGAAGAACCTGCATGTCTATCACAGCCGGTTTACCGAAACGGATTATGCCTTTTTGGATGACTTGGATCCCATTGAAGCCCTCGTATTAAACGTCAAAGCGACCGGGCAAGAGATCTTAGTCGTGCATGGGCATCAAGGAGATTTGCCCAACGATCAGAACTGGTGGTTCTCGATGCTGGCCCTCAAGTATTTCTGGCGCTATGTTCATGCGTTTGGATTTCGTAATCCGGCTTCTCCCGCCAACAACGTTCATAAGCGCCATAAAGTGGAACGCAACTACGTCAAGTGGATCCACGAGATGCGAATGATGCTGATTTGCGGTCATACACACCGCTATAAATTCCCCAAACCCAATGAATGCCCGTACTTCAATACCGGGTGTTGCATCTACCCGACCATGATCACTGGCCTGGAGATCTTCGAAGGCAAGATCCAACTGGTCGCTTGGAAGATCGTCCCCAACGATGACGGTGTGCTCCAAGTCATGCCGTCGATCTTGCGGGGTCCCGAAGATCTCAGTGCGTTTGATGTTCGACACTTTCGTCGATCACCCGAGTAAGGAGCGTGTTTATGGAGATTCCCACGATACTGCCTCAACTGACCCTACACGAGAAAGCCGGACTCTGTTCCGGGAAAGACTTCTGGACCACCAAAGCCATTGATCGGCTTTCAATTCCATCGATCATGATGACCGACGGACCCCATGGTTTACGCAAACAAGTCGCCTCCAGCGATCAGCTCGGCATCCAAGCCAGTGAACCGGCCACGTGTTATCCGCCAGCCGTCACCTTGGCGTCCACCTGGAACGTGGAGTTGGTGAAGGCCGTAGGCAAGGCCATGGGGGAAGAAGCCTTGGCTCAAGGGGTCAGTGTGATCTTGGGACCCGGAGCCAATCTGAAACGGTCGCCCCTGTGCGGACGTAATTTTGAGTACTATTCAGAAGATCCCTTGATTACCGGGGAGATGGCAGCTGCCTTGATCAACGGAATCCAATCCATGGGGATTGGAGCGAGTCTGAAGCACTTTGCCGCCAACAATCAGGAAAGCGATCGCATGGTGGTGGATGCGCGCATCGACGAACGAGCGCTGCGTGAACTCTACTTAGCGGGATTTGAACGAGCGGTCAAACACGCTAAACCCTGGACCGTGATGGCCGCCTACAATCAAGTAAATGGAACTTATGCCTGTGAACACCACCGTTTACTGACCCAGATCCTGCGTCAGGAATGGGGTTTTGATGGGGTAGTAGTTTCGGATTGGGGTGGGGTCAATGATCGGGTGGAGGGCTTAAAAGCCGGCCTCGATCTTCAAATGCCGGGTTCCTATGGCCTGCATGACCAACAGATCGTTCACGCCGTCAAGAAGGGACACATACCGGTCTCCGTGCTGGATGAAGCGGTGACCCGAAACTTACGTTTAATTGAGAAGGGTCATCAAAACAAGAAGAGTGACTACACCTTTGATGCCGATGCTCATCATGAGTTGGCTAGACGTGCTGCCATCGAAGGCACGGTGTTGTTGAAGAACCAACGTTCAGTCCTTCCTTTCTCGCCGACCACACGGTTTGGAGTATTTGGTGAACTGGCTCAAACGCCCCGTTACCAAGGCGCCGGCAGTTCCCTCATCAATCCGCTCCACCTGGTCAGGTTGACCCAAGCTTTGACTCACCTTGGACTGGATGTACCGTTTGTACCGGGCTATCGGATCGAATCGCCGCTGCCGGATCCGAACCTGTTGGATGAAGCGGTAGCCTTGGCGAAACAGGTCGAGGTGGCGGTTGTCGTGGTGGGTCTGACCGATGACTTTGAATCCGAAGGGTTCGATCGGACCCGACTGGATTTGCCAGAGTCCCACAATGCTCTGATTGAAGCGCTCTTGGAAACGTCAGCTCGAATCGTGGTGGTCTTGTGTAACGGATCACCCGTGGTCTTGCCGTGGATCGATCGGGTGGATGCAGTGGTTGAAGCCTATCTGGGCGGAGAAGCCGGAGGGGAAGCCGTGTGGTCAATCCTTTTTGGGGAAGAGAATCCCAGCGGACGATTGGCTGAGAGTTTCCCGCTGGATCTGACGCATGTGCCCGCTCACGACAGTTTCCCGATGGGACCCAAAGCGGTAGATTACCGCGAAAGCCTCTATGTAGGGTACCGCTACTATGATACGGTGAATGCACCCGTGCTTTTCCCCTTTGGATACGGGCTCTCTTACACCTCCTTTACCTATCATCACTTACGTTTAAGCCGGCACGACCTCACGCAACCGGAACTCTTGGTGGTTTCTGTAGAAATCACCAATACCGGCACCCGAAGCGGTCAGGAAGTGGTCCAGCTCTATGTGCACGATGTGAAACACTCCGTAGCCAAACCGATCCATGAACTGCACGGATTCGCCAAGATCATGCTAAAACCCGGTGAAACGGGACAAGTCCAGTTCACCTTGGATGAACGGGCGTTTGCCCATTATGATCCGATTGCCCAGGATTGGCTCATCGAAAGCGGGGAGTTTGAGATCCAATTGGGATCCTCCAGTCGAGATCTGCGCTTGAAGGAAACCGTCAAGGTGATGGGCGATGTAACATCGCCGATCAGCGACCTGAGCGTACCGGACATCTACCATCGCCCGCTCTTTCCGCCGGTCTTTGACGAAGCGTCGTTTGAAGCGCTGTTGGGACGGTCCATTGCTCATGAACCCCCGGATCGACCTGGGCAGTTCACCCAAAACTCCCGCTTGGCGGATATCGAAGTGACGGGTTTTGGGAAGCTCTTGGTGAGCCAAGTGCGCAAACAAGCCGCTTCAGCCGTTAAATCCAGTGATCCCCGCCAACAAGCCATGATCGAAGCCTCGATCTTGGCGATGCCGTTACGTAACTTAGTGACCTTCGGCGGTGGAAAGATCACCCCCACGATGGTGAATGGATTAATTAAACTGATGAATATAGGCCACCCAAGGAAACAACCATGAACCGAATTGCCATCCAAATCGACGCCCCAAGACAGGTCAGATTAATCGAAGAAACCATTGACGCCACAACGCTTCATCCCCATGAATGCCTGATCGAAACCACAGTCTCGATGATTTCACCAGGGACGGAACTTTCCCGAGCCTTCGGGCTCAAAGCCGGAGCCACCTATCCGGTACGTCCAGGATATTGCAGTGTGGGCATCGTTAAAGCCAAAGGCAGCGCAGTAAGTACGTGCGAGGTAGGGGATCGGGTACTCTTTAGTGGCCCGCATGCGAGTCTACAAGTGTATGATCCTTCCAAAAGCGACGGTGGAGTTCAGTATAAGCTTGATCCGCGCTTAAGCGATGAGCAAGGCGCTTTTCTCATGATGGGCTGGATCGCCATGAACGGGATCCTCACAGCCGATGTCAAACTGACGGATACCGTGGCGATCTACGGGTTAGGGAATTTAGGATTGGTGTTGGCCCTGTTGTATAAACGCATGGGGGTCAAGGTCATCGGACTTGATCCGGTGATTTCACGGGCGAATACCGCCCGAGATTGCGGCCTTGTGAACGTGATTGATGGGGCTCCTGCGACACAAGTGGCTGCTGTTTTGGAACTGACGCAGGGGAGAGGAGCCGATATCGTGGTCGATGCGACGGGGATGAGTGCCGCTATTGTCAATGCAGTGGCCAGTGCCGCTAAGCACGGGCAAGTCATTCTGTTGGGATCGCCTCGGGAATCGTATGTGACCGACATTACCCCAACCCTTAACGCCATCCACATGAAACTCTTAAAGGTCATCGGAGCGCTCAATCGGGGATTTCCGTATGAGGAAGCTCCGGGATCGCGTTTATCCATTCATAAAGGTTTGAATACGTTGAGTGAACTCTTCCTGGACGGAACCTTGGACATCGAACGTTTCATCTCCCGTCGCATTCAACCCAAGGATATCTGGGAAGCGTATGAGGCCTTGATGAATGATAAGGCCCATACGCAGGGAGTCATCATCCGATGGAAGGATTGAGTTTTACCCCCTTAACCTCACAAACCTGGCCTTTGTTTGAAGCCCTCTTTGAAAAACACCACGGCGTACGTGGGGGATGTTGGTGTGCGTATTATCTGCAATCCTCTTCCGGTTTCGACAACACCGACCGTAACGGACATAAAGCCGCCCATTACGATGTCTTATCGCGATTTCAACGGACAGGAATGTTGATGGTGAAGGACGGAGTAGCCATTGGGTATGCCCAATATGGGACTTGGGAGCTCTTTGAACGCTACAAACGCAATCGGGCACTCAAAGACCAAGCCCTTCCGGATCAGCCACTCTGGCGCATTTCCTGCCTCTTTGTGGACAAACATCAACGTCATCAGCACTTGGTTCGTCCTTTGGTGATGGCGGTTCTGGGCGACATCGCTTTACACGGTGGAGGGGTGGTGGAAGCCTTTCCCTTCGAGTTTGAAGCGAATCCGGACAAGTTCCAGTTCAACGGATCGGTACCGTTTTATCAATCCTTAGGCTTCTCAAAAATCGATCACATCGGGCTTCATGAAGTCCGCATGCAAAAAATCATCGGGTCATCCCGATGATTTTTCCGTAAAGAGGTTTTGTACGGCACGCAGATCGTCGATGATGCGTTCCGATTGGGTTTCGTAATAGACTTTGTTGCCGTCTAAGCTCATGGTGAGGTAACCCAAGCGAACCAAGGCATTGAGGTGGTACGAGACGGTGGCGGTGGTCAAACCCAGTTCTTTGGCTAAGGGAACCCCGTAGGAGGGTTGTTGGGCACACAACTTCAAGAGTTCCAATTTACTGGGATCACTGAGGGTTTTCAGAACGCTTTGAACGCGTTGTTTCTGATCGCCCGATTGTTTAAGTAAATCCGTAATGGGTAAGAGTTTGATGCCCAAGAACCAGATCACGTTAGGAGTGTCTTCCGAATCCCATGGGTCATCCAGGAAGGTGAGGGCATTGTAGTAGAAGAAGGTTGGCTGGATGATCAGCGGATCACTGACAGGGACTTCTCGGACGTTAAGATCGCTTTGGACAATCTTGATAAAGGCGTCGATATTATTATGTAGGTATGGCGCTAAAGCTTCTTGGGCCACGGCGTTCATCGTGTCCAAGTGGGGAATCAAGTACGACTCAAAGGCTTGATAACCCTTGACCAGGTTCTCCAAGAGTTCCTGGGGACGATTCAGTAAAACCATCAGGTTGTATTTGATGGCGGCATCGTAATCACTGTCGATGATGGTCTTGGTGAGTTCAGCCAGTTGGGGCAAGGGATCCGGTAAGACGGCATCATTGATCCCCAGGGGATTGTGGATCACCATCGTTAAGAACTTGCGCCATTGGGCATCGCTCAGGGTGGGGAGATTAGCTTTTCCGTCCATTAGGGTCACCAAGGCTTGTCCGATCGACATGAACTGTTGGGGGTCGTGATGATACAGCAGGGTAAAATCGGGATCCTGGGGGTTCAAATGGCTCATCAGAGCTTTCTCGATGATACCGATGGGTTCCAACAGTGACGCTAAGTGCGCGGGATCGATCCCGTACTTGGCACTCATCGATTGGACCATGTCGTCGACGGTGAGTTGACTGGCAATGCGGGTGCACAAGTGGACGTATTCATTGATGGGTTGAAGGGGACGGACAGTGATCATGGGGTGCTCCTAGGGGAAAGGTCACCTTGCGGTGACCGGTGGCATGCTTAGCGGATAAACGGTTCGTAATGATTGATTGCTTCGATCGGAACTTCAGCGTGATCCAGAGCGGATTGCACGTGGTAGAAGAGTTCCTGATCGCTTTCAGCCGGGTGTTCCTTACGGAAGGGGTTGAAGGAATGATCATCAAACGGTTTGAGGAAGTCCCAGAGGGAGAATTGCAGGGGTTTCATACCGATCCTTTCCGGCCTTTTGGCCGAGTGTTCCAACGTTTTGCGTTAGAGGGTTTTTAGTGAAGGCGCGAGACTGATAAGCACGAAGAGCGCGATGGCAATAATGCCGTAGAGAGTCATGATGGTCAGGAGTGGAACCGCAGCGGCGATTGCACTGAGGATCATGGAAGCCAAGGGAACCGACAGGCTGACCATGGCGTTGAAGATGGAACCGGCTCGGGCGATGTAAGTCTTATCCACGTGATGCATGAAGGCGACGCTGACGCTCGTACTGAGCAGTCCGGAGGCAATGCCGGTCCATACCGCTAAGATGCCTAAGGTCGTATAGATCACAGGGACGGACCACTGCGGGGAGATCTGGGCCCAGCCTAGAAAGCCGATACCGATGCCGATGCCACCTAGACTCAGTAATTTCTGACGGGAGAGTTTTTGGTTGAGCATCGGGAAGATGAAGGAACCCAGGGCTGAACCGGCAATGCTGCCTAAGCCCATGATGGAAAGCGCATACGCTTCCTGGTGGAGAATATCCACGACGTAGGGGGTCTGCAGAACCCCCATCGGGGTAAACAAGAGATTCATCAACATCCCAAACAGGCAGAGGATGAAGATCACGTTGACTTCTTTTAAGTAGACGAAGCCTTCTTTGATGAGGTGCCAGGTCGACTTCGCGGCTTGATTGACGACTTGAGCCGGGGCTTTGATCCAGGCGATCAGGAGCCCGCTGCCGAAGAAGGTCAAGGCATCGATCAGCATCGCGCCTTCGACACCCAATCCGGCGACGATCGCTCCGGCTAAGGCCATCCCGATCAGCATGCTGACTTGGGAAGCGGAGGCGTTGAGTGACATGCCGGTGGTGTAGTGTTCTTTCTCCAAGATCGTCGGAACCAGTGCCAGACCCGAAGGGATCCGATAGGCTTCCAAGGTGGAGAGTGAGAGCGAGAAGGCAATCAGCCAATAGGGATTGAGGAGGCCTTGAAGGTAGAGGACGGCAGCGATCGCCACCAGGATCCCGCGACCCAAGTCCGCAATCACCATGACTTTCTGCTTATTGAAGCGTTCGACCCATGCGCCGGCGAAGGGCATCAGGAGGATCGACGGCAAGGCATTGAAACCGAAGATGATGGCCATCCAGGTCGTTGACCCGGTGATCTGATACGCCATCCAGGAGAAGGCGATTGCATCGATCGAATCGCCGAACCGGTTGATGACGTTGGCTGCGATCAGTTTAAGGTATTGTTTCTGGGTGAAAGCACCCTTGTAGATGGCTAGGGATGGCATAGTGACCTCGTTACACCCATACTATACACCTATTTAGACTATTGTCAATCATAATATTAGATGATTATCTAATATTATGACGAAAATGGATTTTTTGGACTGACGTGATGATTAAAATATATTTTGAAAGAGCTAAATTGATCATACCCCGTATTTCACCCAACCGGAAACGATAAACTGAATGGAATAGGAGACTTGATTCGTTTGTTCAAGTGCATCATTTCAACCATAATGCAGAATTAATATTCTACAAAAGTATATAGATTTATAAATTTGTGATATTATATTTAAAAATAATCAATGCTATTTTACGCCTAAAGCAGGATCATCTTCACAGCTGAAAACTCGAAGTTCAATTATGGGGTGAATAAGGGCACAAAGTCCTTGTAGGCATCATTTAGCGCTACATTTAATCGGTTCAGATGGGCTGTCTGTTAAAAAGAGGTCAAATTGATGAGACACGAGCTTGAAACACAGGTATATGAAGACACACCTTTAAATAACTTCATGAGTTTTTTTCATACAATCCGGGATCTCCTCTTTATCCTGGATATGGAAGGTAATATTCTGCAAGTCAATCAATCTGTGATTGATCGGCTAGGATATACGGAAGAAGAACTGTTAGGGAAATCGGTCCTTATCGTTCATCCTGAGCACAGAAGAAATGAGGCAAATCAGAATGTCATTGAAATGCTTCAGATGCAACGGGAATACTGCCCTATACCGTTGATTTCAAAGAGTGGTTTAGAAATCCCAGTCGAGACTCGGGTCACTTTGGGGAAATGGGATAACAAGGAAGTGCTTTTCGGAGTCAGCAAAGATATTTCCGAATTGAAACTCTCTGAAGAGAAATTCCAAAAAGTGTTTCACAACAATGCTTCTCTTATCGCGATATCAAGCACAAAGGATGGCAAATACATCGATGTCAACCAGACGTTTTGTGATGTCTTGGGGTATCAACGTGATGAAGTGCTTGGAAAGACTTCAAAAGACTTGGCGTTATTTAAATCCTATGAAGACCGGGATAAAGTGCTAACTGCATTGGAAACCGAAGGCAGGGTCCATAATGTTGAAGTCGAAGTCCTGGACAGGGACAATGTCACGCATATTGGTCGTTTTTATGTTGAACGCATTTATGTCGGTAGTGAACCATGCCTTGTAACTGCCATGGTCGATGTGACAGAGTTGAAGAGACTTGAACGAGAAATCAAGCAGCAACTGAATGATGAAGTTTTTTTAACAGAATCACTAGTCAACCAACCTTCTGTCGGCATTTTCTTCATGACGATGGATACGCCGATCGATTGGAACGCTTCCCTGGATAAGGATAGATCAATAGAATACGTCTTTGTCCACCAAAAGATTACGAAAGTAAATCAGAAGTTTCTGGATCAGTTTGGCGCAAAGGCAGAGCATCTCATTGGATCGACACTCAATACCTTGTTTCCAAATCACTCACAGGAATTAAAAAGAGCCATCAGTATGCTGTTTGATGAAGGTTACTATCACTCGGAATTCAAAATGAAACGATTTGATGGGGGTAACCTGTTTATTGATGGTGACTACATCTGCAATTATGATCTTGAGGGTCGGATCATCGGTTATTTTGGTATTCATTTAGATGTCACGAATCAGAAGCTAGCTGAAGAAGCAGCACAGAAATATAGAGATGAACTTGTTGAATCTGAAGAGCGTTATCGACTTCTCGCTGAATCCGCTTCAGACGTAATATGGGTATACAATCTCTCAAAAAGCAAATTTACTTACTTCAGCCCCAGCATTGAATACTGGATGGGCTATTCGGTTGAGGAAGCATTGACTCTCTCACTGGATCAATTTCTGACACCTGAGTTCTACACGAGAATCGAAGAAGTGGTGCGTACCAGTTATCCGCAGATCCTGGTAGATCCGAAGCAGAGAATCGATAGAACACTTGAAGCTCAACTCATCCGCAAAGACGGAAGTGTTATCTGGGCAGAGAATTCCAGTGTCTTTAGGTCGACAAAGAACCATGACGTGGAGTTGATTGGAATCAGCCGAAACATTGATGAAAGACGCCGAAAAGAAGAACAAATCCAGCATCTCATGACCCATGATCCATTAACGGGGCTTATGAATCGTAATGCCCTCGTGTTATCGGGTGAACTGATGGACCATTCTCAAGACAGTGGAGAAATAAGATCTTTCATCATCATCGACATCGACAAATTTGGAATGGTCAATGATACGATGGGCCATCTTGCCGGAGATGATCTTTTGAAACTGATTGCGGGGAAAATAATCGAAGATGTCGGTCAAACTGGAACTGTATATCGTAGTGGCGGAGATGAATTTTTGGTCATCCTGAAGACCAATACGGTTGAAGTGGTGGATCAAATTGCCAAAAAGATATTAGTTTCAATTTCCAGGCCAATATACATTAATCAAAGAACGCTATTTCTAAGTGCAAGCCTAGGTGTTTCCCTCGGTTCAACAGGAGTCAGTTTCAAACAACTGCTTCAAAATGCGGATACTGCGTTGTTTGTAGCTAAAAAAACGGGCAATACCCTTGTTAATTATGTGCCGGAAATGGATCACGCCAGAACACGCGAATTAATATTAGCTGAGGACCTTCAGTATGCCTTGCAGAATAACGAGCTTGAACTTTGGCTTCAGCCGATTTATGATGTTTGCACCAGCAAGATAAATCATGCTGAAGCGCTTCTGCGCTGGACACACCCTGAATTGGGGCGCATATCACCCGCAGAATTTATTCCGATTGCTGAAAAGACCAAACTCATCGTCCCAATCACCGAATGGGTCATTCAGGAAGCCTGTTTTAAAATTGCCGCGTTCAAGGGCATGGGCATAGATGATTTCTCCGTCAGTGTAAATATCAGCTCGATATCGCTCGAGAATCATGGTGTTGAATTGATCAATCAAATCCACCACTCCATTCAGGAATCGGGAATAGCCCCATCCCATCTCAATCTGGAAATCACGGAAAGTGCTTTGATTGGGGATACGGGGGAGATAGTCAAAATCCTCCATCAGATGAAGCAAATCGGAGTAAAACTTGCACTCGATGACTTTGGGACTGGCTACTCTTCCTTTGGGTATATGAAAGACTTGCCTTTGGATATTATTAAGCTTGATCGCTCATTGATTTCCCAAATAGCGACCAATGAAAAAGAACAAATGATTGTCAGCGCTATGGTAGCGATCATTCACGGTCTTGGGATTAAAGTGGTTATCGAGGGTGTCGAAACGAACGAACAGTTTGTGAAACTGAAGCAGTATAACTGTGACTACATTCAAGGCTTTCTATTCAGTCGTCCGCTACCGACGGCAGAGTTTGTTTGCTATTATCGCTCTATGAAAGACCTGTAGTAACAAGGCATCGGTTGAGACGAATGGATTTTTTTCGACGCCTTTTACGCCTGAAGCAGTTTGTCGGAGACGCATATTCGACACGCGAATCTTCCATGACCGCTTTTTGGCTGAATCACCACGTTGTACAGCCCATCGACTTATGGCGATCCGCCACAACGATGAGCATTATCCGAAAAACAGAACATCACTGCCAAACATGTCAAAGACTCAATTAGCTACCGATTAAAAACCGTACTCTGCACGGTCAGTTGAAGAAGCTTAAGTACCACTGAATGATGAGTGGAGCGTAGAGGAAGGCCAGGTAGATGCCTAAGGCCAAATGCGGGCCAAAGGGCATCATGGTCTTGCCGCTTTTGCCTTGGCGTAAGAGGATGATGGCTTGGATCGATCCGAAGATGATCCCTAGCATGAAGGCCACCAGGATGTTGGGGAAGCCTAAGAGTAATCCTGCCGCGGCCATGAGCTTGATGTCGGCTCCACCAAATCCACCCGTTAAGAGGGCAATGCCCAACATCGGCAGACTGACCGCAAACGCCCCGACCAAATGCCAGGTCACCGGTCCGTTGGTTAAGACGATAGCAGCGATAGCGAGCAACGCTATGGCGATGCTGAATCCGTCATCGAACTCCATGGTATCCAGATCAATACCGGATAAGGTGATAAGGATGGCACTGAGTGTCCAACCGATGATCACGATCGGTAAATCATCAACACTTAATCCAAATCGAAGTGCCACCAACGCAAAACTGAGGCCGGTCAGGATCTCAAAGGCAGGATAGCGCCAAGAGATTGGGGCGTGACAGTAGCGGCACTTGCGTCCCAACGAAAGAAACGACACGATGGGAATCAAATCCAACGCAGACAAGGGGTGTTCACAGTGCGGACACATGGAGCGTCCGGTGACAAAATTGAGCTTACGGGGAATGCGGTAGATCAGCACATTCAAGAAGGATCCGATGATCGTGCCGAAGATAAAAGCAAAGAGGGCGAAGAGGAGTGTGGGGTTCATAGGGTTATTATACCTAAAAAAATAACGCAAGCGAGGCTTGCGTTATTCGACGGTGACGGATTTGGCTAGATTGCGTGGTTTATCAACATCCAAGCCTTTGAGGACAGCAGCGTAATAGGCAAAGAGTTGAAGGGGAACGACACTGAGCAGCGGCATGAGTTCATCCTGAACGGTGTCGATCTCCATGCGGTAATCGGCGACATCGTGTTCAAACATGGGATCGGCTTTGGAGAAGAGGTAGACGCTGGCTCCACGGGCCTTGACTTCCTTGATGTTGGAGATGATTTTCTCGAAGAGCTTGTCTTGAGTGGCTAAGGCGACCACCGGGACGCCGTTGGTGATGAGGGAGATTGTGCCGTGCTTGAGTTCGCCGGCCGGGTAAGCTTCGGAATGAATGTAGGAGATCTCTTTGAGTTTTAACGAGGCTTCCAAACACAGGGCGTAATCCATGCCTCGTCCAATAAAGAACAGGGAGGGGCTGTTGATGACTTGGGAAGCAAACTGTTTGATCTGGTTTTGATGGTCGAGAATCGCACTGACTTTGGCCGGCATCGAACGCAAGGTGGTGATGAAGGTTTCGATTTCTCCGGGTTGTGTGTACCCGTAAACCGCTTTGAGCTTCATCGCTAAGACCGTTAAGAGAGCAACCTGAACGAAATAGGCTTTCGTGGAAGCGACGGCGATTTCCAGTCCGGCCCAGGTGTAGAGCACCACATCGGACTCCCGGGCAATCGACGAGCCGACCACATTGACGATCCCGATGACCAGTAAGCCTTGTTTCTTGGCTAAACGCAAGGCCGCTAAGGAGTCAGCGGTTTCACCGGATTGGGAGATAACGATGACGGCTTCGCTCATGCGAAGCAGGGGGTTGTTGTAGCGGAATTCGCTGGCGACTTGCACATCGCACGGAATGCGGGCACTGCTTTCGATCAGGTTCTTCCCGATCATGGCTGCATGCATGGCGGTTCCACAGGCCACCAGATGGAACTTGGTAATGGAGCGCAAGAGTTCATCGTTGAGGCCTTCTTTACTGAAGTCGATCGAATCACCGTCCAAACGCGGCGCGATGGCTTGCATCAGCACGTTTGGTTGATCATGGATCTCCTTCAGCATGAAATGTGGGTAGCCTTCCTTCTCGGCGGATTGGCGATCCCAGGAGGCGGTTTGTTTTTCTTTGTGAAGGGGTTCCAGGTCTTCGTCGACGACGGTGACCTTGTCTTTGGAGACGATGGCAATTTCGCCTTCTTCCAAGAGATAATACTCCCGGGTATAGTCGAGAATGGCGGTGATGTCGGAGGCGATGAAGTTTTCACCGTTGCCCAGTCCGACGATCAAGGGCGAGTCCTTGCGAATGGCGTAGATCGTATCGGGATGCTGATCAAAAAGGATGGCGACCGCAAAGGAACCGCGGATCTTCTCCAAGACTTTCTTGATGGCTTCGAGTGGATTGCCTTTTTGAACGTAGTAGTAATCCACCAGTTTGGCCAAGGCTTCCGTATCCGTCTGGGTTTCAAAGGTGTAGCCTTTGCGGATCATGCGTTCCTTGATGGGGAGGTAATTTTCGATGATGCCGTTGTGCACTAACGAGATGCGGTGATTGCCGTGGGGATGCGAGTTGATGTCGGAGGGTTCACCGTGAGTGGCCCAGCGGGTATGTCCGATCCCGGTGGTTCCAGTTAAGGGATGAGTCTCTAGCTTGGTCTTTAACGCCGCGATGCGGCCTTGGGTTTTAACAGTTTTAATGGCTCCGTCTTCAAAGACACTTAAGCCAACGGAATCATAGCCGCGATACTCCAATTGTTGAAGTCCCGC
>CAINEY010000024.1 GCA_903847945.1 uncultured bacterium | reverse complement strand
GGCAATCAACGAAAGGAGGTCTACGGACATGTCAAGAGTTTGTGCCGTAACCGGTAAAAAGGCGCTTTCGGGCAATAAACGTTCTCACTCCTTGCAGGCCACCCGCCGCAAATGGAATGTCAACTTACAGAAGGTCAACGTCGTGGTGGATGGAAAACCGCAAAGAATTCGGATTTCCGCCCGTGCGTTGAAAACCCTTAAAGCCCAACAAGCCAACTAAAACGGAGAAGACCTCCGTTTTTTTATGCTTTCGTAAAGATGACGACGATCGTTCCATCATGAACCGTGAGTTCCACGGTGTTTTCAGCGAAACGGTTGGATAAACCCAGGATATCATTGGGCAATAAGCGGTAGTGATCCAAGGGATACACCGAGCCCTTTATCGACAACTCCGACGGTTCAAACGCAAACACCGAGAAGTAGTCATAATGATCGTTGGTGAGCCGATATGAGCCCTTAGGAAACGCTTTAACGACCGTGCTTGAATCGACCAAGGTCACTTGCGGATAACGCGCACACAGCACCAGATTGGCGTGCTGATGATCGACACGGCCTCCCAGTCCGCCAAGAATCGTGATGTCGGTATAACCAAGTCGCAGTGCCGCTTCAATGGCCAATGCGCTGTCGGGTAAGTCTTTGTGGGTGGGATGGATTTCTAAAGGGATCCGTTGACGCAATGCTTCCAGGACTGAAGGTTCGATCGAATCGAAATCCCCGACGGCTAATACGAGCTTCATACCTTCGACTAAAGCACGCGCAGCTCCGGCATCGACCCCGATGACATCGCCTTCAACTAATCCGACGTGTTCATCCCGACAGATCAGCGTGACGTGAGTGCCCATAATTGATTCAGGTTGGCGACGATGTCGCCCTTGAACACGAAACTGCCGGCCACCAGCGCATCGACGCCGGCCTCCAACGCCAGTTTCGCGGTCGTCGCATTGATTCCCCCGTCGATTTGGATCAGACAATCCAACTGTTGGGCTTGAATAGCGGCTTTTAAGGTTTTGACTTTATCCAGACTTTCCGGCATGAACGATTGACCGCCAAAACCCGGGTGAACGCTCATGACCAGCACCAGATCGAGTTCCGGCAAGAGCGGTAAGACCGCATCGACTGGGGTCTGCGGACGAATCGAAACCCCGGCTTTCTTACCTGTGGAGTGAATCCAACGGATCAAGTCCAAGATTGCTTTTTGATCGGGGCACGCTTCCACATGAAAGGTGATGAGATCGGCACCGGCTTCGATGAAGACCTTGGCGTAAGTTACCGGATCGTCCACCATGATGTGAACATCCAAAAAGAGATCGCTTTCCCGACGGATCATCTTGACGATATCCGGACCAAAGGTCAGATTCGGAACGAAATGGCCATCCATGATGTCGATGTGCAGCCATTGGGCTTTACCGGCCTTAACAGCCGCCAATTGGCCTCTCACCTCGGCAAAATCCATCGATAAGACCGAAGGACACAGAATCATGTCAGTACTCCTTTCGCGCCTCAATCAGCGCACGGATTTCCAGGTAATGTTCATAACGGGATGAACGGATCGTATGATTCGCAACGGCCGATTTGACGGCACATCCGGGTTCAGCCACGTGTTGACAGTTTCTGAACCGACACTGCGCAGCTAAGGGAGTAAACTCCACCACGGCTTCCAACAGGTCCTGCGTGCTCATCTCCTCAAAGTCGAGCGACGAGAACCCCGGCGTATCCGCGATCCATCCGCCACCAACGGGTAAGAGTTCCACATGACGGGTCGTGTGTTTTCCGCGGCCCAAAGCCTTGGAGATTTCCTGGGTATTGAGTTCAAAGCGCGGATCGATGCGGTTGATTAGAGAAGACTTCCCCACCCCGCTTTGTCCGGTAAGGACGGCAATCTTGCCTTTCAGAAAGTTCAGGACCTCATCATTATCCAAGCCTTTTCCGGCAATGAACACCGGCATGACTTGCCGATAGGCATCCAGAATCGGATCCAGGGATGTTTTGTCTGAAATCAGATCCCATTTGGAAACCAAAAGAGCCGGTTGAACCCCGGCATGACGAATCAGCCAACTTAAACGGTCAACCAGCACTTCGGAAAACTCCGGCTTGACCGTGCTCATCACGATCAGCATCACATCGACATTGGCCACCAGCGGTCGGATCATGCGGTTGGAGCGCGGTCTGACCCGTTCGATGACGGTCAGATCCACCCCTTTGAGCACATCCACCCAATCGCCCACCATGGGCGAATAGGACTTGCGCAGTTTCCCGCTGGCTTTGGTTTGAAGGATCTCCCCTTGCACGGTTTCCACTGTGTAATGGTTGGAGACGATCTTAATGACGCGGGCTTCAATCATCAGGGCGCGTAATAGTTTAAGACGATCTTGGACGTCTCGGTTTGCGTGTAGAACGTGCCTACACCCGGACTGATCGAAATGACCGTGTTCTTGGAGAGTAACGCAATCTGTTCCGGCGTCAAGGACGAGGTATCCAACACGTTCAGTTCAACAATGGCACCCAGTGCCGTGAGTTGATTCTGGGCAATGGAAATGTTGAACCCGATCAGGTTGGGAATATTGAAGGCCACTTTACCGGCCACGGTCAGCTTCATTTCATAGGAGACGGACGGATCGATCTTCTGTCCCGACACCAATCCTTCTTGTTTGAGGATGGTGCCTTCTTCAGCGGTTGAGTTGAAGTCATATTGGACGCGTACCGTGATCTTGGTGCTTTCCAGCTGCGCCTCCACGACACTCAGCTTCTGATTGACGTAATCCCCAACCACAAAATACATGCCTTTGCTGAGGGTAATGGTGACCAGTGATCCTTTTTCGATCTGAGCTCCGGCACTGGGGGTCGTTTTAACGACCAGTCCGGTGGCCAAATCATCCGTCAGTTCATAACGGATGCTGCCGGAAGCGTAGATGCCGGCTTCCGATAAGGCCGTTTCGGCTTCATCGCGGGTCATCCCGGCGACTTCAGGAATCGTGACCAATTCGACTTCAGGGTTGAAGAACCCGCTGAGCAGGATGTACCCGTAGATTCCAAAGGCCACCAAGGCCATAAAGCCGATGCCGATAAGGGCGGGAAGGATACCGATGCGGGGTTTGGGTTTTTCCATTTTTGAGACCTGGTCGATGGTGATGGTTTGATCGTTGAGCGTGTCGGCTTTGAAGACGAGCTTGGCATCGTCTTTGTGTTTGTCACTGAGGCATTCTTTGAGGGCCTGATGCATGTCCGAAGCCATCTTGGTGCGATGGGCTTTGTTCTTGGCCGTGGCCGCAATGATGACATTCTCCAAGGCTTGAGGAACCGTGGGGTTGAAGTCGCGTACGGAAGGCAAATCTTCCCGCATGTGCTTCATGGCGATCTGAACAGGGGTATCCCCGCTGTAAGGCGCTTTCCCCGTCAGCATCTCATAGAGGGTGATGCCTAAGGCATAGATGTCGCTTTGAAAACTCGCCACTTCCCCGCGCGCCAGCTCAGGCGCCAGGTAATGGACCGAACCCAAAACGGTATCGGTTTGCGTGAGTTGCACCGCATCCGAAACGGTCGCAATCCCGAAATCCGCGATCTTGACCGTCCCGTCATCCTTGATCAGGATGTTTTGCGGTTTGATGTCGCGGTGAATGATGTTGTTTTTATGAGCTTCGATGATGGCCGCCAAAAGCTGGTCCATGATCTGCAGGGCTTCCTGCTGATCCATGGCGCCGCGGGAGGCAATCAAATCCTTGAGGGTCTTGCCGCGGATGTACTCCATGACGATGAAGTGCTGGCCTTCATCATCGCCCACATCGTAGATCTCCACGATGTTGGGATGGTTGAGTCGGCTGGCTGCGTTGGCTTCCCGTTGAAAACGCAATAACGCCACGGGATCCAGTGACAGTTTTCCGCGCAGAATCTTGACCGCCACTTCACGGTTAAGAAAGCTGTCATGGGCCAGATACACATCGGCCATGCCCCCTTCCCCCAGTTTCCGCTTGATCAGGTAGCGGTTCGCAATCATTTCTTTCATCGGTTACCTCGGAAATCTATCGCTATGACAGTGGTGTTGTCGTAGCCGCCTTTGGCATTGGCTACGTCAATCAGGGATTGAGTGACCTCATCCAGAGATGAGGTTGCCCGTAAACATGTTTCGATGGTTTCATCGTCCACATACCCGTGAAGCCCATCGGAAGCTAAGAGTAAACGATCGATCGGTTCATCGATCACGAAGCGATCGATGACCACATGGGGTTGAATGGCTAAGACGTTGGTCAGGATCGACCGTTGCGGATGAACCCGTGCTTCAGCTTCCGTCAACCGTCCTTGATCGATCAGTTCCTGAACCAGGCTGTGATCGGTCGTGATCTGCTGGAGATGTTCTTTAAGGAGATAGATCCGGCTATCCCCGACATTGGCCATGGCGATCTTACGGCCATGGATCAGGGCTGCCACCATGGTGGTTCCCATCCCGGTGTACTTCTCATTGGCCAAGGCCAAGCCGTACAAGCGTTCATTGACTTTCTCAATGGCAGCTTGAAGCCAATCGGAAAGACCGCTTAAGGCCAGATCCGTAGGCGGATTGTCTTCAAAGACAGATTTCAGATATTCGATGGCTTTCGATGAGGCGACTTCCCCGGCGGCTGCGCCGCCCATCCCGTCACACACGGCAGCCAGTTGGACACCGTGATCTTCCAACACCAAAAACGCATCCTGATTGATTCGGCGTACTCGTCCGATGTCTGTCTTCCCCGCAATCGTCATAGTTTCCCCTCGTGTTTAGCCCGAAGCTGTCCACAGGCCGCATCGATGTCGGCCCCGTGTTCCTGCCTCAACGTACATTTTACCCCACTTTTCGTGAGTTTATCGTAAAAGCGCAAAGCCGACGCAAAATCGACTTGTTTAAAGCCGTGTTCATCCACCACATTGTAAGGAATCAGATTGACATAAGCGTTCATACCACGCACGAGTCCGGCCAGTTGTTTGATGTGTTCGTCCTGGTCGTTGACATCCTTCAAGAGGATGTATTCGAAGGTAATGCGACGGTTGTTTTGTTCACTGTAGTCTTTGAGGGCACCCATGAGCTCACTTAAGGGATACGCCCGATTGATCGGCATCAATCTCGACCGCAGTTCATCGTTTGGCGCATGCAGGGAGATGGCCAAATTGAACTGGGTGTGCTCGTTGGCGAAGTCTTTGATGCGCGGAACGATCCCGCAGGTCGATACCGTCAAATGACGGGCCCCGATCGCTAAACCGTGATCATGATTGACCGTACGCAAGAAACGCATCACGTTGTGATAATTGTCAAAGGGTTCTCCGGCACCCATGATCACCACATGCGAGACCCGCTCACCCTTTTTATCGAGTTCGCGCTGGATCGCCATGACTTGCGCCACGATCTCGCCGGATGTCAAGTCACGGCTCTTCTTGATGAGTCCGCTGGCACAGAAGGTACACCCCATGTTGCACCCGACTTGCGAGGTGACACACACGGAATTGCCGTAATCATAGATCATCAAGACGGTTTCCACCAGTGATCCGTCGGTGAGTTTAGACAAGCACTTGATCGTGCCGTCAGACGATTCCTGGCGTTTGACCAGTTGAAGCGGATTGAGATGAAAATGCGTGTTTAAAAGGGCCACCATCTCTTTGGACAAATCGGTCATCTGTTCGAAAGCCGTTGCCCTTTTCTGATAGAGCCACTGGTATATCTGTTTGGTTCGATAACTCTTCTGACCTTGAGCCAAGACCCAGACATTGAGTTCGTCGTAGGTTAAATCGTAGATGAATCGCATGGCCTTATTCTACCACATTCGCATCCAATCGTCGGAGTTTGGCCATGTAAAAGCCATCGGTCCCATAGTCTTGCGGTAAGATCTGTTGCTCTTCCACTAGTTCAAAGTCGGGATGATTTGCCAAGAACGCCGTAATTTGAGCCTTGTTTTCTTTGGTGTTGATCGTACAGGTCGAATACACCAAGATTCCTCCAGGTTTGACGACGTCACAAGCCGAGTCCAACAAGCGACGCTGCAGGACGACCAGTTCATCCAAGACCGAAGGAGTCAAATGCACTTTGATGTCCGGTTTATGACGGATCACGCCCAAGCCCGAACACGGGGCATCCACCAGCACCATGTCAAAGGGTTCGAAGTTCTGCTGATGCACGGTCGTCCCATCGAGAACACAGGTCATCAGGTTCGTGACTCCTAAGCGTTGAGCTTGCTGATCGACCAGCTTTAAGCGGGCCGCAGAGACATCGCACGCCAGAATCGAGCCGGTATTGTTCATCATCGCCGCCATAGCCGTGCTCTTGGAACCCGGCGCACTGCACAGATCCAATATCCGTTGGTTCGGTTGAACTCCGGTAAAGACAGAAACCAATTGTGAGGCCTCATCCTGAACAATCAGTTGTCCGTTTTTGAACCACTCCGTCTTGAGCCAAGCCAGATCGCCATAAACCGCATAGGGTGCCAAGACTCCGCGTCGGAGGCGTGGATCACTCGTAATAACGCTGGGATCGATCTTAAGCGGGTTGATGCGCGCACACAGCGGCGCTTCCTCCAACAGGGCTTCAGCCAACTGATCAGCGACAGACTCACCCAATTGCTTGATCCACAAGGCATAGATCCAACGCGGTAAAGCAAAGCTTAATGCCTTCGTTTCGAGTTCATCCGATCCAAGCGGCTGACGATGCGGATCCGCAGCGATCTGACGCAACACCGCATTCACCATCCCCGAAGTTTCGGGAAAACGACGTTTCGCGAGTTTGACACTCTCATCGACTACGGCATATGCCGGTAACTTATCCAAATGAACCAATTGGGTAACCGCCATATCCAAAAGCACCGCAATCTTGGGTTTAGGTGCTTTGGTAACTAACGGAAGCCATAAAGCCCGGGTTGCGGGCTGATAGCGAAGCGTTGTGTAGACGATGGCGGTGATCAGGGCTTTATCCTGTTCGTCCAAGCCATAAAGCCCGTTCTTTAGGGCAAGATTGGCGTAGGCATGGTCCAGCATCACCTGACTCAACAGGTCATAGGCAATCGTACGGGGATCTTTCATAGGGTCGAGAGCGGATTGACGTCAGCCATCCAACTCGATTTCAACTTTTCGGTCTGCAGTGTTTGACGCACCAGCGTACGTAAAGCGTTGAGGTCTTTGGACTTCAGGATCAGGCGCATCCGATAAATGTCAGCGACTTTTCCAAGATCCCCAGGTCCTAAAACCGTACACTGTTCTTTCCACAAAGACGCCAAGTGCTGGGCTTCCTGATACGCCGTTTGGGCTTCCTTATGACTCAAGGTAACGGTAACCAAGTACGTATACGGCGGGTTTTGTCCGGCTTGGCGATAACTCATCTCCGTGGCGTAAAAGCTCGGGAAATCGTGGCGTAAAGCCAATTGGAGGGCGTAGTGATCCTTAAGTGCACTCTGCACCACCACTTCACCGACCTCCTCACCTCGTCCGCTGCGTCCGGCGGCTTGAACCATCAGGTCAAAGGCGGTTTCAACACTGCGGTAATCCGTTCTCAACAGCGATTTATCGATATCCAGGATCACCGATAAGGTGACCTTGGGGTTATCCAAACCTTTGGCGATCATCTGCGTTCCCAACAGGATATCCGTTTCACCGTGTTCAAAGGCACTTAAGATCCGTTCATGGGCACCCTTGGCTGACGTGGCATCCGAATCCATCCGTGCAATGCGGGCTGAAGGAAAGAGGCGTTGCAGTTCGCTTTCCACGCGTTGGGTTCCAACCCCCACCATTCTTAAGGTCGAGTGACCGCAAGTCGGACAGGTATTGACCAACGGGATCGTGTAATCACACGCATGGCACTTGAGCACTTGTTGGGCGGTATGCACGTTCAACAAGCGATCGCAATGCGGACACGACAAGGCCGTAAAACAAGATACACACTGATAGATCGGGGCATACCCCCGTCGATTGAGGAGGACGATGACTTGTTCATGCCGATCCAGCCGATTCTGGATCAAGGTTTGGATCTGTGGTGCCAAAATCAGATTGGCCCGATAATCCGGAGCAATCACCCGGACGCTCGGTAAGACCCCACTGATGCGCGAAGGCAGGTTGACCAAGCCGTAGACTCCCTTTTTGGCCCGGGCATACGTCTCAAAACTGGGGGTGGCGGATCCCAAGATCAACTTAGCGTTGAAGGTCGTTGCCCGGTGAATGGCCACATCTCGCGCATGGTAACGGGGCGCACTGTCTTGTTTATAACTGGCATCGTGTTCTTCATCCAGCACGATGAGTCCCAAATTCGTAAACGGTAACCAGATGGCGGAACGGGTTCCCACCACCACGGACGATTCTTTGTTGACGACCCGTTGATATTGGAGGTAACGTTCATTATCGCTGAGGTGGGAGTGATAGACAATGACATCTTCCCCAAAGCGGGCTTGGACCCGGGAAATCATCTGCGGGGTCAAGCCGATCTCCGGCACCAAGATCACGACTTGTTTGCCCTCATCGGCCAGTTGTTTGGCCAAGGTCAAGTAGACTTCGGTCTTCCCGCTGCCGGTCGGTCCATACAAACACACCACCCGTTGTGAGGCGTTTTGGATAGCGCTTAAAGCCTCGCGTTGCGGTTCGGATAAAGCGTAGGTTGCTTCAACAGCTTCGACGGGTAAGGGGTGATACGCTTTGATCTGTTCGCTGATGGATACCGCTCCGTTTTTGATGAGGGTATCGAGAGCCCCACCGTACTCGTGCTTCAGTAACGTGTAAGGTTGAGGTCCGTTGCGCAGCGCATCAAGGATCAAGGCTTGTTTGGGTGTAGGTTTCGTTGGTTCGGTACTTAGTTCCACAACCCGATGTTTGGGTGGCTCAGGAGCTGCCAATTGGGCTTTGAGGGCTTTAGGGAGCATCGATTGGATGACCAACATCGGATTGGATAAGGTTTCTTCCGCAACTGTCATGGCCAGTTTTAGCCGTTCATCATTCAAAACAGGAAAACGGTCGATCACGGCACTGACGGACTTCAAGGTAATGCCTTGCGTATCGAAGTGTGCTTTGAGTTGAGGTGTCCACGGTTGTACCGACATCACCATGGCGGCACAAGTCCTTCCGGCGAAGTTGACTTTGACCCGGCATCCTTCATTGACGGGTTCAGCACACAAATAACTGAACGTCATGTTCAGAGCGATGGCTTGGGATTCAACAACGACATTCACCAGATTCATGCCTCTATTATAACAAAACCCGGGCAAGTCCCGGGTTTAGTTTAATTGAGCATGTGACGTTTGATGATGAGTGAGATGATTTGAGCGGCTAAAGCCGGATCTTCATTGCACACGACGAATTTATAATGACTGACCAGTTCCATCTCTTTGGTGGCTTTGGCCAAACGCTTCTGAATGATGGCCTCGTCTTCCGAACGGCGACCGCGGATACGTTTTTCCAGTTCGGCCAGTGAGGGCGGAATGATGAAGATGGTTAAGGCATCCTCGACCTTCTCTTTGACTTGTTGGGCGCCTTGGACCTCGATCTCCAAAAGCACGTTCTTGCCTTGATTGCGCAGATCATCAACGTATTTCGCCGGAGTCCCGTAATAGTTGCCGACAAACTCGGCATACTCCAGGAGCTCGTTGTTTTGGATGGCCTTTTCAAAGGTTTGCCGATCCACAAAGAAATAATCTTTTCCGTCGACTTCCCCTTCACGCTTGGCGCGGGTGGTCATCGATACGGAATAGGCAATGTTTAAGTCAGGGTTCTGACTGAACATCGCCCGTACGGTTCCTTTTCCGACACCGCTGGGTCCACTTAAAATAATCAGCAAGCCTTTTTTCATACGTTCCCTCGTATTGTATGTAAGGATACACCCTCAAGGGGCACAAGTCAATTGTGATATAATGCTTTCGACCATGGCGATCGACGGAATTGTTCTGAGTAAGATCACGGCCCAAGTGGCGGCGAAATTACCCTTCAAAATCACCAAAATCAACGACTTGTCCGAGAATGAGCTTCTTTTAGGTTGCCGTTCCGATAAAGAGAAGTTTCAGCTCTTGATCTCCTGTCATTCCGTGTACAATCGCCTTCAGATCACCCAACAAGCCTTCACGACGCCGCAGGAGCCTTCGGCGCTGGTCATGCTGTTGCGCAAACACATCGAAGATGCGTTGGTGCTGTCCGTCCACCAACACGGTTTAGATCGGGTCATTCAGTTTGATCTGCGCGTACGCAACGATCTGGGGGATGCCCGGCACTACGCCCTGTATGTGGAACTGATGGGCAAGTACGCCAATGTGATCTTGGTGGATGACGACAACAAGATCATCGATGCCCTCAAACGCATCCCGCCCTTTGAAAACAACCGACGCACGATCATGCCGACGGCACAATATGTGCCCGTCGATCCGCATGAAAAGGCCGATCCCTTTACGATCTCCCGTCTGGATCCTTCACGCAGTGCCAGCGATCAGCTTCACGGGGTCTCTCCGCTGTTGGGACGCGAGATCGAACACCGCCTTTTGAGTCAACCTTACGCGGAGATCTTAGCGGAAATCAAGGCTTCACAAACTCTGTACGTCTATCCCAAAGACTTCCACATCATCCCCTTGACACACCTCAACGAAACACCGCAAACCTATCCGCTGATGGAAGGTTTGGAAGTGGTATATGCACGCAAAGAAGAAGATCAGCGCATCAAACAACACACCGGAGACCTTCTTAAGTTCATCCAGCGTGAAATCAAACGCAACGAAGGCAAGATTCTTAAACTTCAAGAAGCCTTGGAGGAAGCCTTGGATTGCGAGAAGTATCGCACCTACGGCGATCACCTCTTGGCGTATCAGCACTTGCTGACCAAAGGCCAGGGCAGTCTGACGGTGGAGAACTTCGAAACGGGTGAACCGTTGACCATTCCCCTGGATGAGAAGTTGGACGCCAAGGGCAACTTGCGCAAGCTCTTTCAGAAGTATCAAAAAGGCAAGAAAGGCCAAAGCCACATCCAACATCAGATCGATCTGTGCAATCAGGAAATCGACTACTTCACCGGCTTGTCGGAACAAGTCGCCGTCGCCACCATTCCCGATGCCTTGGAGATCCGTCAGGAACTTAGCCAACAAGGCTACCTCAAAGCCAGTACCGACAAGCGCAAGAAACCCAAGACCCCGGCTTATGGGCACCTCACCCTGCCCAACGGGATCCAGCTCTTCTACGGAAAAAACAACCTTCAAAACGACACGGTAACTTTCAAATTGGCTCAACGGAACGATACGTTTTTGCACGTCAAAGGTTTCCACGGGGCACATGTTATCCTTCACGTTGACAATCCCGATGAAGCCACCTTACGGGCCGGAGCTCAGATCGCGCTCTACTATTCCGGAGCCCGCGAATCCTCCACGGTTGGGATCGATTACTGTCCTGTTCAACACGTCAAAAAAATACCGGGAGGCAAACCCGGTAAAGTGATTCTCGGTAAATACAAGACGATCTACGTCGATCCGGATCCCGAGTTACTTAATCGATTACTGAAACGCTAGGGTAGTTCCTGGCGTTTTTCATGACCTTTCGGTAATCCGGCATCCACCCTTCCAGTTGATCATAGAATCGTTGGGAATGATTCATGTGGTTGAGGTGAGCCAATTCGTGATAACACACGGCCAGGATCACTTCTCTGGGGTAATGGATCAATCGGGTTGCCAGAATAATGTGTCGCGTGGACGAACAACGGCCCAAACTGGATTTCAGGTTTTTAAGCGTTACCGAGTTGGGTTTCAATCCCGTCCGCTGACAAGCCCTATCAAAGATGGCCAGGACTTCCTGATGTGCCATCTCATTTAGGGCTCGGGTAAGGGCAGCTTGCGGGGTCTGGGTGGATCGGTGCGTGATGGTCATCACCGCATTTTCAAAACGGATTTGAAAGGCAGTTCCCGCTTGAAAGCGAACCGTGACGATCTCGCCCAGAAGGCGAAGTTGATCCTTGGATATGGCTTCAGCTTTCTTCTGGGCGTATCGACTCAGAATCCAATCGGCTTTGGTGCGTAATCCGGCTTCGATTTCCGCCTGGGTCGCTCGTAGAGGAGCACTGACCTGAAGGGTCGTATCTAAAAAACGGAAACTCAGATGACGTTTCCGTTTACGAATCAGATGGATGGGAATAGTGGTGCCGGACAGTTCAATCGCCGTTAGCATCGTCCTCACCGGGTTTGAGTAAGTCTTCAGTCTGGATCGGTTTAAGCGGATTGATGTGTCGGATGTTGACAAAGAAATAACCCCCCACCAACAGTGGCACATAGAAGTTCGCAAAACGCCACAGGATCATCGTTGACGCCGCTGCCGACTTTCCGATGACCGTGGAGAACACGACGACAAACAGCGATTCGGTGGCTCCGGATGAACCCGGAAGCGGAACGAACGTGTTGGCACAGGAGATAAAGTTAGCCAGGGCCAGCATCGGCCAGTAATCGGTCCAGGCAATGGGCAAGCCTAAAAGCTGACCGATCGCAAACGGGGTCGAGAAGTATGCGATGTGACGCAGGAAGTACAATCCGGTGACTTTCCAGAAGACCGGCGCATTATTGGAGACGGCGATAGCATTGGTAAAGTGCGTAATCGTCGAGTTCCAGTCCTCCAAGATCTTCTCTTTGTTTTTGACGAATTTCAGCTTGTGCAAGAGCATGATGCTCCAACGCACGATGCGGTGATACAAACGCGGAAACTGGATCATGATCCACAACAGCACCACCAGCGCAGAGTTAGCGGCTAAGCTGATCGCAAACACCACGTTAATCGCTAAGTTGCGGAAAGTTCCCAAGAAGATGATGTACAGGACGAAGGCCGTAATAATAAACGTAAACTGGAAGAAGAAGAAATCCATCCAGACCAGTCCGGCCCCTTGAGACGCTTTCATTCCGGATTTGCGGTACGCCAAGGTTTGAGCGACTTGACCGCCGGTCGAACTGGGAGTGATCCCTGACATAAAACCGCCAACGTAGGCATTGACGATCCCTTGCGAGAGCTTGAACTTGGGCATGATGGTTCTGCCCAAAACCGTTAAGACAGAGCCCCACAAGAAATATGGGATAAAACCCCAAAACATGATGATCAGAAGTTCATGGAGTTGAAGATTGACGATGGTGGTAATGACTGTTTCAAAACTGTCGTATAAGGCAAAAATAAGCGCGGCAAGCGTCAGACTCAACATGAAGAGCAAGTTGAACCAGACATTGGAAAACAGTTTCTTCATAACAGTGCTATTTTACCATACTGTCCGTTGAGAAAACAAACAAAGCAATGACTCATAAAAAAGAACCAGTGTTTTCACACTAGTTCATAACATCATTCATAGAAGCCAGATAAATAGCGTTGTCGATCACTGGGAATGACTTTTGCGATAAGGATTTGCTGTTCATCAAATTCTTCAACTTCGCATACCACGGAATCTTGAGGTTTTAGTTGAACATTGTCAATGAATTGAAATGCAAAGAGAACAGTACCATCATCGATTCTGTTTGGTGCGCGAAGAATAAATGATGCTAATCCCCAATGAACAGTATTACTATAAATGAGTAGGTTTGATCGATCTCCATAATCTATACCCCAACCTAGTAATCCCATTGAGGCATTCTCCAATCGATCACTCTGGGTACATTTTGTTGAATGCAGACTATCATGCCCAATGAAGCGTGAAACACATTGGCGTTGAACAAAACTAAATCCAACGGCATTCAAAACACTTTGATCATAGCCGATGTAGAACAGATCACGATCAGAATTTGGATGTGTCAGCCATAGATAATCAATCACCACCAGATAGTCGAAAGCGTTTCCGATTTCTCGTGTATATATCGTTACATGCATTTCAAGATCAGAGCGAGAAACGCTGTAAACTAAACTATCATCCCAGATGAGAGGTTGTGAATTGATTTGTGTGAAACCACTCGTAGATCTATGGGTCATTACACTGTTTTTTATTTCACTTACAACTACATTGATATCAACCTGTTTATATAGAACATTACGATTCCCTTGATTTAATAGTTCTGAGAATAACGCGACAACACAGATTACTATATTTACTTTTTTCATAAAATAGTATTCTACGGTTTTATCCACTGGTATCGTTCGGATTGTATATAAGAAGCATTATTTGGAAATGCACTGAAACTTGCATATAATCCAACACCGTAGATAGGATGCGTATAAGTAAATCCTACACTTGCTGACGAATTGACAGAGTGTACATAGATGTATGGGAAATATGTAGTTCCATGAAAAGGATTGTTTGTTATTTTCATGAGTTTGAAATTCGCATAACCCCAGACTCGTTTATCGATTGTTACAGTTCCCAAAATAAACGAAGGACGTTGTAGTTCAGCTCCCCAGGAGACACCCGTTGTCACATCATTGGCTCGGTCTGAATAGAATGTCTTCACTTCTCGCTGCAAAGCCGTAACGTGACCATTTGAATCTACAACATACCGATCATAATTAACATAATCCTTTTGAGTGAATGAGAATGGTTTGTAACTGAAAAGTAAATTATCATAGGTAACTGCAATTGGATCAGCTGACCGATTAGTCGGTAAAACAAGCCAATCGTAATAAACCCAAACACTCAACTCTGTGAAAGGCCCAGTTGGATAGAGTGAATTATCTACAAAAAGCATCGTTACTGAAAGTGTTGTACTCGGCATACTAAATGGACTGATGGACGGTGTTTCAATCGATGATTGATCTGACACTGTTGAAACATAACTCTGATACCCCAACAAATTACCTTCATTCATTGAACAAACGTCGAACTGCAACTCCTTAGGCATTCTACTCAATAATTCTGTCGAGAAACCTCGACTAATCAGCACTTGATTTGCGAAATCAAAACAATTTGGAACATTATCAGCAAAAACAGAAATCGAAGTAAAAGAAACTGAACAAACAAGAAGAAATGAAATCAAAAGCAGTTTCACTCTATGAGACATTTGTGTCCCCCTAGTTAACTTGATTATATACTTTAGTTTGTATAAATCAATAAAAACTAGCACATGTGTGCTAGTTCATGGTTTGTTTGAAGGCGATGGTGAAGTCGGATCCTTCCGTATCCACCAGGATCGTTTTATCCTGCGGATTGGGGATGGAGAGAATCAACCGGGCGATTTCCGTTTCCAAATGACGTTGGATGTAGCGCTTCATCGGACGGGCTCCGTATTCCGGATCGGAGCCTTCCGCTACGATCTTCTGCTTACCGGACAGGCTGATCTCCAAGCCGATGGCTTGTTGAGCCAAGCGCTGACGCAACTCGCCGACAAACTTATCGGCGATCTGACTGAGCGCATCACGTGTCAAGGCATTGTAGACGACGATCTCATCGATGCGGTTGACGAATTCCGGTTTGAAGGTGCGTTTGACTTCCTGGAGGTAGTGCTCTTCACGGGCAATGAGATCGCTCTCGAAGGCGTAATGGGAGCCCAGGTTGGAGGTCATGATGATCAGGGTGTTGGTGAAGTTGACGGTCACGCCTTGGTTGTCGGTGATGCGTCCGTCATCGAGGATCTGCAGGAGGATGTTGAAGACATCCGGGTGCGCTTTTTCGATCTCATCCAAGAGGACGATCGAATAGGGTTTACGCCGAACGGCTTCGGTCAGTTGTCCCCCCTCTTCATACCCGATGTAGCCTGGAGGTGCCCCGATCAAGCGGGAAACACTGTGTTTCTCCATGTATTCGCTCATGTCGATGCGCACGATCTTGCTTTCATCGTCGAAGAGTTGTTGAGCCAAAGCTTTGGCTACTTCGGTCTTCCCGACCCCGGTCGGCCCTAAGAAGAGGAAGGAGGCCATCGGACGATGTTCATCCTGGATGCGGGCTTTGGCCCGTAGAATGGCATTCGCCACCGTTTTGAGTGCTTCATCCTGGCCTTTGACCCGTTGACGCAAGGCGTCTTCGAGTTTGAGGAGTTTCTGACGTTCTGCGGATAACAAGCGGCTCACTTCGATGTGGGTCCAGCGCGACACGATATCCGCAATGAGGTTTTCATCCACCACTTCCTGAAGCAGGGCGTGTTCGCGCTGACCGGATTCAAAGGCTTTGATGGCCTTTTCTAAGGTGGGGATGGTATCGTACTGCAAGCGCGCTGCTTCTTCATAGCGGGCTTCGTTTTGAGCCTGATCCAGATCCAAACGGGCCTTCTCCAGCTTGGACTTGGCTTCTTTGGCTTCATCCAAGCGTTTCTTCTCGTCGTTCCACTTGATCGAGAGCACGGCATGTTGTTCTTTGAGGTTGGCCAATTCTTTGCGAATCTCTTCCAAACGATCTAAGGCTTTGTCGTCGGTTTCTTTCTTAAGTGCCGTTTCTTCGATCTCCAACTGCATGATCTTTCGGGTCAAGTCATCCAATTCTACCGGCATCGAATCCATCTCCACGCGAATGGACGCACAGGCTTCATCGATAAGGTCGATGGCCTTATCCGGTAAATATCGATCGGTGATGTATCGGTGCGAGAGGTGCACAGCCGCCTGAATGGCTTCATCCAGGATCCGGACCCCATGGTAACTTTCGTAACGGTCTTTCAACCCGCGTAAAATCGAGATCGATTCGTCGACTGTGGGTTCATCGATCAGAATCTTCTGGAAGCGACGTTCCAAAGCCGCATCCTTCTCGATGTATTTCTTGTATTCGTTAAACGTCGTGGCCCCGATGCAACGCAGTTCTCCGCGCGCCAACATCGGCTTCAAGAGATTAGCCGCATCCAAGGCCCCTTCGGTCTTTCCGGCCCCGACCAGATTATGCAACTCATCGATAAAGAGGATGATCTTGCCTTCCTGGCGTTTGATCTCGTTGAGGACCGCTTTGAGGCGTTCTTCGAACTCTCCGCGGTACTTGGCACCAGCAATCAAGGCTCCCATGTCGAGTTCAATCAACTTCTTCTCTTGAAGTCCGAAGGGCACATCGCCTTTCATGATGCGCCAGGCCAAGCCTTCAACCACGGCTGTCTTGCCGACCCCAGGCAACCCGATCAACACGGGATTGTTTTTGGTTTTGCGCGAAAGGATCTCGATAACACGACGGATCTCGTCATCCCGGCCGATGATGGGATCGATCTTCCCGGCTTTGACTTGTTCGACCAGGTCTTTCCCGTACTTCGTTAAGGCTTCCAGTTGATTCTCCTGATCGGGAGAATCGACTTTCTGACCTTGAAGTGTTTCGCTGAGCGCATTATTGAGCGCTGCAGGCGTGATCGAGAAGGCGGAGAGGATCTGTTGACTTAGCAAGGATTTATTGGTGAGGAGCAGTTTAAAGAGCTCCAAAGCACCTAAGTACGTTCCTTTGGCTTTACGGACCGCATTCAACCCATCCAGGATAGCCTGATTGAGTTCACGGGATAAGGTGGGTTGGGTGGGTATCGACACTGACGCTAACGTAATTAAATGCCCCTCCAGAAGGTCGGTCAGTTTATTCTTGTCGATGGTGAGTCGTTGAAAGACCCCGTCCAGTACACCATCCTGGGTCATGGCTAAAAGGACATGCCCGCTTCCCACCTCGGGGTGGGAACGTGCATAAGCCTGTTGGACGGCTTCCTGGAAAAGGGCCTGCAGTTTATCGGTAAATTGATTCATACTCATGGGAGTACCTCCATGGAAACAAAAGTAACGGCAGAGCCGTTACTTGAAAGATTTTTTGAACCGCTCGTAGATGCTTTCTTTGGATTGAAGCGAACGCAGTTTTTCGTAGAGTTGTTTTTCTTCCCGGCTTAAGCTGTCATCGACCTGGATCTTGACTTCCACAAACTGATCCCCGACATGACTGCTACCGAGTTCTTTGACCCCTTTTCCTTTTAAGCGGAATTGGGTACCATGTTGGGTTGCGGCCGGAATGGTGAGTTCCACATCCCCGTAGACCGTCGGGACATCGACCTTGGTGCCCAAGGTCGCATCCACCGCTGAGATCGGGATCTGGATGTGGATGTTGGAGCCATCCCGGACAAAGTTTTTGTGTTTACCGACGTTGATCTCGATGTAGAGATCCCCGTTGGGTCCACCGTTCGCTCCGCGATCACCACGGTTAGGAACCCGCAAGCGTTGTCCGCTTTGAATGCCAGCCGGGATCTTGAGATCGACGGTGACCTTCTTGTGTTCATGACCGGTACCTTTACATTTGGTACAGGCTTTGGTGATCTTCTTGCCTGTTCCTCGACAATCCGGACAGGCGGCAGTGCTTTGGAAGACGCCGAAGGGGGTGCGTTGCTGCTGGGTCACTTGTCCGCGACCACCGCAGGTGGGACACACTTTGACATCGTCGCGGCTGTGCGCTCCGCTGCCAAGACATTCGCTGCAGGTTTCATCGACATCGAGGTTGAAGCTGGTTTCTTTCCCGAAGATGGCGTCCATGAACTCGATGTTCGTGCGCATCAAGCGGTCATCTCCTTGACGGGGTTGGTTGGAACTGCGCCGGCTGCCTTGGTTAAAACCGCCGCCGAAGAAGGATCCGAAGATGTCGTTGATGTCCCCGAAGTCGCTGAAACCGCCGAAACCGCCTTGAGCCCCTTCCATACCCGCATGACCAAACTGATCGTAGGTCGACCGCTTCTGGGGATCACTCAGGGTTTCATACGCTTCCTGGACTTCCTTGAACTTCTCATCGGCGCCTTTTTCTTTGTTGACGTCGGGATGATATTTCTTGGCCAGGGAGCGATAGGCCTTCTTGACGTCGGCTTCGGTTGCGCTCTTGGATAAGCCCAAGACTTCGTAATAATCGCGTTTAGTGGCCATCACAGTCCTCCACGGCTAAACCGGACAAGGTCCGGTTTGCGGTTTATTTTTCGTTGAATTCAGCGTCGACGACGTTGTCGTCATTGGGGTTTTGGGTGTTGTTTTGGGCGTCTTGCTGCTGATACATCGCCGCCCCCATGGCCTGAGCCGCTTTCTCGAGTTCATCGAGTTTGGAGCGAAGCAGGTCCAGGTTGTTCTCTTTCAAGGCCGTTTCGAGCTCTTCTTTGAGCTTGGTGACTTCGGCACGTTGCGTCTCGTCAATCTTGGCGTCCTTGTTGTCCAAGGTCTGGTTGATCTGATGGATGAATTGTTCGGCTTTGTTCTTGAGTTCTGCTTCTTCCTTCAAACGGGCATCTTCCGCCGCATGTTCTTCGGCTTCCTTGATCATGCGGTTGATCTCATCTTCACTGAGACCACCGGAACCGGAGATGGTGATGGATTGTTTCTTGTTGGTGCCTTTATCCAACGCACTGACATGCACGATGCCATTGACGTCGATGTCGAAGGTAACTTCGATCTGCGGAATGCCGCGCATGGCCGGAGCGATCCCATCGAGTTTGAAGAGGCCTAAGGTCTTGTTGTCTTTGGCCATCGGACGTTCGCCTTGCAGGACGTGGATGTCCACAGCCGGCTGATTGTCAGCCGCGGTGGAGAACACTTGCGACTTGGACGTCGGGATGGTGGTGTTGCGCGGAATGAGCACGGTGCTGACGCCACCCAGGGTTTCGATGCCCAAGGACAGCGGAGTCACGTCCAGCAACAGCACGTCTTTGACATCCCCGGCAATGACGGCGCCTTGAATGGCGGCACCGATGGCCACAACTTCATCCGGGTTAACGGACTTGTTGCCTTCTTTGCCGAGTTCCTGACGTACCAGTTCCTGCACGGCCGGCATCCGGGTCGAACCCCCAACCAAGAGGATTTGATGGATGTCGTTTTTGGTCAGACCGGAATCTTTTAAGGCTTGACGCACCGGATGGACACAGCGTTCCAAGAGATGACGGGTCATGTTTTCGAAGTTGGCACGGGTCAAGGTCGTTTCAATGTGCAAGGGACCATTGGCACCGGCTGAGATGAACGGCAGGCTGATCTGGGTGGAGACCATGCCGGAGAGATCCTTTTTGGCTTTTTCAGCGGCTTCTTTTAAGCGCTGCATGGCCATCTTGTCGCCCTTGAGGTCAATGCCGTTGTCTTTCTTGAAGTTGGTGACTAGCCAGTCGACGACGACGTTATCCCAGTCGTCACCGCCCAAAACGTTGTCTCCGGCGGTCGCCAAAACTTCGAACGTGCCATCCGCAAGTTCGAGAATGGAGACGTCGAAGGTACCGCCACCCAAGTCGAAGACCAGGACTTTCTGTTCTTTGTCGGTCTTGTCGATCCCAAAGGCCAAAGCAGCGGCCGTCGGTTCGTTGATGATGCGTTCCACATCCAAACCGGCGATCTTCCCGGCATCTTTGGTGGCTTGACGTTGGGCATCGTTGAAGTAAGCCGGCACGGTGATGACCGCCCGGGTCACGGGTTCACCCAAGTACGCTTCGGCGTAGGTCTTCATGTATTGAAGGATCATGGCCGAGATCTGTTGAGGGGTATAGCTCTTGCCTTCCAAGGTCACGGTCTGGGTGGTGCCCATCTTGCGTTTGATGGAAATGACGGATTCTTTGTTGGTGACGACTTGTCGTTTGGCCGCATCGCCGACGATCTTCTCGCCGTTTTTGAAGGCGACAACGGATGGGGTCGTACGGTTGCCTTCGGGGTTGGTGATGACTTTGACTTCGCCGTTTTCCATGACGGCGACGCAGGAATTGGTGGTACCGAGGTCAATGCCGATGATTTTGTTGCTCATAGTGGTTCTCCTTGAGGTTATTCGCTGACTTTAACCAGCGCGGGTCGCAAGAGGCGATCTTTCAGAAGGTAACCCTTCTGTAAGACGTCGATGACGGTGTTGGGGGGGACGCCTTCCTTGACTTCGGTCAGGATGGCGTGGTGAAGGTTGGGATCCAAGGGTTGATTGAGGGCTTCGATGGGAACGACGCCTTCATTCTTTAACGCATGGATCAGTTGATCGTAGGTCATCTGGATGCCTTTGACCAAGGGACTTTCCTTATCTTCAATGGCACTCAAGGTGCGTTCGAAGTTGTCGAGGACTTGAAGAATGTCTTTGGCGAAGGATTGGATGCGATACTTCTTGGCGACTTCCAGATCCGCCGCATTGCGCTTCTTGATGTTTTCCGCATCAGCGTAGGCTTTATAGTAATCGTTGACCAGTTTGGCCTTTTCCGCTTCAAGTTCCTCGATGCGGGCTTTTAGTTTCTTGACTTCTTTGGATTCTTTCTTTTCGTGTTTGTCGGGATGTTCCTCGTGGTCAACAGGTTCTTCGACGTGTTCGTGCTTTTCGTGATCGCTCATGTTACTCCTTCTTACCGTAGACGGTTTCTATGGCTTGACTCATGAATTCCATCAGGGCGACCACCCGGTTGTATTCCATCCGGCTGGGTCCCACGACCATGAGTTGACTTTCTTCATTATCCAAGGTGATGGTGGAACTGACCACCGCCACATCATCCATCCAGGAAACTGACGCATGGGTACCGTGGCTTAAGCGTAAAGTTTCCTGAGTCTTGCCTAGATCGCGCCAGATGCCGCTGTTTTCAAACATGGCCATCAGTTGTTTCAGTTTTCCGATGTCCGCAAACTCCGGTTGATTGAGGAGGTTATTGGTGCCGCTGGTGTAGAAATGTTCCGAGGCGATCTTGAGAAACGCATTGAAGAAGGCTTCGAAGACTTTCTCGTACTGGGTGATCGATTTCGCCAGAATGGGTTTTAACAGCATCAGCTTCTCTTGGATCTCACTGAGCGGGGTTCCCGCCAAGCGATCGTTGAGGATCGCCGTGCATCGGTTCAACTCCTCCAAACTGACCGTTTCATCAAAACTGAACAGTTTGTTTTCGGTGTGACCGGTATCGGTGATGAAGATGGCGACGGCTTTATGATCATCGATGGGATAGAGATCGATGTGTTCCAGGCGTTGGCTTGTGGCTTCGGGACCCAAAACCACGGAGGTCAGGTTGGTCATCTGCGAGAGGATCTCACAGCTGCGTTTGATGACCTCGTCGATCTTCATCCGACGGTCCGCAAACACATCACGCAAAACCAGCTCCAGTCGTTCATCCTTGGATTCCTCCATCAGATGTTCGACGTAATAGCGATACCCTAAGGTGGACGGCACACGGCCGCTGGACGTGTGGGTCTTTTCCAAGTATCCCAGCTCTTCCAAGTCCGCCATCTCATTGCGAATGGTGGCACTGGAATAATCCAAACCGTACTTCTCGATCAGGGTCTTTGACGCGACGGGTTCCGCCGTTTTGATGTACTCGTCGACGATCGCTTTCAAGATCTCAACATGTCGGGATGTCAGCACAACGCCACCTCCTTAGCACTCGGGGTCTAAATCTGCTAATATCATAGCACACGATTTAGCACTGTCAAGCGTTAAGTGCTAAATGAAGGGTTATCCAATCATAAAAAAAAAGGAGCACAGGCTCCTGGTTGATATATGACCTAAATCGGATTCTCCGGGGTGGTTTCGTACTTCCGCAAGATGATGTCTTTGATCTCGTCGGGGACAAACAAATGCAGCTCCCCTTTGTTGAGGGCGATCTGTTTAACGACACTGGACGAAAGGAAAGAATACTTGGGACGGGTCAAGAGGAAGACCGTTTCGATGTTGGGGGAAAGCACCATGTTGGCGGTGGCTTGCTGGAGTTCATACTCATAGTCCATAACGGCTCGAATGCCGCGTACTAGCACATCAGCACCGACTCGCTTGGCGTAATCGACGGTCAAGCCTTCCTGAGCACTGCAAGTCACATTCGGGAAGCGGGCTATGACCCGATGCAGCATCTCCAAGCGTTCTTCCACGGTAAACGTGGTTTTCTTGGTGGGATTATTCATGATGACGACTTCCAGCGTTTCAAAGATCTTGCTGGCACGTTCGATCACGTCGAGGTGACCGTTGGTGATGGGATCGAAGGATCCGGGATACAGGGCTTTGCTCATGGGGCTCTCCGGTAATGGTGCAGGCACACGGTGCCGTAGGTGTAAGTTTGATTAAAGGTTAAGCCAGGATGCAGGATGGGTTCGGTTTTAACTACAGTCTCATGGATCACGATGGCTTCCGGATTCAAGAGTTTGAATTCCACCAAGCGCTCCACGATCGGGCCTATCTCCACTTTACCATAGGGCGGGTCTAAATACACCAGATCAAACTGAAAGCCATGATTGGAGAGGTACCTTAACGCATCCAAGGCATCCATCCGCAGGATCGTGCACTGATCCTGGGCTTTCAAGGTCTCGACATTCTCATGAATGACCGCAATGGCGGCTTTGGAGCCATCCACCAGTACGGCATGCTTGGCTCCCCTCGAGAGGGCTTCCAAGCCAATAGCTCCAGTTCCCGCAAACAGATCGAGCACGGACGACTCTTCGATCATGGGCATCAAACGCATGAATGTGGCTTCCTTCACCTTATCCAAGGTGGGACGCGTGTTTTGTCCTTCCACCGATTTTAAGACACGGGAACGGTACTTTCCGGCGATGATCCTCATTCGTCCTCCGAAGCCTTCTGATCGATGATCATGCGTTGAGCGATGCCTAACGCCATCATGATCGACAGGGTACTGGATCCTCCGGAACTGATCAGAAGAAGCGGAACTCCGGTCAAGGGTAAGAGGGCGGTGACTCCACCCACATTAAAGATGAAATGAATAAGGAGATAGTAGGCAATCCCGGCCAAGACCATGCGCGGGCGATCGGTTTTCGCTTTAAAGGCATAACGTAAGAGTGTCACGATGATGAAGAGCGTTAATCCGGCCACCACGAGCACGCCAAGAAAACCCAGTTCTTCCGCAATGACCGCCAGGATAAAGTCCGTTTGAGCGGCCGGCAAGTAACCGTACTTTTGAAGGCTCATGCCGAGTCCAACCCCGAACCAATCCCCTTTCACAAACGCCATCAAGGAAGAGACGAGTTGGTAACCGGTACCGTAACGATTGATGAAAGGATCGACGGTGTTCTCAAAACGCGCCAGTTGGTAGTCTTTGAGAATGTTGAGGTTCTTTAAGAAGGCCAGGCCTCCTTCCGTCAACAAAAATCCCACCGCTATCAACCCGATCACCAACAGGGCAAAGGCCAGCCATTGAAACTTCGCCAACGCCGGATGCGATGCCAACAGAAACACCAGAACCGCCATGATGACCAGCACCAAGGAGGATCCCAAGTCGGACTGAAGCACCGCGATGATGAGGAAATAAGCCCCGATCACAAAGACCGGGATCTTGAGTAAAGTCGACGCGGATGCCTTGACTTTGATGTCTCCAAGGTAAAGAGCCAACGCCAGAACTGTGATCACTTTGACGAATTCACTGGGTTGGAGGGTCACATCGATAAAGGGCAGATTGAACTTGATCCAGGCCCGGGCTCCGTTGACTTCCGGAAACAAGAGCGTTAAGAGTAAGAAGATCCCCGAAACGATGAGCAAGGGAAAGATCCACGCTTTAAGCACTTCTAGGGAGAAGTAACGGCTAAAGAGCGCATAGCCGACGTAGCCCAGGAGCAAAAACACCAGTTGTTTGAGGAAGTTGATGGCCAGTGTGGATAACTCGACATCGGTAGTCATCGACGCCGAAACACTCATGAGGAGTCCAATGGCCATGAGGCCGATCATGGCCAACTGAAGGCCCATGTCACGCCCTTTGGGCAAGTGAAGATTGACGGAGGTTTTCATGCATTCTCATTGTATCAAAAGAAATAAGGTCTATAATGAAGTCAGAAGAATTCGACTTGTAAATGTGTTCGTTTTCTGTATAATAGGTCTGTCATGTCGGGTTGTCACACATCATCCGCTGAAACAGAAAGGTTTTTTCAATGAGAATTACATACGACACCATCCTTAAAGACACCGATCCCCGGTTGCGCAATTCGTCGCAACCGATCAAAACCCCGCTTTCAGCCAAGCATTTGGCCTTAGCCAAACGTATGTTGCGCTACGTCAAAGACAGTCGCGAAGAAGAAAAAGCGGAAAAATATAACCTGCGTCCGGCCGTTGGATTGGCCGCCCCGCAAGTGGGCGAGTTCGTTCACATCATCATGGTCATGGTCGATCAGGAAGAAGGCGAACCCGCGGTTTACCTTTTGGCCAATCCCAAGATCATTGCCCATTCCATTCAAAACAGCACCTTAGCCACTGGCGAAGGCTGCCTGAGCGTTGAAGAACCGCATCCGGGTTATGTGCTTCGCCATGCCCGCATTACGGTTAGAGCCTACGACATCCTCGATCAAAAGGATGTCATCATCAAAGAAGACGGCTATGCAGCCGTTGTCTTGCAACACGAAATCGATCACCTTCATGGGGTGCTCTTCTACGATCGCATCAACAAAACGAATCCGTGGGAGCAAACTCCGAATCTGATCCTCATCGATTAGGAGAAAATTATGACGACGAATACCACCCGTCAAACGACGTTTGACAAAGCCACCGATACCTTGGTCTATGCCTTGGGCGGACTCGGCGAAGTCGGCAAGAACATGTATTGTTTTGAGCACGGCGATGAGATCCTCATCGTTGATGCCGGTGTCCGCTTCCCTGAAGAAAGCCTCTTGGGCGTGGACTATGTGATCCCCGACTACAGCTACCTTCAACGCAACGTTCACCGCATCAAAGCGCTGATCATTACTCACGGTCATGAAGACCACATCGGAGGCATTCCGTTCTTACTCAAGAGCGTGAAGATTCCCCGAATTTACGCCCCGCGCTTTGCGGCAGCCCTCATCCAAAAGAAACTCGATGAACACCGCCACCTCAGAGCCGAGATCGAAATCATCGATGAGAGTTCGAAGGTGGAGACCCAGCACTTCAAAGTCGGGTTCTTCAACACGACCCACTCCATTCCCGATACCTTAGGCGTCTTGATCAATACACCCAACGGACGCATCGTCGAAACGGGTGACTTCAAGTTCGACTTGACCCCGGTCGGGGTCAACGCCGATTATCAGAAGATGGCTTACATCGGCCAGATCGGCGTCACGCTCCTGATGAGCGATTCCACCAACTCGTCCGTCAGCGGGTTCTCCATCAGTGAGAAAGAAGTGGCTCAGTCCCTTCTGGATACCGCCCGCAAGACGCAAGGCCGCCTCATCGTAGCCACCTTTGCCTCCAACGTTTACCGTGTGCGTCAAATCATCGATGCGGCCGTAGCGACGGGTCGTAAGATCGTGGTGTTTGGCCGATCCATGGAAAACGTGGTCGCCATCGGTAAGAAGTACGGCCACATCGAAACCGCCGACCAACACTTCATCGAACCCAGCCAGATCCAAAACTTCCCGGCCAACAAGCTGTGCATCCTGGTGACCGGCAGTCAAGGTGAACCCTTGGCCGCGCTCTCGCGCATCGCCGGTGGAACCCACCGCAACATCCGCATCATCCCGGGCGATACCGTGGTCTTCTCCTCGTCGCCGATTCCGGGCAACGCCATCAGTGTCTACAAGATCATCAACATGCTGACACGGGCCGGAGCCAACGTCTTGACCAATTCCCTGCTCAACTCGCTGCACACGACGGGACACGCGTCCAAAGAAGAGCAGAAACTGATGCTGCAGCTGATCAAGCCCAAGTACTTCATGCCGATGCACGGGGAATACAAAATGCTGAAGACGCATGCCAAGACCGCCATGGAAACCGGGGTCCCCGAAGAAAACATCTTCATCGTGGCTAACGGCGATCCGCTCATCCTGCGCAATGAAGAAGTCTTCTTCTCCGACATGCGCATCGAAGCCGATGACATTTATGTCGATGGGAATGACGCGTCGGGCTTATCGACTTCCGTGCTCAAAGATCGTAAGATCCTGGGCGATAACGGGATGGTGGCCGTCATCGTCTCCATCGATTCCCGCTACAACAAGATCCTCTGTCGTCCGTCCGTGGTCTCCCGCGGCTTCGTGCACCTCAAAGAGAATCAGGCGTTGTTGAAGGATGCCGAACTCATCGTCTATGAATCCTTAAAGAAGACGATGCAAAACAAAGTCACCTTCAATGATTTGAAGAATGCGGTGCGTTCATCGCTAGAGCCCTACCTCTACCAAAAGACCCGTCGCAATCCAATTGTCATCCCGGTCATCCTCAATCAAAAGGCCGCGATGCAACCGCGACCCAAAACCACCTAAGAAAAACCCGACTCAACGTCGGGTTTTTTGTTTAGCGAATTTCGATGCCGCCCATGACCGAGGTGTAACGCACCCGCAGGGTCTTGGGGGAACTGGGATCGCCCGGGTTGGTGCATTCGTACCCGCCCATGATCGGCGTACCGGAGATATCCAGACGATAACCGCGCGGTAAGGTCACTTCGACCCCACCCATGATGGCGGTGATTTCGATGTCGGCACTGTCCTGTTGGAGGACGATCTCACTTAAGTCGACTTCGGCACTGCCCATGACCGCGGTGATTTCACAACCTTTGAAGTCCGGATTGATGACTTTCTCATCCAGTCCGCCCATGACACTGGTGAACTCACGCTGGTTGGTGGAGGTCACATGCACACCGGATGGCGCAATCACATACGGACGACGACGCTTTCCAAAGATCAGCGATAACCCAAAGAGGGCCAGGATCAACGCAAAGAACGGCAGATCCTTATCCGCAAACCATTCGATCTTAAACGCCTTCAAAAGGTAGAATCCTCCGATGAGGATCAGCGTGGTACTGATGATGCGCAGGGTTCCGTGCTTAACTAAACTGGACACCCCTAAGAAAATCAAAAACGCGGGCCACAGGAAATCCCACAGCTTCACATCCCCCAAGAGCTTGAGCTGTTCCGCAATCATGATGCCCCCTAAGACGACCAAGAAAAACCCGATAAATCGACGCATGGTTGTTCTCCTTTGACGGTTTCATTATACCCCTTTTCACACGATGTCAAGGGTATGTTAAAATGAACCCGTATGAAACCGCGTCGTCTTACCCTCTTGATCATCCTTGGACTCTTGGCTGTGGGTCTTTTGGGCGTGGATGCGACGATCTGGTCATTGACTCGAATCAAACCGGTCATCGTCAACCTGCAGTCTGATCAGATTCCCAGCGACTTCGACGAGTTGACCATCGTCTACTTCAGCGATACGCACTGGATGAATCTGGGCGATGCCTACGCCAATCGCGTGATCCAAGCCATCCAAACCCAGGATCCGGATGTGATCGTGTTCGGCGGAGATCTGGCAAATGAAGCGTATTACGACACGCTGACTAGCGAAAGCCGTCAGAAACTCATCGACCGGCTTCTAGCCTTGGATGCTCCCTTGGGTCAGTTTGCGATCCTTTCGGAAGCCGAGACCGTGCACCAGTTAGAACTGGAAGCCTTGTGGATGGCTGCCGGTTTCGAAATCCTCAATAATCAAGCTTTGGAGATTCACGCCTACGGGGATGACTTCATCCGCTTCATCGGACTGGATGCGACCACGTCGATCAGTTTGGCCGATTCCAGCGTCTACACGATCGGCTTTGCGCACGATCCATCGCTGATCAACACCTGGGCGGGCAAAGTGGATGTGCTGGTCGCCGGAAAGACGCATGGGGGACAAATCGTGCTTCCCTTCCTGGGTTCCCTGGTCACCTCGAACCATCCTTTACTCAAAGGACAAACGATCATTGACGAGACGACCCTGATCGTCTCATCGGGAGTTGGGGTCGATCAACTCAAAGCCCGGCTCTTTGCCGATCCGGACTTCCTGGTTATTACACTAAGAACAAACTAAAACCCGCCAATGGCGGGTTCTGTTTACTTGACGACGAAGTTGACGAGCTTATTGGGAACCGCAATCACTTTGAGCACGGTCACGGAAGCCAGATAGCTTTGGATCGTCGCATCCTGACGGGCAATGGCTTCCAATTCAGCCGCTCCAGTGTTCACGGCGACCATGGCTTTGGAGCGCACTTTCCCGTTGACCTGCAGGACGATCTCGACAGTATCTTCCTTCAGGAAGGCTTCATCGTAGGTCGGCCAGGGTTCATAGCTGATGCCGGATTTACCGGTGACTTGTTCGAAGAGTTCTTCGCCGAAGTGTGGTGCGAAACACGCGAAGAGCTGAATGAATCCGATGGCATAGGGTTTGTAAATCGACGGTGCCTTATAGCAGTCGTTGATGAAGATCATCATCTGAGCGATCGCTGTATTAAAGTTGAGCGACTCGATGTCCGCGGTGACCTTCTTGACCGTGTAGTGATAGCTTTTGTCGAGGCTGTGATCGTTGACTTCATTTAGCTTGTCGAGTTCGGTAAAGCAGCGCACGACACGATCCAGCCATTTGCGGGTTCCATCCAGACCGGTGGTACTCCAAGGTAAAGCAGCCTCCAGGGGTCCCATAAACATCTCATAGACCCGTAAGGCATCAGCCCCATGACTTTCCACGATGTCATCGGGATTGATGACGTTTCCGCGCGATTTGGACATCTTCTCGCCGTTTTCACCTAAGATCATGCCTTGGTGGAAAAGCTTGGCGAAGGGTTCTTTGGTGGGAACCACCCCGATATCGTAGAGCACCTTGTGCCAGAATCGGGCATACAAGAGGTGCAGCACGGCGTGTTCGGCGCCACCAACGTACAGATCGACCGGTAACCAGTGTTTTAAGAGTTCCGGATCGGCAATGGCTTCGGTGTTCTTCGGATCGAGATAACGCAGGTAATACCAACAACTTCCCGCCCATTGCGGCATCGTATTGGTTTCCCGCTTGCCGCGTTGTCCATCCACCACCACATCCAGCCAGCTACCGGCATGCGCCAAAGGCGACTCGCCGGTTGAGGAAGGCTTGTAGTTGTCGACTTCCGGGAGTTCCAGCGGTAATTCGTCGATGTCGACGGTGCGTTGGGTCCCATCCTCCATCAAGATGATGGGAATCGGTTCGCCCCAGTAGCGCTGACGCGAGAAGAGCCAGTCGCGCAGTTTGTAGGTGACTTTGGGTTCACCGACACCCTGCTGTTTCAACCAGTCGTTCATCGCCGCGATGCCGTCTTCTTTGCCTAAGCCGTTGAGGAAACCGCTGTTGACGTGCGGCCCATCCCCCACAAAGGCTTCGACCGAGAGATCGCCGCCTTGAAGCACTTCAACGATCTTCAAGTTGAACTTCTTGGCGAACTCGTAATCGCGCTGATCGTGACCCGGAACGGCCATGATGGCCCCGGTTCCATAGGAGGCCAACACGTAGTCGGCGATCCAGATGGGAACGCGTTCCTGATTGACCGGGTTGATGGCGTAAGCCCCGGTAAAGACCCCGGTCTTTTCTTTATTCAGTTCCGTACGTTGCAGGTCGCTCTTGGTGGCACAAGCCGCAATATATGCTTCGATTTCGGCCTTTTGAGCCGGTGTGGTGATAGTTTTGACGAAAGGATGTTCAGGCGCCAAGACGCAATACGTGGCCCCAAACAGGGTATCCGGACGGGTCGTAAAGACCGTGAATTCCTTGTCCGTGTCGGCGATCTTAAAGATCACGTTGGCTCCGGTGGACTTCCCGATCCAGTTGATCTGCATTTCCTTGGTGGACACCGGCCAATCGACCAGTTCTAAGTCCTCCAAGAGGCGCTCTGCGTACTTGGTAATGCGCAAGACCCATTGACGCATGGGAACGCGATACACCGGGAAATTCCCGCGTTCGCTCTTCCCGTCGATGACTTCTTCGTTGGCTAACACTGTGCCCAGTTCCGGACACCAGTTAACGGGGATCTCATCGACATAAGCCAAGCCCTGTTTGTAGAGCTGGATGAAGATCCATTGGGTCCACTTGTAGTAACCGGGATCCGTCGTTGAGAGTTCTTTGGACCAGTCGTAGGATAAGCCCAAGGACTTGATTTGACGTTTGAAGTTGGCGATGTTTTGTTGGGTAAAACCAGCCGGATGATGTCCGGTGTTGAGGGCGTGCTGTTCAGCGGGCAATCCAAAAGCATCCCAACCCATCGGATGCAGGACGTTAAACCCCTGCATGCGTTTCATGCGGCTGATGATGTCGGTGGCCGTATACCCTTCCGGATGACCGACGTGTAATCCGTTTCCCGAAGGGTACGGAAACATATCCAGGATGTAGGCTTTGGGTTTCTTAAAGTCCCAGGGATCGCACTTGAAGGTTTCGTGGGTGTCCCAGTAGGCTTGCCATTTGGCTTCGATCTCGCGATGATTCATAAAAGCTCCTTTCAACGAAAAAAGGCAGCCCAAGGACGGCATAGCCGTGGTACCACCTTTGTTTGTTCTTAAGTCCGGTAACGGGGAATCCGGGATCGATTTGGTCGATCCGGCTCGAGACTGAGGTTCAGTCAGGTTCTGCCCGGCTTTCACCACTTCCGGGTCGCTACTACAGAAAGAATGACGTACTGAGGTCTGTCAATGCCTGTGGATTAAGCATACGCTAAACCCGTGTGGAAAGTCAAGGTGTGATAGAATATTGCCATGAAGCCAAGGCCCTTTTCCCTCGACAACAAGCGCTACACGACCTTCAACGCCGACCTCAGGCGTCGCTTTGGGGAGAAAGTGTTACGGATCCCGCTTAATACCGGACTCAGTTGTCCCAATCGCGATGGAACCTGTGGCACCGGCGGATGCAGTTTCTGCAATGCCCAAGGTTCCGGCGAGTTTGCGGGAAGTCCCTTGGACGATCTGATGACGCAATATCATCAAGGGAAGGCCATGATGCAACGCAAGTGGCTGGGTGCCACCAAGACTATCGCGTACTTCCAGGCTTACACAAACACCTATGCCCCCCTGGAAACCCTTAAAGGCTTCTTTGAGCCGTTTGTGGCGATGGATGAGGTCGTAGCTTTAGCCATCGCGACTCGCGTGGATGCTTTGGATGAAGCCATTATCACCTACCTCGAATCGCTCAATCAACGCAAGCCCATTTTCTTGGAGTTAGGTCTTCAAAGCATCCACGACACCACCGCTACCCACATGAACCGCGGTCATACGACCGCCCAGTTCATCACGATGATGGAGCGATTACAGAAAGAAAACCTCTTAACCGTGATCCACGTGTTGAACGGCTATCCCACCGAAACCAAAGCCATGATGATCGAAACGATCCAAGCCGTGGCCAAGCTTCACCCGTATGGCGTCAAGATCCACATGTTGAATGTGTTGAAGAACACGAAACTGGGGCGGGATTATCAACGTCAACCGTTTGAGTTGCTGGATCAAAACGAGTATGAGAATCTGGTCATTCATCAGCTTCAGCTGCTTCCTGCCGATATCGTCATTTTGCGTCTGACCGGTGATGGCGAAGAGGGCGAAGTGTTGGCCCCTCAGTGGGCATCCAACAAAACCTCGGTTCTCAATGGAATCGACAAGAAGATGGCCCGTTGGAATGTCGTCCAAGGAGATCTCGCATGACCCGCGAACACATCACCACTCACGCCCATCGCTTCATTGATAAAGTGCTGGCCAAAGACATGATCGCCGTCGATGGGACAGCCGGAAACGGTTACGACACATTGTATCTGGCGCAACGGGCCAAAGCGGTCATCGCCTTCGATATTCAACCCCAAGCCATCGAAGCGACGCGTCAACGCATTAATGGGCTAACGAACGTCACCCTCGTGTTGGATTCGCACGCCAACCTGGCCAAGCATGTCCAAACCATGGATCTGATCGTCTTCAATCTGGGTTATCTGCCTCATGGAAATCCGTCCATCATCACCCAAACCTCATCGACATTGGACGCATTAAAAGCCGCCATCCCTCTCCTGAAGGATCGCGGCCATCTGTTGATCACGGGTTATCGGGGCCATCCGGGCGGATTGGATGAAACCCTTCAGGCTGTGGCTTATCTGAGCGCGCATCCAAACTTATCCGTTATGGATGCGTATACGTACGATGAGCCGCTAGCGCCCCTCTTCATGGCGTTTCAAAAGCGCGGTTAACGCACACAACTCCCGGCGGTGGATGAGCTCATCCACCGCATTTTTGGATTGGGATAAACGCTTGAGGGCTTCCATTTCACTCAACCACACCACATCGGCAATGAGGAGGGTTTCTTCTTCCGTGCGTTGAGTCGATGAATAGAGCTGATCCAAAGTCGCTTCAAAATACACACTGAAGGTCATGCGGTGGATCAAGTGGTAGCGATCGATGACACACCCCAACAGTGTGAGGCTGGAGGCAGTCGCTCCCAGTTCCTCCATCATTTCGCGATGGGCGGCCTCAACGAAGGTTTCATTGGCCTCGACCCCGCCTCCCGGGCTTTCCAAGTGATGGCGCAGTCCGAAGAAGTCTTCACCTTCAATGGCTAAGAAAGCAATCTGGCCTTTTTCATTACGCAAAAAAACCCGCGAAGTAAAGCGGATCTCTTCAATGGGTTGAGGTTCATAGCGATGATCGTCGAAGTAGCCAAGTAGGTTCATGGGTTCCACAAGAAAGCGATGAATCGATCCGGGACGTCTGTCTGGGTGGGGGGATAGTGACGAACCGGAGACGCATCGCTCGCCCTTTCGGGCTTACCCTCAGTATACCCTCACGTTAGGGCTTGTCAAGACGATGAAAAAGAGGGTTATTTCTGAGAAAGAAAAAAGCCGGGGGGAGCGGCTCTTTTCTACTAAAAAGGGGAAAGGGTTTCTGATCGATAAAGGGTTATTGTGGTTGAGAAGAGAAACCGATCAGGCAAGATTTATCTTGCAAAGACATCTTACAAAGTCAATGTGTCAGTGCTATCGCAGTTTTGTGTGAAAGTGTGTGAAATCATCTTTCAGAAAGTATTTCATTCAACGGCACATCCCAGGGATCTTCCATTAAGTCAGGTTCTTCATCGTCCGCAAAACACAGGCCCAGGGTCATTCCTGAGTAGTGTTTCAAGTAGGCATCGTAGAAGCCTTTACCGTAACCTAAGCGATAGCGTCGTTGATTGAACGCCAGCATCGGAACGACGTGGATCTGCGGCTCACTGGCGGCGATGGAACTGAACGGTTCTAAGAGCCCAAACTTGGCGTGAACACAGTCCTCCAAGGCGTGGATCTCAATAAACCGAAGCGAGCCTTCAACGACTTTGGGAACACTGACCCGTTTACCGTGAGCGAGTGCCCAACGGATGATCGCGTGAGTATCGACTTCATCCCCGACCGAAACGTAGATCCCGATCGAATCGTAAGGCGCTAAACGGGCACAGGCTTTTTCCGTGATCACGGAAAAAGCTGCCCGTTTCTCAGCATCACTGAGCGCTTTGCGGCGACTGAGGTGAAGCGTGCGAAGAGCAGCTTTGGTCATCTTAACCGACGGAGCCTTCCATCTCCATCTTCATGAGGTTGTTGAGTTCGACGGCATATTCCATCGGCAACTCGCGGGTGAAGGGTTCCAGGAAGCCCATGACGATCGTTTCCAAGGCTTGCGACTTGTTGAGACCGCGGCTCATGAGGTAGAAGAGTTGTTCTTCGGAGACCTTGGAGACCGTGGCTTCGTGTTCAATCGTGGAGGTGGGGTTATTGGAGACGTTGGTGGGTAAGGTATCGGAACGGCTGCGTTCATCCATCAAGAGCGTATCGCACTCGATTTTGGAACGGGCTCCGATGGCTTGGTCGGAATGTTGGACCATGCCGCGGTAGTTGACTTCCCCGCCGTTACGCGCCACCGATTTGGAGATGATGTTAGAGGAGGTGTGCGGCGCCAAATGGATCATCTTAGCTCCGGCATCCAGGACTTGTTTGATGGAAGAGGCCACAGCAATCGAAATGGTCATGCCTTTAGCGTACGGCCCCAATAACATCACGCTGGGGTACTTCATCGTAATGTGCGACCCGATGTTGCCGTCGATCCACTCCATGACCCCGTGATCATACACTTTGGCGCGTTTGGTGACCAGGTTAAGGACATTGGTCGACCAGTTCTGAATGGTCGTATACCGGCACTTGGCGTTCTTGGCGACGACGATCTCGACGACGGCCGCATGCAGGGAGTCTTTGGAGTAGGTCGGAGCGGTACAGCCTTCCACATAGTGGACATCCGCCCCTTCATCGACCACGATGAGGGTCCGTTCGAACTGCCCCATCTGTTCGGAGTTGATTCGGAAATACGACTGTAACGGTTTTTCGAGTTTGACGCCGGGCGGAACATAGATGAAGGATCCTCCGGACCAAACGGCACTGTTGAGGGCCGCAAACTTGTTGTCTCTAAAGGGTACAACCGTTCCAAAGTACTTCTTGAAGATCTCCGGATGATTGCGTAAGCCGCTGTCGGTATCAGTAAAGATGACGCCTTTGGCTTCGACTTCTTCCAGCATGTTATGATAAACCACTTCGGATTCGTACTGGGTGGCGACCCCGGCCAAGAATTTCTTTTCGGCTTCGGGGATCCCTAAACGATCAAAGGTGTTCTTGATTTCTTCCGGAACGTCTTCCCATTTGTTGGTTTGACGATCGGAAGGACGGATGTAATAGGTGTACTCGTCGAAATCGATGGACGACAAATCCGGTCCCCAGTTGGGCATGGGTTTAGCCATGAAGGTCTCGTACGATTTCAAACGGAATTCAGTCATCCAGGCGGGTTCGCCTTTAATGGCAGAGATTTCCCGGATGATGTCGGGGTTGATCCCCTTCTTGGTCTTAAAGACGCTGACGTCTTTGTCGTGGAAACCAAACTGATAGTCTTGCGACGGCAAGGCGTTATTTTTCGTCATGGTGCTCCTTTTCATGGATCATCTGAAGGATGGCTTTGGCGCCGATGGTGGCGCAGTTGATGCGGTTGGCTTGTTTGCCGACGTTTTGGAAGGCCACGGCTTCTTGAAGAACTTCCCCGTCAAAGGGTTTGAGGTCGATCATCGTATAGTACTGCGCGATAATGGCCTTGGCTTCGTCGACACTCTTTCCCAAGGTTAGCGTGGTGAGAATGGAGGTGGAAGCGGTGGAGACGGTACACCCGACCCCATCGAAACACACATCGACGATCTTCCCATTCTCAATCTTCATCATGACTGTAAGGTCATCGATGCAGGATTCAGACGCCATGTGCGCCTTGAGGTAGGACGGATCCTCGCTTAAACGGCGGTTATGGGGGTGTTGGTAGTGATCCATGATGATCTCACGGTGAATGCGCGGGTCGTTGAGGTAATCGTTCATGGGGTGCTCCTAAGCGATGGTGACGGCAATGCACGCTTCCAGCGTGACGGAACGCAGGACGTCGATCAAGCGATCGACTTCTGCGGGAGTGTTGTAGAAAGCCAGGGAAGCTCTTACGGTATCCGGGGTATGGATCACATCGACCAAGACCTTGGCACAGTGATTGCCCGAGCGAACCATGATGCCGTTGGCGTTGAGGTAAAAGGCCACATCCTGGGCTGGTATCCCCTTCACATTGAAGGTGACGATCCCGGTCGGGGCATCGGCGTTATAGAGCACGATGTGATCCAAGGTTGAAAGTCCTTGAACCATTCGAGCTTTTAAAGCGTGTTCCGCTTCATAGATGGCATCCATCCCTAAACCTTCTAGGTAATCGATGGCAGCAGATAGACCCAAGACAGCTTCGATCGCCGGGGTTCCGGATTCAAATTTATAGGGTGTTCCTTTAAGGACGAGTTGACCGGTACGGTCGAAGCGGGCATTACTGCCGCCGCCTAAAAGCACCGGATCCATCTGATCCAAGAGGGCTTTTTTCCCATAAAGGATGCCTAAACCGGTAGGACCCAGCATCTTATGCGAGGAGAACGACAAGAAGTCGATGTCCCATCCGGTCACGTCCGTTTTTAGATGCGGAACCGATTGGGCTCCGTCGACACAGATCACGGCACCGACCGAATGCGCCAGTCTAGCCATTTCGGCGATGGGCAAAATGTAGCCAAGAACATTGGATACGTGCGCTACGGCGACCAGTTTGACCCGATCGTGCAAGGCGTTCTTGTACGCTTCAAGATCGAAACGTCCGCCATCCAATAGCGGAATATATTCGATACGGGCTCCGGTTTTTGAAGCCACCCGCATCAAAGGCAACAAACTGGAGGCATGCTCGCTTTCCAGGGTCAGGATCACATCGTCCGGTTGAAGCACCGCTTCCGCATACCCCATCGCAATCAGATTCATCGAAGCGGTCGCTCCGGAGGTGAAGATGATTTCATGGGGATCGGCGTGGATGAAGCGAGCGACTTTGGCTCGGGCCGCGTCATAGGCTTCGGAAATCGCAAACGAACGATCGTATTCGCCGCGATGGATATTGACGGATCCCTCCGTGTAATACGCCATCACCGCATCGATCACCGTTTGGGGTTTGTAGGTGGTTGCCGCATTGTCAAAGTAGATCCCGAGTTCACCGCAATCGGTTTTACGAAGGACAGGGAAATCCTGACGGATGCGAGCCGTGTCTAACATACCGCATCGACTTTCCGGTCGATCTCTTCCAAGATCAGGGCCTTAAGGGCTTCATCCTGAATACTTTCAGTCACACTGGACAGATAACCTTTGACCAGCAGTCGAACCGCTTGATCCGCGGATAAGCCGCGCGATTGAAGGTAATACAAGTGATCATCATCCATTTGTCCCGTGCTTTCCGCGTGGGAAGCCTGAACATCGTTGTTGTCGATGATGAGGTAAGGAAAAACCGTGGCTTTCTTCGAGCCTTTAAGGTTAAGCACCCGGGTGGTCTGATGGGTTTCGCTGGTAGCCGCATTGGATTCAATGTGACCGATGGCTTTCAGCATCATCGATCCGCCTTCCGAGAGGACAGCAAAGTTATTCATCTGACCGGCCGTGTGCCGATTCTTGTGGTTGAAACGATAAGAAATGTTGCTCTCTTGAGAGATCAGCGCTGCCGAGTTGAGCGTGATTTCCGCCCCGGTTCCGATCAGATTGACGGTCACGTTGCGTGTCGCTTTTCCGACACTGAAATCGCCGTAAGCAAGCTCCAGTTTTGCGTCGTGATCGAGGGTGTAGACTTCATCGAGGGTCAACTCGGTGCTTTGATTCAAACAAAACAACGTAAGTTGACTGTCTTTAGCGACATGAACCTGCAGGGTGGTGCTTAAGGCATCATTGATGCGCAAGACCAAAAAGGATTGAAGGCCTTTTTGGGTGGTGATCTGCAGGTCCTGGCTTAAAACGAGCTCGTTTTTACCTTCCTGTAGGGTCACCATTATTGCATGCCCCGTTCTTTCACGGCACAGGTGCCGATGGTGGTCGACGTAACCGGACGAGTCTTGGCTTCTTTGACGATGGCGACACCGTATTCTTTAGCAACCCAGTCGTAGCCTTCTTTATCGATGCGATTGACCAGATCCGCATCGCCCGACAAGACAATGCGTCCATCCAAGAGAATGTGGACATGCGTCGGCGGAATCAACTGATAGAAACGTTCATAGTGGGAGACGATCAGAAGCCCCATCTGCGATTTGACTTGTTGATCGAGAATGGCTTGGGCCACGATCTTCATCGCATCGACGTCGAGTCCGCTGTCGATTTCATCCAGCATGGCCAACTTGGGTTCCAAGAGGATCATTTGCAGGATCTCATTGCGTTTCTTCTCACCGCCCGAGAAGCCTTCGTTGACATAGCGATGTGCCAAGTCGGATTTCATCTGAAGCGCCGCAATGGCCTTATCCAACTGACGGATAAACGTAAAAATGGGAATGGCACTGTCTCTGCGCGCATTGAGTGCGGCTTTCATGAAGTCGGAATTGGTGACTCCGGCCACTTCCTGCGGGTACTGCATGCCTAAAAACAAACCGGCTTTGGCACGTTCGTTGACTTCCATCTCGAGGACGTTTTCACCGTCAAACTCGATGGTGCCTTGGGTCACGGTGTAAGCCGGATGACCCATGATGGCCGCCAAGAGGGTAGATTTCCCGTTACCGTTGGGACCCATCAAGGCGTGGATCTCGCCGGCGGAAACGGTCAAGTCGAGGCCTTTGAGGATTTCTTTTCCGGCGATCTCGACGTGTAAATTGGTAATGGTTAAGGTGCTCATGGTGGGCTAATCTCCTTTGATTTCT
>CAINEY010000023.1 GCA_903847945.1 uncultured bacterium | reverse complement strand
CAACCGGCTGTTAACCGGTTGGTCGTAGGTTCGAATCCTACTTTAGGCGCCATTGTGGCCCGTTGGAGAAACGGTTAACTCATTTGCCTTTCACGCAAACATTCACGGGTTCGAACCCCGTACGGGTCACCAAGTGCAAACGCAAGACAAGCCTCACGGCTTGTCTTTCTTTTTAAGGTATAATAGGGACAAGGCCCGTTGGAGAAACGGTCAACTCAGAAGCCCCTCACGCTTCCATTCACGGGTTCGAATCCCGTACGGGTCACCATTACCGGTCTCATCGCTAAGCGATGTTTAAAGGAAACGTATGCCTTTATCCTGTGTGTTCTGTGAGTTGGTAAAGCATCAAGCGTGGATCCATGAAACGACGCACTTCGCGTTGGTTTGGGACATTGCCCCGATGCGGGATGGACACCTGTTGATTCTTTCAAAACCCCATCATGAATCGTTGAGTGAGTTGAACTCCATAGAGCTTGACGAGTTGATGGCGTTACAGCTCCAATTGCTTCAAGTGATCAAAGCGACCGATCCCTCATTGGATGTCACCTATATTCTCAATAACGGACTCCTCAAGGATGAAGGTACTCACTTCCATCTTCATGTGCTACCGCGTCAACCCCATGACGGATTCTGGGAAGGGAAACCTTCGACCTTCTCCTTTCCCAAAGCGCGGTTTCTTGAAAATCTCAGCAAGTAAAAAGCGAACCGTGGTTCGCTTCTTATTTCTTTTGATCGAAAGGACAGGTGTTGATGCGGAAGAGCGCATACAACGGACAGAACTTCAAGTAGGCCGTTACGCCCAAGGCCACGCCAACCCCGATCAGCGGTAATGAGACCGGATTGTCTTTCGGAAGATAAGCACCGATTGCAATCAGCAGCGCAGCGATGAAGTAACGGACGGCAGCATCTTTAACCCCGACATTTGCTTTCATGGAAGACTCCTTTGTGTTGGTTTCATTATACGGAGATGTGTGCCTCGCATCAAGAGGTAGACACCCTGAAATGGCTTGCATATCCCAGGGTCTTGGGGTATAATCAAAAAGCACCACCAGCCTTAAATGGCGATGGATTCTCGTGGAGGTTTAGCTCAGCCGGGAGAGCACTTGCATCACACGCAAGGGGTCAGGGGTTCGAGTCCCTTAACCTCCACCAGGTATGACCTGTTAGCTCAGTTGGTAGAGCAACTGACTCTTAATCAGTGGGTCCAGGGTTCGAGTCCCTGACGGGTCACCACGATTCCCATAAACAAACCGTTAACGGTTTGTTTTCTTTTTGTATAATGAAGGCATGCGAAAACACGGACTAATCGCCATTGCCGTTCTGCTTATGATAAGCGGATGCGGACGATGGACCCAACAGAATGACGAATCGATCCTCAAGATGACCTGGGATGGCTTATCCCGAAAGGCCATCGTGTATACACCCAAAGCTCTCAGCGACGAAACCTCGGTTCCCGTGGTCCTCTTTCTGCACGGCGGGGGAGGCAAAGCCGAGAATGTGGAACGGTATGGGATCCGTAAGTACGCGGACAAGTACGGTTTTATGCTCGTCGCCCCGGATGGGACGGGAGCCTTGCCTTTACACACGTGGAACGGCGGAACATGGATGGTCAACGGGGAAGAACAATCTTGCTGCGGCACAGCGGCGCGTAACCTGGTCGATGATGTCGGCTTCATCAACGCCCTTATCGATCGATTGATCCAGGATTACCGCGTTGCCCCGGATCGGATCTACGTGACCGGATTCTCCAACGGGGCAATCATGAGTTACCGCTTGGCGTGTGAACTCAGCGATCGGCTGGCGGCCGTTGCGGTAGCGGCTCCTCCGGGACTTGAAGACGACTGTACTCCGGAACGAGCGATCCCGCTCTTGCACATCATTGGAAGTGTTGATGATCGGGTACCGATCGACGGCGGCGAAGGCTTGGGCTTTCCGGGACTGGGTCCGCTGTTTGTGGCACAAAGTGCCCAAACCATGATCGATCATTGGGCAGATCTGGTGGGGGCTAATCCAAACGTAACGACAGTCAAGGAAGAAACCGGGGTGTTGTGTACAGAGCGTAAAACCGATTCCGGTACTCCTGCCACCTTGTGTGTTCTCGAAGGCATGGGTCACCGATATCCGGGGGCTGATCCGATCTTACCGGAAGAAGGTAAGACAGAACCGGTGGGCGACTTCGATTTTGATGATATCTGGTCATTTCTAACCACAGGAACACCTTAAACCCGCATTAAGCGGGTTTTTACATTCCCATCAATTGAATGTAAATATTTACATAAAAAAGATGTAAAAAATGATTGCATTTCACAGGATTTTCATTTATCATTGACGCATATTACCACTAAAAGAGGAGGGTATTATGAAGAAACTGTTAACCTTAGCTGTGCTCACGTTACTGGTTCTCTCCAACTTGACGGGGTGTACAAGCACCGCAAAAACCATCAAGATCGGGTTGAATCT
>CAINEY010000022.1 GCA_903847945.1 uncultured bacterium | reverse complement strand
TGGCGATGGCATCCTCGGAGATCTTAATGTTTCCTAAATCGGTCACTTTTTCAATCGACATAGTACGCTCCTTAGCTTACGTATCTTATATCATAGCGCTTTTTCTGTAAAGGTCAATCGCTCGGACAGGTGATCACAGGGACTGCATCGCCAGTTTCGATAAGCTCAAAACAGGCATGGGTGATCCCCGAGTTACGTACGACTTCAAAGTAGTCACTTAAGCGAAAAAGCGCTGAAATCGACACAAAAACACGGTTTCCATCCTGCATGTGAACGACCAGAACCGGTTGATTGAACGCGTAATGACTAATGTGTATTTCCGAAATATTCACAAAAATTTCATCATTTAGTGGGGCAATTTCGAGGGCCAATTGGGTCAGTTCATCGGCATTGGTGAAGTCAAAGATCAACGGTAGGCTGAGATTACGTTGAAGAAGCGCTGGAGTGACCGCAATCAGGGATCCGTCTTCAGCCACGTAATGTTGACCCTGATCATCCAACAGCATCCCGATCAAACGGCGTTCAGTAATTGAAATCAGCCACGTGTTCGAAGCCTTTCGGGACAGGGTCACCTCCGCAATCAAGGGGTGTTCCAGCAAGCGTTCCTTGACGCTGACGGGGTCGAAACGCATGACCCACTCCCCATCAGTCCAATGAACTGTTGAACGCAATTCTGAGGGAGAAAGCAGGGATTCCCCGGCCCAGATCACCCGTTGCGCACGGCTGAGCGGATTCAGCGCATAGATCGTTCCCAAGGCTACCACAACAAGCAACCATAGCGTAAAAAGCCCGCGGATCAGCCATAAGCGACGAAGGTGTTGTTGGTGTTTGAGTTTGCGTTCACGGATCAGTTGATCGACGGAGGGTTGCATCGACATATCAGGGCTTTATGAGGGTTTCGATCCAATCGACCATGTCTTGGGCAGCCTGGGGTTTCCCCAAGGTCTTAGCGGCTTCACGCATGGATTGGAGCCGTTTAGGGTCGTTAAGAAGCGTTTTTATGGTGGTGACGATAAGTTCACCGCTAGCTGTCTTTTCTTCGATCAGAACGCTCGCTTGGGCTTCAAAGAGGGCTTTGGCGTTGTAGTACTGATGATTGTTGGGGACGTACGGGCTGGGAATGATGATGGAAGGAACGCCTAAGACCGTCAATTCGGCAGCGGTGGTCGCTCCCCCTCGACACACCATCAGATCCACTTGAGGCATAGCCCACAGTTGGTCGATGTAATCGACGATGCGAATGTGACTTAAGACAGGTACGCTCGATTTAAACGTTTCATAGTGCCGTTTTCCGGTCACATACACCGCTTGGATCCGCGCCTCATCCAAAGCCTTGAGCACACCGGGCATCAGCGCATTCACACTCGCGCTGCCCAACGATCCCATGACGAATAGAACGACTGGTTTTGACGGATCCAAGTCATACCGCTCAACCAAGGGTTGCGGGTTGGCGGATTGAGTGATCATGTAGGTGCGGGGATTGCCTAAACGTCGGGTTTTGGCTGCGGGAAACACACTAAGATTGGATTCGTAATCACACACGATCGCATCGACAAGGGGAATCAGGACTTTATTGGCGCGTCCGACCACGGAATTCTGTTCATGCAGCATCGTGGTGATGTGAAGTTTATGGGCAGCTTGAAGCACCGGCACACACACGTATCCGCCAAACCCGATCACCAGATCCGGTTTCTCGCGCTTCAACAGCTCAAGCGCCATCTTTCTACTCTTCTGAAGTGCCGCGATCGCTTTGAGGATGGCGATCAATGATCCACTGAACCCTTTAGCCGGTAAACCAAAAAAGCGATAGCCTGCTGAAGGAATCTCGGTGGCCTCCATCCGGTCAGAGTTTCCGATAAAAAAGACCTGATGGGACGGATCACGATCCAAAATGGCTTTCGCCAAAGCCAAAGCGGGATAAATGTGACCCCCGGTCCCGCCGGTCACGAGTGCAATGTTCATGGTTCCATTATAGCAAACCCTTGCAGGACTGTCAGTCGCAAGGGTACAATGAAACCATGATTCGATACCGCTGCCTACTGCTGGATCATGACGATACCGTCTTCGACAGCACCCGACACATCCATTATCCCGCCTTCCTGGAGACCTTGAGTCAACTGCGACCCCAGGATCCCCCGCTTCCCTATTCCACCTTTTTGCATTGGTGTCATGCCTTGGGCTTTCAAAAGATCATCGATGAGGTCTATCATTTCGATAAAGACGAGCACAGCACCGAATATGCCATCTGGAAACAATATACGCAAAAACACATCCCCGAACCGTTTGATGGGATGAAGGCTCTCTTGACGCGTTATCGCCAAGAAGGCGGAAAAATCGTGGTCGTTTCGCATTCGGAAAGTACCGAGATCAAGCGGGATTACTTGACCCATTTCGGTTTTGAACCGGATCTTGTTTTTGGATGGGAGTTGGGAATCGACCAACGCAAACCCAACCCGTATCCGGTCGAGGCCACCTTACTGACTCTGAAGCTGTTGCCTAAGGACTGTCTGATGGTTGATGATATGCGCATGGGGCTGGATATGGTCAAACCCTTTGGGATCGATTTTGCGCTGGCGGGTTGGTCGCACGGGGAACCCGAAATCGTCAACGACATGAAAAACGCTTCCACCTATGTGCTGGAGAGCGTGGAAGCGTTGTCGAAGTTAGTGCTTGGTTAGTTATTTGCGGGTGGTCGGAAAACGCCAGCTGCCCATGCCGCCGATGCTGTGGACATCGGTGTACCCTTCCTTCTTCATGAAGGAGACGGCACTGGACGCCCGGGCTCCGCTTTCACAGATGATGAAAATGCGCTGAGCTTTATCGGGACAGGCTTTGGCGATGTTGGTGGCAAACGCGCCGTAAACATCGACATTGAGGCTGCCGGCGATATGTCCGCCCTTGTACTCGTCGCGGGTCCGTACATCGATCACTTTGATGGCTGGATTGGATTGGAGTTCTTTGTAAGCTTGGTCCTGACTGATGCCGGACCCTTTGAGGAAATTAAACATGGTGTGCTCCTGCCGAACTCGGCTTTTTTATTTATCAAACAAGGAATGCTGATGAGCGATGCCCAGATGATCGTAGGCTTTGGCGGTAACGATGCGACCGCGCGGGGTCCGGTTGATGAATCCGATCTGAAGCAGATACGGTTCATACACGTCTTCCAAGGTCGTTGCTTCTTCCTGAATGCTGCTGGCTAAGGCTTCAAGACCGACCGGTCCGCCTTTGAAACGATCGATGATGCCCCTCAGATACCGCAAGTCGACTTCATCGAGTCCCAAATCATCGACCCGCAGTTTATCCAACGAATCGGCACAGATGGCTTGGGTGATCGTCCCCTGATGATTGACCTGAGCGAAGTCACGCACCCGGCGAAACAGACGATTGGCGATGCGTGGTGTCCCGCGAGAGCGTCGGGCCAGTTCGTGAACCGCGGCTTCTTCGATGGGCGATCCCAAGACTTTGGAGGTTCTCCGGATGATTTGGGCCAGTTCGTCCACGGTGTAGTAATCCAGTTTGGCGACGATTCCGAATCGATCACGCAGCGGCGACGTCAGTTCACCGGCCCGGGTGGTTGCCCCAACCAGGGTAAAGGGAGGCAGATCCAAGCGAATGGATCTTACTGTCGCTTCTTTTCCCACGACGATATCGATGCAATAATCTTCCATGGCCGGATACAAGACTTCCTCAACGACTTTAGGGAGGCGGTGGATCTCATCGATGAAAAGAACATCTCCCGCTTCCAGCGTGCTTAAAACGGCGGCCAAGTCACCGCTGCGTTCGATGCTGGGACCGCTGGTGATCTTGATCTTGGCGTTGAGCTCGTTGGCGATGATGTGAGCCAGGGTGGTCTTGCCTAAACCCGGAGGACCGTAAAGCAGCACATGGTCCATGGCTTCATTACGTTTTGCCGCGGCTTGGATAAAGACGCGCAGATTGTCTTTGATGGCGCGTTGACCGACATACTCCGAGAGCGATGTCGGACGCAGACTCAGTTCATCGTCTTCATGTTCGGCGCTTAGCGTTAAGATACTCTCCATCTATTTCCCTCGTTTGGTGGCCAACAACTGTAAGGCCAGTTTCATGATGCTTGAAGCATCCAGTTCAGGATGTTTGAGGAGCTCACCTTGGATGGCACTCAGTTCACCGGCTTTATAGCCTAAAGCCTTCAAGCCTTCAAAAGCGTCCTTGATTTGATCGTTGGTTGCTCCGGTTTCCTTATTCGCCACCGGGACCAGTTTCCCTTTAAGATCAAGAATGACCTGAGAAGCCGTTTTGGCTCCGATGCCCGGCATGGCTTTTAAAGCAGCTACATCGGCATTCTCAATGGCCATGACCAAACGGTCAAAGGTTGAATACGTCAACATGCCTTGGGCTGTCTTGACGCCTAAGCCTTTGACACTGATCAGTTTCTCAAACAGATCCAGTTCCTTGGGATCCAAAAAACCGAAGAGTTCTTCTGCGTCTTCGCGGATGTAATGGTAGGTATAGACCGTGACCGGCTGGTTGAGATGCACATTCTCAGGCCGGTTGAAATAGACCCGATAACCAACATGCTGAACGTCTAAAAGCAGGTATTCCGGAGTGATATGGGCCACGGTGCCATGAAGATACGCAATCATGGCTTTATTATACCACAAAGAAAAACGCCGTCAGAGACGGCGTTATTCGCGATAGAGGAACTGATAATCGTTGATCATGATGATGTCGCCTTCTTGGGCTTCGGCACGCTTGAGGGCTTCATCGACCCCCATCAGTTTAAGGCGTCGGGCGAAACGCAGCGCGCCTTCATCGGTCTTAAGCTCGGCCATCTGGAAGACGCGGTTGAGCTCATCCCCTTCCAGGATGAAGCGGTGTTCACCCAGTCGGGTCAGGGTGAACGGAGGAGTTTCTGTGAAACGGTAAACCACTTCTTCCTGACGGGTCTCGTTGAGCACGAAATCCGGGGTCTCACGGATGAGTTGGGCGACCCGGTACAGCACCGGATCCAAGCCTTCCGCAATCAGCGTTACGGTTTCAAAGACTTCGATGTCGGGGTAGGCCTTTTTGAAGCGCTTGAGGTTCTCTTGGGCTGCGGGAAGGTCCATTTTGTTGGCGACGACCACTTGCGGGCGTTCGGTCAAACGCAGTTTGTAGAGCGCCAGTTCGTCATTGACGACTTTGTAGTCGTCTACGGGATCGCGGTGATCTTCGCCCCCCATGTCGATGAGGTGGATGAGCACGCGGCACCGTTCGATGTGACGCAGGAACTGATGACCCAAGCCTTTGCCTTGATGAGCTCCTTCGATGAGTCCCGGCAGGTCCGCTAGGACAAACGAAGAGCCGTCTTTGACCTGGACGACCCCTAAGTTGGGGACGATGGTCGTAAACGGATAGGCGGCGATTTCGGGGGTCGCTTTCGACACTACCGAGAGGAACGTGGATTTTCCCACGGACGGATAACCGATCAGTCCGGCATCCGCCAAGAGCTTGAGTTCGATTTCCAGATCCCTTTCTTCTCCAGGCTCCCCTTTTTCACTGTAATTAGGGGCCGGATTGCGGCTGGTTTTGAAGTGGAAATTGCCGCGTCCGCCTTTTCCGCCAGCGGCGATCACGACCTGTTGACCGACATCGATCAGATCAGCGAGAATGACATCGTTTTTGATGTCGCGGATGATGGTGCCTAACGGAACGGCCACGATCGTGTCGCCGCCTTTGGCCCCGTGGAACTTCTTGTTATTGCCGTTACCGCCGTCTTCGGCGTCAATCAGCTTGTTGTAACGTAAATCCAAAAGGGTCGACTTGTTGGTGTCGACTTTGAAGATGATGCTGCCGCCATCGCCGCCGTCGCCCCCGTAGGGACCGCCCAGCGGCACGTGCTTTTCACGGCGGAAAGAAGTCATGCCGTTACCGCCTTTGCCGGCGCGGACTTTGATTTTAACGCGATCGATGAACATGGCTAGTTAAAAAAATCCCTGAACGGGATTTTTAGGCTTGCTCGTAAACCGAGACTTTGGTGCGGTCTTTCCCCAGACGTTCGTATTTGACGACGCCGTTCACCATAGCGAACAAGGTATCGTCTTTCCCGCGTCCGACGTTAGCCCCCGGATGGATCTTCGTGCCGCGTTGGCGGTAGAGGATCGAGCCGGCGGAGGCAAATTGACCGTCTGCCTTCTTGGCGCCCAACCGTTTTGAATGACTGTCGCGACCGTTCTTGGTCGAGCCGACGCCCTTCTTGGACGCAAAGAGCTGGATATTTAACGTAAATTTCATGATTGCACCTCCTGAATGCGGATGTAGCGGCTTTGGCTCTCGGCCAAAGTCTTGAGTTGGATCAGCACGGCACTGAGGATCGGTTGAACCTCGGGCCGATTGTGCTTGACCTTGATGTCGATGAGGGGGTCGGGTCCGTTGACCAGGGTCAGCTCGCAGGCGTCATGGACGATGAGATCCAAAGCATTGAGCGCCCCAGTGGCGATGGAACTGACGGAAGCACAGACCAGGTCCTGGCCGGCTTCGGCGGAATTGGCGTGTCCGGCAACGCGCAGACCGATGATGGACTGCTCATTCCATTTGACGGTGACCGTGACCATGTTAAGCCTCGATCGCTTCGATGACGAGTTTGGTATACGGCTGACGATGGCCTTGTTTACGGCGGGTCGAGCCTTTTTTGGGCTTGTACTTGAAGATGACAATTTTCTTTTCTTTGCCTTGTTTTTCAACTTTGGCTGAGACTTTGACGTCTTTCAAGTACGGGGCGCCGAACTTGGTGGTTTTGTTGGAAACAACAAGCACCTTGTCGAAGACGACCGTTTCGCCTTCGGCGACATCCAGCTTTTCGACGTAAATGGCTTGACCCACTTCGACTTTCAGCTGCTTACCGCCGGTTTCAATGACTGCGTACATTTCATTCCTCCTTTTCTGGTTGAGACTCGCTAAGTCGGGTGGTGAACTCACACTTGAGAACCCTGATTAGGCGGTTGCACCCCAAAAAAGGGATGACAACGGAGATAGTTTACCACAACGGCAATAATCCGTCAATGAAAACCCAAAGCAGGCGCAAGAGCACCGGCAAAATCAACGCCGGTAAAAGATTGGCCACTTTGAACTTAGTGGCACCGATCATGTTGGTGCCTAAAGCCATGATGCATAAGGAGCCCACGGCGGTTAAGTCGGCTATGATCTCCGGAGTCAGGTAAGGAGCGATAAAGACCGCCAGGATGGTGATCGAGCCTTGGTAGACCATGACGGGGATGGCCGAGAAGATGACCCCGACCCCAAAGGTTGACGCAAAGACGATGGCGGCGATAAAGTCAAGCAGAGACTTGACGTAAAGGGTGGTCTCTTCCCCGCGCAAACCGCTCTCCAGCGATCCGACGATCGCCATGGCACCTACGGCAAAGAGCAGTGACGCACTGACCAGCCCAGTCGCAAAGCGACCATCCGATCCTTTGGCGAATTTAGCTTCCGCAGCTTTCCCGAAGCGGTTCATGAGTCCATCCAGATCCCACACTTCCCCAAAATAGGCACCGATCGCAATGGAGAGGATCAAAATAAGCAGATCCTGATAAGCAATCACCCCTTGAAGTCCGATCACAAAGACCACCAAACCGATGGCCATCATCAAACGGTCACTGAGTCGTTTGAAGAGGGATTGTTGTAAAAAGAGACCTAAGAGTCCCCCGATCGCAATTGCGATGCCATTGACCAGTGTTCCGTTCATAATGCCCCCTAAAGGATAATCATGGACTAGATTATACGGCGAAAACCGTCGTGATACAAGAAGAAAAATCCCCGAGGGGATTTGATTAGAGCGGTTATTTGGCTTGTTTGAGGGTAAACCAGAAGGTGCTCCCCTCGCCCAGCGTACTTTCAACACCAAAATCGGTATCGTGAGCTTTTAGGATGGCACTGGCAATCGAGAGGCCCAATCCGGTTCCTCCGGGGTTACGGGCATGGTGTTTATCAATCTTGTAGTAGCGATCCCAGATGTACTGCAACTCATCCGGTTGGATTCCTATCCCATGATCACTGATCTCAAAACGGGCGGTCTGTTCATCCAAAAGGATCTGGATCACCAGTTTCTTATCATCACCGACAAACTTGATCGCATTGGACAGGAAGTTGTAGATGACTTGCTGAATCTTGAGACGATCGCCGATGACGTCCACTTCATCCGGCATGAAGAACTCGATCTCGATCCCCTGCTCATCGATGAGCCCTTCCATCAAGTGAACGACTTTATACGTTAGCGCCACCAGGTCAAAAGGTTCCTGATGCATGGTCAACACGTTGGATTGAAGTTGGGTCAGTTGGGTCATGTCTTTGACTAAAGAGTCCAAGTGTGTCACTTCGTCCAGGATAACATTGAGGTGTTCGTCGCGTTTGGCTTTTTTGTCTCCGGAAAGATCTCGGATCATTTCCGCATAAGCTTTGATCATGGTCAACGGGGTCTTGATGTCATGGGAAACATTGGCGATGAGATCGCGGCGCAACTCGTCCATTTTCTTCAATTCACTTCCGGTGTGATTGAGGGTCGTGGCCAGTTCGGTGATTTCCTCAAACTCCGACGGCTCGAAATGCACATCGTAATGCCCCTTGGCCAAATCCAACGCCGACTGATTCATGCGGACGATAGGACTAGCCATCCGTTTGGCCATATAGAAAGCCAAGATCGTCGCCACTCCGAATACGATCAGGGTTACATAGATGAACTGATTGGTGATGATGGTAATGGTCGAATCGATGGGATCTAATGGGGTATTGAGAAAGATGTAGAAGTTACCGAAATCGCTGATGACTTCACGACCGTAGAGGATCATGCTTTGGTTGATCACGTTGTTCTCCACGGTCAATACCATCTCACCGTTGAGATCCGATTTGATGACGTCGATGTACTCCGCGATCTTGGTGGCAGACGCCAGTTCACGCTCATTGAGCACACACCCCAAACCCAAGGAATCCACTTGATACAGCAATACGCCATCATCGTTGTAAACCAAACCGCATGCTTGGTTACGGACGGCTTCGATTTCGATCTGCAGATTAAAGCGATCCGTGCGGATCCCGTTTTCGATGCGATCGGCAACTGCTCGGATCTGGGTGACTTTCATATCTTGGAAGGTCGCACTGAGCAAGACGATCTGAAAGAACCACATCATGGCCAAAATGCCTAAGGTCAGGCCGGTGAAATAGATCCAGGTGCGATAACGGATGTTGTGACTGTTAAACTTCAAACTTGTAGCCCATCCCGCGAACGGTCTTAATGTAATCGCGGTAGTGTCTTAAGGAGTGGCGTAGCATTTTGATGTGGGTGTCCACGGTCCGGTCATCCCCAAAGAACGTATAATTCCAGACGTTTTCCAAGAGAACTTCCCGCGACAACGCGACGTTCTTGTTTTTGATCAGATACAGCAATAGATCAAACTCTTTCGGAGTCAGGTTGATGCGCACTTCATCGATGTAGACATTGCGGGCTGCCTCATCGACGGATAATCCGCCAAAGGCGAGAATCGTATTGCTGGCACTCTTGTGACGTCCGATGACCACGTTGATGCGGGCCATCAGTTCCTTAGGACTGAAGGGTTTGATGACGTAGTCATCGACTCCAAGTTCGAAGCCCTTGAGTTTGTCATACTCTTCCTGACGAGCCGACAAGATGATGATGGGCACATCTTTAACTTTTTTGATCTCGCGGCACGCGGTAAACCCGTCCATCTTGGGCATCATGATGTCCAGAATGATGACGTCGTAATCGTTTTGAGTCACTTTACGTAAGGCATCGGCACCGTTATCGGCTTCGTCGATGTCATGATTGTTGGCCAATGCGTATTCTTTGACCACGTGGCGGATGTTGAACTCATCATCCACGATCAGTAGTTTTGCCATAGCTGGTCCTCCTGCAGGTGTCGCTAGAGCGCAGAACGCTCCAAAACGTTTATTTTTTTGATGAACAGGCTGTTTTCTTCTTCAGCTACCCCTTCTATCATAACAAAAATACCGCGTTGTAACTGTGATCCGAGCTTTTCAAGCAAATTAGGCATCAAAACACCCGACCACTCAGCACTTTCATCGCTGAGCGTCAGGAAGGCCATCATGTCCCCTTTCTTGGTTCGATGGGATTTGATGGCTTTCACCATGACGATCACGGTGACGGGTTGTTTGGAGACTTCAATCAAAGCCAGTGAGGTATTGATTCCGTGTTGACGTTTGAGGTGGGTCAGCGGATGATCGCTGAGATAGAACCCCAATACGGCTTTTTCACGTTCAGCCCGCTCCAGCGGAACTTCCTTGACGACGGTCATCGGCGGTTGGTTGACTAAGCCCAGATCGATGACGGTCTGTTGGGCGTGATCAACCCTTACCAATGCCGCATAAGCGTACGCATCTTCCAGAGAGGCCAACAACGATTTGCGCGAATAACCAAAGTCATCACACGCACCGGCATCGATCAACGCCTCGACGGCTGGCTTGGAGAAGCGGCGATTGGAGACGCGGGCCACAAAGTCAAAGAACGAGTTAAAAGGACCATTCTGCCGCTCCAAAAGGATCTCCCGGCAGGCTGCTCCCCCAACGCCTTTGATCATGAGTAAAGGCAGCCGGATGGCTTGACTGCGCAACAGATATTGGTCGGTGGAATCATTGACTGAAGGCCCCAGAATCGTAATGCCCTTGAGTCGGGCTTCTTCCAAGTATTGGGAAGTCTTGCCTTCCCCACCGATCACGCTGTTGAGCAGGGCTGTATAGAACATTGCGGGGTAATTGGCTTTGAGGTAAGCCATTTGATACGAAATCATCGCATATGCCACAGAGTGGGATTTATTGAAACCGTAGTTGGCGAACTTAAAAACCAAGTCATACAAGGCTTGAGCCAACTCTGCGCTGTAGCCTTTTTTCTGGCATCCGGCAATGAACTCTGCTTGAAGACTGGCCAAGGTCTCGGCATTCTTTTTCCCCATGGCTTTTCGCAGGATATCCGCTTTACCCAGACTGAAACCAGCCATGCGTTGGGCCACTTGCATGATCTGTTCCTGATAAATGAGGATCCCGTAGGTATCTTCCACAATGGGTTTGAGATCAGGATGCAGGAGTTTGATTGAACCCGGGTGCTCTTTGGCCCGGATGTATTCCGGGATGTTTTCCATGGGACCCGGTCGAAACAACGCAATGGTCGCGACAATATCGTTGAAGTGGGAGGTCTTCATCTGACGCAACAGATTCTTCATCCCATCGGATTCCAGCTGAAAGATGCCGACCGTATCGACCCGTTTGACCAGATCCAGCGTTTTTTGATCATCCAAAGGAATCTTGAGGATCTCTAAATCCTGATTGAGCTGACTCTTGATGAGGTTGACGACTTGGTCGATGATGGTCAAGTTGCGCAAGCCCAGGAAATCCATCTTGATCAGTCCCAAAGGTTCGAGGTACTCCATCGTGTATTGGGTAGATACCATATCGGATTCGATTTGAATCAAAGGCACAACGTCACTGAGTGGTTTGCCTGATAAAACGATGCCAGCCGCATGAGTGGAAATGTGTCGAGGTAACCCTTCCAAGCCCAAGGCCAAGGTATAGAGTCGCGTAAAGCGGAGATCCGAATCGACCAATTGACGGAAACGGGAAACATTCAGATAGGTGTCCGCCAAGGTCACTTTCGGGAGATTCGGAATGGCTTTCGAGAGTTGATCCAACTCCCGCACCGGGATCTCCAGCACTCGACCTACGTCCCGTAAGACCTGTTTGGCAGCTAAGGTCCCAAAGGTTGCGATGTGCGCGACATGCTCATCCCCGTACTTCTCGTGAACATACGCAATCACTTCATCGCGTCGATCATCCGGAAAGTCGGTATCGATATCTGGCAAGGAGATGCGTTCCGGGTTGAGGAAACGTTCAAAAAGCAAGCCAAACTTCAGCGGATCGACATGCGTGATCCCCAAAACATAGGAAACCAGGGATCCCGCTGCGGAACCACGTCCCGGTCCGACATAGATGCCTTGTTTCTTCGCAAAACGGATGAAATCCCAGACGATCAGGAAGTAGTCTTCATACCCCATCGACTCGATCACATCGAGTTCATCCCGTAAACGTTGTTTGTAAGCTGTCGGAATGGATGAGGTCCCTAAACGTTTGGTCAAACCCTGCAGACAAAGTTGCGTCAAATATTGAGCTGAAGAGATGGCTGAGGGAGGTTCAAAACGCGGTAAACCTGCTTTGGTGCTGAGTTGGGTGACATTACACGCGGAAGCGATAACATCTGTTTCGATGACGTCTTCCGCATCATATAGATCCGCCAGTTCAAGCGGTTCAAGAAAATAACGGTACGGTGATTTCGGTAAACGGGGATCTTCCAGGGTGAGTTGTTGATCGATGGCCCGTACGATCCGATAGTGCTCTTCTTCATCGCTATTGGCGTAATACACTTGATGTAAAGCAACCGTTCTTAGTCCAATCGCCCGAGTGATCGTCTTCAATTGGGCATTCTGATTCCGATAAAACGCACTCTCCTGATGGGTCATCCCCACATAAAGTGTTGGGCAAGCCTGAGCCACGCGATGAACTAGTGCCCGAAGTCCTTCTTCATTTTGTTTTAAGAACAAACCGTCGATCACGGCGTTGACGCTGGGCAGAATAAAGAAGACATCCTCCTGAGCTGCTTTCAGCTCCGACAGGACTAATGGGGTTTTTAGGGTGTTTTGACGACTTGAAATCTGGATCAACCAACGATATCCCTGTTCATTCTTGGCCAAAGCGATCAAAGCGACGGGCTCATCGTCCAGCAACAGCTGAAGTTCACATCCCAAGATGGGTTTGATTCCGGCTTGTTTGCAGCTCATCACAAACTCCGGTACACCGGCCAACGTCAAACGATCGGTTAAGGCCACCGAATCGTATCCCAGCGTTTTGGCGGTCGACACCAAACGCGGGATGCTGAGGGTAGAGTGCAAGAGCGAAAACGCACTGCGGACCATGAGATGTGTTGCCATAGATTGCCTTTATTATACCGTAGAGCGCTAAAAAAAGAACAGGAGACCTGTTCTTTAATAATCGTAAGCCAAATTGTCAAATCCGAGAACGGTGATAGTTATCCCCGGGACATCCGTCTTGATCGTCAGTTTAACGGAATCCCCGACTTGACTGAGCACGATTTCCGGACTCAGATTCACATCGACCACAAACAGTCTCGGATCTTCCGCCACTGTCAGGTAATAGGTGGACTGTCCTCCGACGATGGCACTGGCAATGCGGGTGATGGTCACCTCCAGGGTCGTCGTAGTGATTTCAGGAGCCTCCAGAATACCGGCTTCAACCAAACGTTGACGATAAACAGTCTTGACAGCCTCGACACTGTTGCCGACACCGACCACGGAATAATCCGTGACGGAAACCATCGCGTATTGCTTGATCAGTCCTTCATTGTCTTTGAGCGACATGAAGTAGGTCGGTTCCCCTTCGAAGTTCAAGAGCACCGGGAAGGTAGCACTGTAACCCAAGTCCTGAACCTGGCCCTGAGCACTGCTCATGGCGGAATACTCATCAGCCCCACCGACCTGATAATAGGTGGCGGCTTTGGTGCGCAGATTGATCAGCGCAAACCCGACAATGGACCGATCGGCACCGACCGACGTCATTCCGGAATAGACATGGACTTGTCCATCAATGACGACGAAGTTAAAGCCATCCGTCGTCTGAATGACGTCTTTGCGGCCAAACAGCGTATTGAAGAAACCGTTGACGTAATAGCCCCAATTATCGATCTGATACCACGCCAGATCGGTCGGTTGAACCCGATCGATCCAAGCCGGAACATCGTCCAAGCCGTATTTGATCATGTCACCGCTGACCGCATCCACCACGATCACCCCGACCGCATCCCAACCGCTGAAGAACCCGATCTGCGGTTCGATTACGGAAATGACGTAGTACGGATGACCGCTCTCATCGATCTCAAAGGAGAAATCGGATAAGATCTCGGTACGGTAAGCAAAACGCACGTGACGCATCAGGTCTTCCTGAAAGAAGGCAGAGGGGGCGTATCGGATCCCTTGCGTGAGTTCAATCAGTTTGACGTCGTTGAGGTCATTCACGTTGACCCGGACATACCCGGGAATCCCGGTCGAGCGATTCTGGAACCATTTATAGAGGTCCTGGTACTCCAAGGGTGAAACGCGATAGAGTTTGTCCATGGCGGTCACCAACGTGTAATCTGCGTTGATGTTGTATTGGGAACCCAAGCCTTGAACTTTACCGAGCTGTTTATCTCCCAGCTGGGAAGCCGTTTCATAATCTACCAGCGGAATCTTACCAAACGTCACCAAATCAAAATCCTCACTAAAGGGTAGAGTATTGACAGCAATCTGATCCCTGAATTTTTCAGCATTGAGCCATTCAGAGCCCAAAAACGAAGCGATCAGCGTAAAGGCGATAAGGACCCCGATACCGCCCAAGGCGAATTGGCTGGTGCGCAGAAATCGTCCGCTGAACGAGAAACTGAAGAACACATAGAGTCCCAGATACACCGCAAAGAGGAAAACGGTCTCCAGGGAGTGAATATTGTAGGCGGGTAAGAGCAGATAATCGGCGATCAAAGCAATCACCGCGACGATACCCAGCGCTTTCAATTGAGCGATAAGCGGGGTATCCATCCCGGGTTTTTGTCGGGGATTAAAGGTGTAAACACGTTTCATGGTGACGCTCCTTTAAGTCAGAGATGACTTGGGCAATGCCGGCGCGGTCCAGTTTTTTGACTGCGGCGGCTAAGCGGTGTCCCCCACCGTTGTAGTTCTTAGCAATATCGTTGACCGTAACCGACCGGGATCGAATCGATCCGTTGAAGATCATTTTCCCCTCTTCTTCCTGTTCGATGAACATGGCCCAGATCTCGTAGTCTTTGACTTGACCCAACACGTTGATGTGCTCTTTGGCGATTCCCGGCTTGATGTCGAGTCGTTGTAGGTCCTCCATGGTGATGATGGCGTACAGAATTCTCTCATCGACACAGGCGGTTTGTCGCAACCAGTTGATAAAGGTGTATTCCTTGGCTTCCATCAGGTAGAGGTCCTGATTGATCTGAGGTAGATCGAGCCCGCTTTGAGCCAAATAGGCTGCCGCATGCAGCGTTCTGGCCGTTGTGTTGGCCGTGGAGAAGTTCAACGAATCGGTCAGGATCCCCATGTAGAGGTAGCGGGCTGCTGCGGGATCCATCGGTTCATCCATCATGACCCCTTGGATCAGCGAAGCGATAATCTCGCTGGTGCTGGCTGCCGTTTCAACAATCCACTCATCGGTCCCATACGATTCCCCTAAGGGGTGATGATCGATCTTGAGGATCGTTTTGCCCAGAGTGTAGCGCTGATCGTCAATGCGGGCGGCATTCGCCGTATCCAACACGATGACCAACGCATTGCTCAGCGTTTCCTCATCGATGGGATCTGCCGGCTGAAACAGGTGGGGTTTGGGTCCTTTATGCTGACCAACGGCGAAAACCCGTTTCTGCGGAAAGCGGGATCGTAGCCAGGTCACCAAGCCCCATTGGGAGCCCAAGGCATCCGGATCGGGGTGCTGGTGACGAAAAACGGCAATCGTATCGAATTGATGGATCAATTCGTAGAAGCGTGACATTAGAGCCCCAACAGTCGAACGGTATCCTGAGCAATCACCAATTCTTCATTGGTAGGCACGATCCAGACTTGCGTCTTGGAACCGGCTTTGGACAGGCAGAGGTCTTTACCGCGTGACGTGGCATTGAGTTCGGCATTGAAATCGATGCCCATGGCGGATTGGATCCGTTCCACGATGGCTCCGCGAACGGCCGTGTCGTTTTCTCCCAAACCGCCGGTGAACACGATGGCGTCCACATGACCAAGTTGGATAAAATAGGATCCGATCGTTTGAGCCACACGGTTAGCGTAAAGCTTACGGGTCAGCAAGGCACGGGCATTGCCGTCCTGGATGCCTTTATCGATGTCACGGGCATCGCTGGAGAGTCCGCTGACCCCCAACATCCCGGATTTCTTATTCAAAATATCGATGACTTGCGAGGCGGTCTTTCCCAGTTTCTGCATGAGGAACGTAATGATGGCGGGGTCGATGTCTCCGGAACGGGTCCCCATCATGATCCCGGCCAAAGGCGTAAAGCCCATGGAGGTATTGACGGATTTTCCACCCTGGACCGCGGCCAAGGAAGCCCCATTGCCCAAGTGACAGGTGATCACGTTGATGTCTTCAACACTGCGGCCCATAAGTTGAGCGACTTTACGAGACACGTAGTAATGCGACGTCCCGTGGAAACCGTAACGGCGGATCTTGAACTGATCGTAGTATTCGTAAGGAATCGGATAAAGATAGATGTCGTCTTCCATCGTCTGATGGAAAGCTGTATCAAAGACGGCCACGTGACGGGCATGCGGCAGCTCCTTCTTGAAGGCACGGTAACCGATGAGGTTGGCCGGATTGTGCAAAGGAGCTAATTCTGAGAGGGCTTCGATCGTATTTTCGACATCGTCATCAAAGACGACGGATTGGGCATACGCTTCGCCCCCATGGACCACGCGATGACCCACGCCGCTGATTTCATCCAGCGAGTTGACGATCTTGTGTTGGATCAAGGCGTTGAGCACGAGCTCGACGGCGACTTTATGATCGGGGATCGGTTGAGAGACCGTGACTTTCTGATCATTGACCTTGATGGTAAAGATCCCATCGGCCAATCCGATGCGTTCGATGATGCCGCTGGTGAGCACTTGCTCAGAAGGCATGATGAACAATTGAAACTTTAAGGAAGAACTGCCGGCATTCACTGAAATAATTTTAGTCATAGAGCTCCTTTTCTAATCGAGATCGTCCAGTTTGGCGACGACATCGTTGACTGTGAAGTGATTCAGCTGCTTGAGTTGCAGCAATAGCTGGTGCCTCTGTTGGTGTTTTTCAACCAAATGCAAGGCGGATTCATAATCTTCAAGCACGACTTCCACGCGTTTGAGCGTTTCATGAACGGCCGCTCGGCTGCTTTGAGTGTGTTCCGTGATCTCAGAAATGGAGAGATCCTCGGCATAATGCAGCTCGGCAATGGTCCGTTGGTGCTCGGTCAAGAGGGGTTTGTAGAAGTCCAGCAATTGGTTGATGCGATCGTGTTTGATCATGGGCTGGCCTCTTGAGTAATGGCATAGACGAAGGCATCTGGATCAAAGGGAATCAGATCGTCAAGGTGTTCACCCAATCCAATGAACGGAATCGGCAATTTCAAGTCGTGAGCGATGGCTACCAGACTGCCGCCTTTGGCGGTTCCGTCCAGCTTCGTGCACACGATCCCGCTGATTTGAACTGTTTCCTTGAAGGTCAGCGCTTGTTTGAGCGCATGTTGTCCCGTACTTCCATCCAGAACGAGCCACACATGATCAGGTTCGCGTTGTGCCGTTTTGACGATGACACGGCGAATCTTCGCAAGTTCTTCCATCAAGTGCGTCTTGTTTTCAAGGCGACCAGCTGTATCAATCAAAACGACATCCGTTTGATGGGCTAAAGCGTATCGAATCCCATCGACCACGACGCTGGCGGGATCAGCTTGCGGACTTCCGCTGATGCATGGAACTCCGACCCGATTCGACCAATGCTTGAGTTGTTCGACAGCGGCGGCTCGGAAGGTATCCGCCGCAACCGTCACGACCGACTTCCCTTCTTGCGTGAAGCGATGAGCCAGTTTGGCGATGGTGGTCGTTTTACCGGCCCCATTGATACCGACGATCAGGAAGATGTTGAGACCGTCATGAAGCACCAACTCAAAGGGGATAAAGGGTTCACGCAGGAGTTGGGATAAGGCATCGATCAGCTGTTGCGACTCCGTTAGTTTCTCCGCTTTCGCTTTTTGTCGCAACGATTTAATGAGTTCAGAAGCCATGGTGACGCCCAGATCAGCTCTGAGTAACACATCGTTGAGTTGAGCGTAAAGGGATTCATCGATCAGCGGTTGGATGCCGATGAGGGCTTTGAATTTCTCACCTAAGCCATTTTGGGTGTTTTTGAACCCGCTGACGTAGGGTTGGGTCGCTTTGGGAGTGAGTTTAGCCTTGAGTTGACTGAAGAAACTCATGGGACTTGCTCCGTTTCAACCATTTTGACGGCATCCGTCAGTTTGACCTTCAGCATTTCAGAGACCCCGGTATTGCCCATGGTGACCCCATACAACAGGTCACATTGCGCCATGGTCCCGGGTCGGTGAGTGACCACCAAAAACTGGGTATCCTGACTGAATTGTTTGAGGTATCGCGCAAAGCGTTCGACGTTGGATTGGTCCAAGGCAGCTTCAACTTCATCGAAAATGCACATGGGCACATGACGGGCTTTGAGGATCGCAAACAACAGACTGATGGCGATAAGGCTCTTCTCGCCCCCGGAGAACAAGCGAATGTTTTTGATGGCTTTCCCCGGCGGTTGAACGTGGATATCGATGCCGGAGTTGAGCGGATCACTGGGATCCTCCAAGCCAACGCTGGCGGTTCCACCCCCAAACATCGTGGCGACGACGCCCGGCAACTCCTGATTGATCTTGCCCATCATCGCATTGAATTGCGTGACCATAACTTCATCGAGTTCACTGATGAGCTTGAGGATCTTATCGCGGCTGTCGGAGAGCTCACGGTATTGGTTTTGAATGAACTCGTATCGGGTATTGACTTCATCGAACTCGGCCGGGGCATCCATATTGATGTTCCCTAAGGCTTCGATGTCTTGGCGCAGTTGTTTGACTTCTTCCTGGGCAGCTTCGATGTCGCTTTCCGGGTGTTGCGTCAAGGCAAATTCATAAGTCAACTGATATTCTTGACTCAAGCGCACCATCAGATTCTCCAGATTGGCGGTGTTACGCGCCATCTCGATTTCGATGTCCCGTTTCTGGATCTGTAAGGTGCTGAGTTCCCGACGCTGTTGACGCATCTGTTGTTCTTTGCGTTCGGTTTCGGTTCCCAGCTTCATGCGGGTTTCGCGATGCGTGCGCAACTGCAGATTCAGCGCATCCCGAGTCGAATAGGCTTTATTAAGCAGCGTGATCAGATCATCCTGGGGTCCGTCTTGGTCCTCATCATCCCCGCTCAGTGAACTGAAATCGGAGCGTAAACGTTCGAATTTGGCTCGTTTGGCATCCAACACCGGTTCCAGCGATGCGACGGCAATGCGGCTTTCCACGAGTTGTGCTTCATTGTCGGCTTTCTTCAGGCGCATTTCCTGAAGCAAGGCTTGACGGGAAGTCAAGAGCTGGGTCGCCGAAGCACATTGGATCGTGAGTTCATTGACTTCCTTGGTGAGGGTCATCGGTGAAGCGCCTTCGCGTTGCTTACCGCCGGTCATGGATCCGCCTTTGTGGATGACGTCCCCATCCAGTGTGACCAACTTATAGGCATAATGCGTCAGCGCGGCCAGTTGATTGCCTTGTTCGAGGTTTTCCACGACGATGACATTGGCCAATAAGGCCTCCACCAACGGATCGAATTTGGGTTCACACGCGACAAAATCAGCCGCAACTCCGCGATAACCCGGCGAGTTTTGGGCGATGATGGCATCTTCTTTGCGAATCCAGCGGGATTGCAGGACATTCATCGGTAAGAACGTGGCTCTACCGGATTCGTTCTTCTTGAGGAACTGGATGGCGTGACGGGCCGAGGCTTCATCCGAGGTGACGATGTTGAACAGACTGCCGCCCAAGGCGACACTGATGGCTTCTTCATAACCGTTGTGCGGGGTCAACAGATCGCTGACGACTCCGAATACCCCGGCTAAGGAATGCTTGGCCGCTAAGATTGCCTGAACACCGGCTTGGCTCATGAAGGGACGCTGTTGAAGATTCTTGACGACTTCAAGACGATTCTGTAGGCGTTGGCTCACTACCGTGCTCTCATGGACCAGCGATTCCTGTTCGATGAGTTGACGGTTGAGTTCCAGATTGTGTTTATTGAGCACGTCGATATCGCGCTGCAACGCTTCAAAACGTTGCTGACGGTCTTCGTATTCTTGTTTGGCTTCGGCCAACAGTTGTTTCAGTTCGATCTTCTTTTGTTGTGTCGTCCCGACTTCGACTGTGTATTTACGTTTTTCATCGATCTCGATCTTGCGGGTTTCCAGGGTCTGGATCTCATTGACCAATCGCAGGAGATCTTCCTGCGCGTGATGGATCTGATGATCGAGCTGATGCAGATCCGACTTGGCCAGCAGGGTTCCGTTTTCATTGACTTGGATTGAGGCTTCCAGCACGGCTTCCTTGGATTGCAGATTAAAGAGCTCTTTCTCGGTTTCCACGGCTTGACGTTTGAGGCGCGTAATCATCGTGGTCAGCACGGTAATCTCAATGTCGTTGAGCCGGGCTTTCTTTTCAGCGTAGATCTTGGCCTTTTGAGCGGCTTTCTTCAGCGGGAGCACCTGTTTCTGCAACTCCAAAAAGATATCGTTCATCCGTTCGAGATTGGTTTGGGTGTGCTCCAGTTTGGTCAGCGCTTCGCGTTTGCGTTTCTTGTATTTGGCCACCCCGGCGGCTTCTTCGAAATACGTCCGCAGTTCTTCCGGTTTGGCTTCAGCTAACTCCGTGATGGAACCTTGGGAAATGATGCTTAAAGAATCGCGTCCGATTCCGGAATCCATCGTCAAGTCGAGGATGTCCTTTAAACGGCACGGCGTTTTATTGATGAAATACTCCCCTTCGGCGTTCTCTCGGTGTAAGCGCCGGGTGATCTCGACTTCATCGTAAGCGACCTCAAAACTGCGATCGCTGTTATCAAAGACTAAGGTGACTTCCGCCAGGTTGACTCTTCGACGGGAGGTAGATCCGGTAAAAATGACATCCGTCATGCTGGATCCGCGGAGGGATTTGACGGATTGTTCGCCTAAGACCCACCGGATGGCGTCCGTGATGTTGCTTTTGCCGCACCCGTTGGGACCGACGATCCCACAGATGTTGCTGTCAAAATGGATGGAGACCCGATCCGCGAACGATTTGAAGCCTTGTATGTCGATACGTTTTAAAAACACGGCAGTCCTCCCTGTTCCATTAGAACATTATAACGGAAGACCCATCAAAACAAAAGGGCTTAGAGCCCTTAGACCTTGATTTTAATATGAATCACTTTCCCCAAGATTCGTACCGGTTTAGTCTCGCATTCGGCATCCGTAAACACCAGATCCGCATACGACGGATTCTCGGGATGCAGGATCAGGGCGTCGTTTCTGAAGTAGACGCGTTTGACCGTGGCTTCATCTCCGACCAGTACAACGGCGATATCCCCGGATTCAACGGTGGTTTGACGTCGGACGTAGACCAGATCCCCAGGCAAGATGCGGGCATTGATCATGGAGTCCCCGATCACCTCCAGATAGAAGTGATTGTCGGGATTTCCTTCCGACGGTTCGATGTATTCGATCCCGGAGAACTCTTGTTCAGCCGGACGCAAGGGACCGCCACGCACCGTTCCTAAGATCGGTACAGCAATTTGACGGGGTGAACCCAGCAATTCTTCTAGGGAGACATGGTAAAAGCTCGCCAACTGACTCAACAGCTTGGTCGGCGGCAAAGAGGATCCGTCTTCCCATTTCTGAATGGTCGTGAACGATTTGTAGCCGAAGTGATCGGCCAGTTCCTGTTGGCTCAAACCGCGTTGTTTGCGCAGTTGCTTGAGCGTTTCATGCAAGTTGTGGCTCATCGGTTTCAGTATAACGAAAACTTGAAAATAATTCAAGCACCACTTGCGACTTGAATGATTTTCAAGTAAAATAGAGACAGAGGTAGAACCTATGGAACGCGTTATCTTTCACTGCGATCTTAATAACTTTTATGCCTCGGTCGAGTGTCTGCATCATCCGCAGTACCGCAACGTTCCGATGGCGGTCGGCGGCGATGTCGAGAAACGGCACGGCATCATTTTAGCCAAGAACATGCTGGCCAAGAAAGCCGGAGTGACCACCGGGGAAGCGTTGTGGCAAGCCATGCAGAAGTGCCCCAACCTGACCATTGTCAAACCGAACTTTTCATTATATCTGCGCTTCTCCCGCTTGGTCCGGGAGATCTACGCCGATTATACCGATCGCATCGAATCGTTTGGCATCGATGAAGTCTGGATGGATGTCACCGAGAGTGCCAAGCTTTTCGGCGACCCCGTGGAGTTGGCGGACACCATCCGGCAACGCATCAAGGACGAAGTCGGCATCACCGCCTCCATCGGGGTCAGTTTCAACAAGGTCTTCGCCAAACTGGGTTCCGATTACAAGAAACCGGATGCCACCACCGTGATCACCCCGCAAAACATGGAACACATCGTTTTTCCCCTGCCGGTCGAAGATCTCTTGTATGTAGGCCGGGCTACGACCCAAAAGATGCACTTGATGGGCATCTACACCATCGGGGACTGCGCCAGAACCGATGTAGGACTCCTCAAACGCCGTTTGGGCCAGTGGGGGGAATATCTGTGGCGCTTCGCCAACGGGCTCGACAACAGCCCCGTTTTGGTCCATCAGCAGGAACCGCCGGTCAAATCGATCGGCAACAGCACGACCTGTCCCCGCGACCTGGCCAATCTTCAGGACGTCAAGATCGTGGCCTTCGTGTTGGCGGAGAGCGTGGCAGCCCGTCTGAAAGAAGCCCATCTGATGGGATCGGTCATCAGCGTCGGCGTCCGGGACATTCACCTGCACGGCTACACCCGACAGATCAAGCTGCAGCAGGCCACCAACCTCAGTGACGAGATTGCCAAGACCGCGATGGAACTCTTTGAATCCAACATCGATTTTTCGACGCCGCTGCGCAGCATCGGCATCAAAGTGTCGGATCTTCAGGTGGATGGGGGTCCGCAACAACTGACGCTGTTTCGTGATCCGCACGCCCAAGAGCGGGCCCTCGCGCTGGAAACCGCCATCGAGAAGATCCGCGACAAGTACGGGTTCACCAGTGTTCAACGCTTGGTCATGAAGGAGGATCCCCTGTTGTCGTCCTTCAATCCCAAGCACGATCACGTGATCTTCCCGGAATCCTATTTTAAAGGGTAAGCGCCATGGCGAAGAAAATCTACGTCGATGTGATCCTGCATCACAGCAAAGAAGGCCGCATCAAACCGTTGGCCATCGTTTGGGCCAATGGTGTAAAATATGCGATAGACAAGGTGACTCAGATCACCAAAGCCGCATCAACCGTCGCCGGCGGGACCGGCATCCGCTACACCTGTTACATTCAGGGCCAACCGCGTTATTTGTATCTGGAAGAAGACCGCTGGTTTATTGAAAGCCACAAAGGAGGTTGACCATGTGCGGACGTTATCTGTTCAAGCAAAATGAGGATGAAGAACTCCACGACTGGGTCAGTCAGCTGAATCTCGGGTCAGACCAATCCCTGGCTCTTCACGAGGTATTCCCCACCAACACGACCATTGTCCTGACGGGACAAAGAAAGCCGGAAATCATGACCTGGGGTTTGCCCAAATGGGACGGTCCGGGCGTCATCATCAATGCCCGTTCGGAAACGGTCATGGAATCCCGATTTTTTAAAGAACATATGTTGAACCGTCGCTGTTTGATCAAAGCGGACGGATTCTTCGAATGGGATAAAAACAAGCAGAAACACTTGGTTCAATCCGCCAACGGTCTCCCCTTCTACATGGTCGGATGTTTTGATTCGACTACCGATAGACCCCGTTTTGTGATCCTCACCGATGAGGCTGAAGGGGCCTTCCGGACATTACACACGCGGGTTCCCTTGATGATCCCTGAAGCCTATGCCAACAAATACCTCAGTGATGGAGCCTCGGTGCTTGAAGATTTCCGCAATCTGCGCCAAATCGATTTGACGTGGGTCAACCAAGCGCCGCAATTGACCCTATTCTAAAGGGTCAATTGGACCCGGTTGCCGTTTGTGGTAAAATAAGAAGATGAAAGCTTCCCGTAACTCCGGCTATATTGCTCAAGTACTTCTGATCGTTGCGTTGATCGCTGCGATTGTTGTCATGGGCATCGGAATCATGGCTTTATTGACCAAACCGAACGATCCGGAACCGACACCGCAAACGTACTCGGTAACGCTCGAGAACTACCATTATTTCAATTTCGATGATCTGGAGTATGGTTTCATTTTGGCACGCGTCGAGATCAGCAGCAATAAGCCGTTTTCCATCGATCTGCAGCGCATGACAACCAATGAGCAACTGACATTGGATTCAATCGATAACTACAAGAACCCCTTAATCGACGCAGGGTATCTTCTCAATTGTCCGGGGACGGATGAGACGACTGACCGTACGGTTAATCTTTGTCTGTTTATTCCGATTATCAACACCTCTGCCTCGGAAGCCGTCTTAAAAGTTCAGCTTGATCGGACCTACAATGCTTCGTTCAATCTCTTGGACAGTGAACACTTTGGAACCAAAGAAATGGTTGGAATCGATGAGGTAACAACCACCTTCTCGGCTCAGGTTCTTAAATATCGGGTCGTCAGTACTCGGTCTTTTACAGTTGAGGACGCTGAAGGAGGATCCGTCGAAGCTCCCTTCAGTTCGCAATCGCAGGTATTCGGCTTTGAGATCAAGCTTACGGCACTGAACACCTCCACCACCATCGAAGCAGCGACATTGACAATTGAAGGAGCCGGAACTTACCAACTGGTCAATCCCGATTACACCAATGATGAGGAACTCAATCTGTTGGGACTGACAGCAGCTCCTCAGCAAACCGCGTATCTCTTCTTTGAGATCACCGACCCGGATTTGGACCTTAACGATTTGGCTGCTTCGTCCATGACCCTCTTCCTGCGTGCTGCAGGTGAATCCGACTTTGTCGCTGTGAGTTCGGCACCTTAAGATGATGCGCAAACTGAGTTTAAGTTTGGTGTTGATCGTGGCTTTGATCCAAGCCATCCCGCAGAAGGTATACGCGGAACCCATTGCCTGTACGGGCAATCGTTTTAGCGTTCAAACCATCGATGGTCAGGACGTGTTCACTGAACAATCGTGTTATGCCCTGACGGAATTCGACCAGGCGATGGAAGCCCTTAACACGCTGAAAGCGACACGCCAGAATATCGTGATCGTGTATTTCGGGGATAATCCGTTGACCACGACAGTCGTGGAAACCACTTATTCGAAAATTGTTGCAGCTGATCGGGCGATGGCGTATTCGGCGAATGTCGCGTATGCCAATGCTTCAACAATGAATGTATATTCGACACCGACATTGACCGCAGGGACCAACATCACATATATGGATGACCGTAACCCGCTGTTCTATTATGGTACAGAAATGGTAGTCACGACAGAAGGTGCCACAATCACACCGTTGGAACTGTCGGCGTTAATCTCCGTCAATGGGGCTAAAGGGTACGTCCGAGTCAGTCACATCCAAATCATCCCTTTGATCTACGTGGATAATTCGTGGAATTATGCCTTTGATGTTTCAGGTTCAATACCAACCTATACATACCCTGCTCAACAAGCGTATTACACCGTTGCAACCAGTAATGTGCAGACAAAAGCTGGAATCGTTCCATTAAGACAGTTGACACTGACTTTGAATTTCATTCGCTCTTATAACAGCTCTTATACGTTGGGATTGGCTCCCGATTGGTTGGCCGATGGAAAGTATTATAGTCCGGACGGAATCGTATTTTACACGGATGTCGATTTGACCAACCCCGTCACCGTTAACGGGAAAATCATGCGACATTACAACTACTATGCCTACACCAATCTTCGGTCTATGACGGCTTACACGGCGGAAGAACTCGATCTTTATACTGACTATTACATGGATGCCAACGCTTATGACCCCTCTTTATCGACCATGGTGGGAGCTGGAGATGATTTTATTAATGCCCAGAACCTCTATGGGATGAATGCCTTGATGATTTATTCCATGGGAGCCTTGGAGAGCGGGTTTGGTCGTAGCGCATATGCTCAGAATCCGGCCAATCTCAACGGTTTGGTCGTTAAGGATTACACCACAAAAGCACTCTTGCCTTATACGGTGTCCCAGTATTGCGCCTTATATCCCAACAATCGCTACATCGATGAGTTTGATATTGCTCATCATTGCAGTGGTCGCTATAACTTATTTGGGTGGGGGGCTTACGACAGCGATCCCGATAATGCGGATGCGTTTGTCTCCATCGAAGCCGGAATCATGGAACATATGGGAATCAACCTGCGACGCGGATACATGAATCCGGATAACTATGTCTTTTATGGCAGCAATATCGGGAATAAAGGTGCCGGTCTTAACACCCGTTACGCTTCTGATCCATGGTGGAGTCTGGGAATCAGTGCGATTGCATACCGAGTGGATCGATATTTGGGGTTTAAAGATCTTAATTCGATCCCTTTGGGTATTCGGATCGATAATGTGGCAACTGTGATCTATCAGGATCCTCAACTCAATATCCCTTATCGGAATAGCCTAAATAATCCATATACCATCCCCGTTCGAGCGATCCACACGCCGTTTATCATCCTGCAAGGATTGGAAGTCAACGGCCAATTGGTTTATAGAATTCAAACAACAAACCCGATCAATGAAGATGGATCCGTCAATCAGGACAGTGATGCGGTAAAAGTACCCTATGACTTTGAACGTTCTATCGGTTATATCCCAGCTTCCATGATTGGGGATTACTTATCGATATTAGTCACTGGAGTTCAAGACGGGGCTAGTTACAACACGAACCAACAGCTGTTCTTTGAATCTGGGACAGTGACTCTGAACGGCACTCCGATCAGCACAGGAACCTTAGTCAGCGCTGAAGGGACATACACCGTTGTCGCCGTTTCTGACAGTGGTATTCGACAAACACTGATTTTTACGATCGATAAGACCGCTCCGATCATTACGATTAATCCTTACGTGACCTCTCCTACCAATCAAAACGTCACCGTCACGGCCAGTGTCAATGAAGGGTCGTTAACATTAGCTTCTCAGACCTTATCAGAGAACGGAACGCTGGAGTTTTTCGCAACGGATGCTGCAGGAAATGTGGCAACTACTTCAGTAACGATTACAAACATTGATAAAGTGGCACCAATTATAACTGTTGACCCCATTGATGACTCCGTGATTGTCAATCAACCCGTCACCGTGACGGCTTCAACCAATGAAGGAAGCCTCAATACCAGTAGCTACACTTTCGAACACAATGGCAGTTTCGCATTTATTGCCACCGATCTGGCTGGAAATGTTACTGAAGAGATCGTAACCATCAATCACATCGTCATTCCCTCTATTCTTACACTTGATACGATCGACCAGGGTACTTTGACCGCAGCAAACGGGGAAACCCCGATCAGTTCCGGACAAACCATTTACTCGACGGATCAAATCACACTGACTCTCGTGCTCAACCCAACCTACCGTCTCTATCGATGGGTCGTTAATGGGATTGAGGTTTCAAGTTTAACCCAAACCTATCTTTTAGAGTATCCGACATTGGATACACGAATTGGGGTCATCGTCGTCAAGGAAGCTGACTTGAATGACGATGATAAGCTCAGTGCCACCGACTTAGTGAAGTTACGGCGAGCGTTGGCTGGTCTTGACGTGATCAATGAAAAATCCGCCTTTGCAGCGGATATCAACGGGGATGGTAAGGTTACCACCACCGATTTGGTACGGATTAGACGAATTCTTGCTGGCTTAGAATAAACGACCGATATCCTGCCAGGTGGCAAACAACATCAATCCAATTAAGGCTGCGGCACTGATGTACATCAGGGCCAACTCAATATTTTTATTGATGGGTCTGCGGAAGATCGCTTCGATAAGTGTGAGCACTACTCTACCGCCATCAAGAATCGGCAAGGGCAAGAGATTAAATACACCAATGTTGAGTGATAACAGGGCTGTCAAATAAGTTAAATTCAGGATTCCCAAACTGGCTTGGGTGTTGGTGACATCAATAATTCCAATGGGACCGCTGACTTGGGTTAATCCGACACCCGTCAGCATCTTTCCAATAAAAACAAACATCCCGAACACCGTGCTCAACATCGTTGAGAATGCATAAGTAACGGCTTCAAAACCGTTAATTTTGACCATCTCTCCCGGAGGTATGTTTACCCCTAGATAATAACGTTGTGTCTCTTCATTGAAAATCGGCGTCACGGTGATTTCCAAGGTCTCACCGCTACGATCCACGGTCAGTACCATGGTGGAGTGATACAATTGCACGTAAGTTACCACGTCATCAAACGTTTCAGGAACATACGAAGTACCATCCGTAAATGTCATTTTGAGGATGTAGTCGTTCGCTTGTAAACCCGCTTCTTCAGCCGGTGAATTCGCAATGACCGATGCAATCACAGGTTTGGGTGATTGGTAAACCGCACCCACGGCGATGTTGATCGATAGAAACAGAACAAAAGCCAAAACGAAATTCATGGCAACACCAGAGAGCAAAATAATAATTCGTTTCCATTTAGCAATTCCCAACAAAGAACGATTTGAAGGAACTTCAGCTTCAACCGACTCTTCGCCAGCCATCGCTACAAACCCTCCAAACGGAAAGGCTCGAATTGAATATTCGGTTTCTTTCCCTTTTTTTGAGACTACTTTGGGCCCCATGCCGATGGCAAATTCCTTACAGTATACCCCAAAGAACTTGGCGCTGGCCAAATGGCCCAACTCATGAACTAACACAATTAAGCTTAAGACCAAAACAGGTACGATCAGCGTCATAAAAACTCCTTTGTTGCCTTCAAGTCTATCACGGACTCAGTTAAGCACAGATTAAGATGACCATTAAAACAACGTCATGTGAGTCAAAACATTGAAAATGTAGATGAGCAACAGATTGAAGATCAAACTGTCGATGCGATCCAGAACACCGCCATGAGCCGGAAAGATGCTGCCAAAGTCTTTGATTCCAAAGTTGCGCTTAATAGCACTAAACGCCATATCCCCCAGTTGTCCAACCACTGGACAAATCAAACTGAGCACGATCATGGTCGGGAAACTGACATTTTCTACCCATAACCAAGCATACAAGACCCCAAAACCAAATCCAAACAACCAACCACCGATGGATCCTTCGATGGTTTTCTTGGGTGAGATCCGAACATTCAGTTTATGCCGTCCAAAGAAATATCCCGTAAAATAGGCACCCGTATCTGTCATGTAGGTGACTACCAACAAATAAATCATAAAAAGGATGTTGAGTTCATTGACTATCAAATCTATCGCCTTGAGCGCTGATGCGAAGATCACGGTCATCATGAATAGGTAGCTCAGATCCAAAACGGAGAACCACTCATACATGATCGAAATAACAAAGTAGAGCATCATGACTCCCAACAAACTGATCAATAAATAGGTGTCAGAGATGACGGCTAACCCAAATGATGCTGCAGCTAAAAGGACATAGAGCAGCTTTGGCCATTGTTTTTCTTTGATGGCATATACTTCGTATAGACCAACAAAGATGAACGCAAAAATTACGGTTTGTCGAATCCAACCACCAATCAAGAATGTAGAGATGACCACTGCAGCTATCAGAAACCCCGTTATGATCCGTTGTTTCATACCAATCCTCCAAAGCGCCGTTCACGTCGGCTGCCTTCATTCAGCAATTCAACAAACTCCTTCGCCGTCAACTCTGGCCAAGCCAATGGGGTAAACACCAGTTCGGCATACGCCAGTTGCCACAACAGAAAATTGGAAAGGCGTTGTTCACCCGAGGTACGTATGCACAGATCGACAGGTGGGTAATCACGAGTCATCAGATAGTGCTCGAACTCCACTTCCGTGATCGAGTTGGTTCTTTTCCCATCTCGAACATCTTCTGCATAGGCTTTAGCAGCTCGAACGAGTTCATCACGACCACCATAGTTCATAGCAAAGACCAGTGTCATTCCCGTATTGGCAGCAGTACTCGAAATGGCGTTGACCAAGACTGTTTTGGTTGCTTCAGGAAACGGTGCCAAATCGCCGATGGTTTGAATTCGGATGTTTTTCTCCATCAGTTCACTGAGGAATTTACTGAAGAAGACGGCTGGAAGCTGCATCAGATAGTTTACCTCTTCGATGGGGCGTTTCCAGTTTTCCGTAGAGAAAGCATAGAGGGTCAGAACTTCTAAACCCACCTCATTGGCTGCGATCGCGATCTCACGTACTTTGTCGACTCCATGAAAATGCCCGAAGGTTCGAGCCTGTTGTTGTTTCTTGGCCCATCGGCCATTCCCATCCATGATGATGGCAACGTGGCGAAGTGTTTGATTCATCGTTCACCTTAAGAAAGAAGCTCACCGGAGGTGAGCTAAACCGTCATGATCTCTTTTTCTTTGGCCGTGACAATCGCATCCACTTTCTTGATAAACTCGTCGGTTTGTTTGTCGAGCTTTTCTTCAGCAGATTTTTCGAGGTCTTCCGTCAGCGTATCATCTTTTTTTATGGCTTCACGGATGTCTCGACGTACATTGCGAATAGCTACTTTAGCCTCATCCGCATGTGTTTTGACGACTTTGACCGTATCTTTGCGGGTTTGTTCATTAAGAACAGGGACATTGATGCGGATCACGGCTCCGTCATTCATCGGAACCAAACCAATGTTGGCCGCGTGAATGGCATGTTCGATAGCTTTAAGCATACTGCCATCAAACGGCTTAATAACCAATTGCCGCCCTTCGACGACCTGAATGCTGCCGATTTGATTCAGAGGAGTCGGCGCTCCATAGTAATCGACATGAATGTCCGCTAACTGTTGCGGGTTGGCTCGTCCGGTTCGGATAGTCGTAAGATGATGTTCGAAGCGCCCGATGACTTTCGTCATCTCAGCACTGGCTTTTTCCAAATGCACTTTCATGTCAGTCCTCCTTGGTGATTTTGGTGCCGATCGGTTCTTCCATAACGGCACGCTTGATGTTTCCGGCTTCATTCATCCCAAAGACCACCAGTTCCATCCCGACGTCTTTACACATCGCGATGGCCGTTTGATCCATAACATTGAGGTTCTTCCGGATGATTTCATTATACCCTAAGTGATCGTATTTGACGGCGTTTTTGTTGCGGTTGGGATCATCATCGTAAACGCCATCCGTTCCGTTTTTAGCGACCAGGATCACATCGGCTTTGATTTCAGACGCTCTAAGCGCAGCTGTCGTGTCGGTAGAGAAATAAGGGCTTCCCGTACCGGCAGCGAAAATCACGACACGTCCCTTTTCCAAGTGACGAATCGCCCGACGCACGATGAACGGTTCAGCGACCTTGCTCATTTCGATGGCTGTTTGAACGCGGGTTTCAATGCCGTGTTTCTCAAAAACGGCTTGGATGGCAATCGCGTTGATTACTGTCCCCAGCATGCCCATATAATCGGCCTGGACCCGATCGATGCCCATCTGTTCCGCAAATTTTCCGCGGATGAAATTCCCGCCCCCGACCACGAGGGCAACCTGCACCCCCATGTCAGTCACCGCCTTGACTTCTTGCGCAATGCTGGTCAAAATCGCCGGATTGAATCCGTTCTCTTTGCCCGCCAATGCTTCTCCGCTTAACTTGATCAATACGCGTTGGTACATGGGTTCTCCTGTTAAAAGGACACAAAATGTGCCCTTTATGTTTAACTATTTACCGAAAGCCGTATTCATGACTTCTTCGGCGAAATTGTCTTCTTTCTTCTCAATGCCTTCGCCGACCGCATAGCGGACGAATCCCAGCACTTCGGCTTTCGCCTGATCAAGGACTTTCTGAACTTTGACGTCTTGATCTTTGAAGAACAACTGATCCACCAGGCTGGTTTCCTGCAGCACTTTGCTCAAACGGCCTTCGAGGATGCCATTGAGGACATTCTCGGGTTTCGACGCCATGGTCGGATCATTCTTAATGATTTCTTTTTGAATGTTGCGTTCGTGATCCACGAAATCCGACGGCATGTGTTTGCGGGAAATATAACCCGGGTTCATGGAAGCCACTTGCATGGCCATGTCTTTCGCGATATCCGGGCTGTCTGTCGCCGTCAGTTTAACGATGACCGAGATCTTGCCACCCATGTGGATGTAGGAACCAAACACTTCATCATCCCGCTTCGTCAACACTTCAAAGCGACGCAACGAAATCTTCTCGCCAATGGTGAAGGTCGCTTCGGCGATCCATTCGGAAACGGCTTTCCCGTTGATGACCAGCGTTAAGGCTTCTTCAACAGTTTTCACATTGGTTTTGACCAAGTGAGTCGCCAACGTATTCAACAAGGTTAAGAATTGTTCGTTCTTGGCCACAAAGTCGGTTTCAGAGTTGATTTCGAGGACGATAGCTTTGTTGCCATCGACCACTGCTTTGGTCAATCCTTCAGCAGCAATGCGATCCGCTTTTTTCGCGGCTTTCGCAATGCCTTTTTCACGCAGCCAATCGACGGCTTTGTTCAGATCGCCATTGGTTTCTTCCAAGGCTTTCTTGCAATCCATCATCCCTGCACCGGTTTTATCGCGCAGTTCTTTGACTTGACTTGCAGTAATCATCCTTATTCACCAGCCTTTTCTTCTGTTTTACGCGGACGCGGTTTCTTAACTTCTTCCACAACCGGCGCTTCAACAGCAGCCACAGCTTCCGTTACGGCCGCTTTGGTTTCTTCTTTCACGGCTTCAACCGGACGAGATTCCTGAGTCCGTTCTCCGTAGGTACGAGCCCCTTCCGGACGCGGACGACGATCAAACGGACGACGTTGACCGCGTTCTTCACGCTGACGACGTTCTTCCATTTTCGCCCGACGACGACGTTCGTTCTCTTCATTGACTTGATCCACATTGATAATAACATCCGACATGGAGATGTCTTTGACCAGGTCTTGTTCCTGGAAGGCATACGACAAGATGCCGCCTTTGGTTTCAACGATCGCATCTGCCATGACACTGACGATCAGTTTGATGGAGCGAATGGCATCATCGTTGGCCGGAATCCCGTAAGTAATGAGATCAGGATCAGCGTTAGTATCCGTAAACGCGAACACCGGAATGTTGAGTTTGCGGGCTTCGAGCACGGCGTTGTAGTCTTCGGTCGGATCGACCACAAAGATCGCATCCGGGAGTTTTTTCATTTCTTTGATGCCGCCGAAGAAGTTTTCCAAACGGGCCGCTTCTTTGCGGATGTTGGCAATTTCTTTCTTCGGATAGATGTTGATCGCACCGCTGGCTTCCATCTCTTCGATTTCAGTCAAGCGTTTGATGCGTTTCTGCATCGTTCTGAAGTTGGTGAGCAGTCCACCCAACCAGCGTTGGTTGATGTAGAACGAGCCGCTGCGCAGCGCTTCTTCCATCACGATGGCCTGAGCCTGTTTTTTGGTTCCGACAAACAACACTTTTCCGTTGCGTTCGGCCAGCGCCTTCATCGCCGCATAAGCATCATCCAATTTTTCCAGCGTTTTCACCAGATTGATGATGTAGACCCCATTCTTTGCGGTGTAGATGTAGGGTTTCATCTTGGGATTCCATTTCTTGGTCTGATGACCGTAATGGGATCCATGTTCTAATAACTTCTTCATCGATACGACAGACATGGTATTCCTCTCTTTCCGTTTGTCCTCCACCGGTTCTAACCACGATAACCCCAAGTGGGGACGGAATCGTGAATTCCCGATGTGCGATGTGCATCCTAAAAGATGCCGACTAATAATATACCACGATTACGAAACGCTTTCAACCGCTTTTCACGGTTGTTGAGCACGGGGATGGGCTTTGAGGTACGTTTCACGCAAACGATCCAGTGTGACGTGCGTATAGATCTGCGTGGTGGAGATGCTGGAGTGCCCCAAAAGCTCTTGGACCAAACGCAAATCAGCTCCGTTGTCCAGTAAATGCGTCGCAAACGAATGACGCAGCATGTGGGGATGGATGCTACGGGACAGTCCTGCTTTCATGGAGCACTGATCCAAGAGGTATTCGATTCCTCGGGGCGTTAACGGCTCCCCTTTTTGGTTGACGAAGACCCGATCGTGAACTTTCCCGCATAACAACACCGGACGGCTTTCCTCCAAGTAACGTCGAAGAATCTCAGCGGCTTCGGTATAAAATGGAACCATTCGTTCTTTCGATCCTTTTCCGATAAAACGCAATGTCCGTTCCGGCAAATTGATGGTTGAATGCGTTAGATTGACGGCTTCACTTACCCGCAACCCGCTAGCATACATCAATTCAAAAAGTGCTCGATTACGCAACTGGATTGGATCGCGGAGATCAAAGGATTCCAAGAGCCGATTGACTTCTTCGAACAAGAGGAAGTCGGGTAAATGTTTCTCTTTTGACGGCAATAAGATTCCAGTCACAGGATTGCGCTCCACACGTCCCTGACTCATCAAGTAACGATAAAAGGATCTTAAACTGGAGATCTTTCGGCTTAAGGTGCTGTTTTTAAGACCGCTGGCTTGCTGACGGTTGAGCACTTCGATGTAACGCAGGATCGTTTTCTTATCCACGACCTGGAAGCTGGCAATCCCCAAATCAATCAAGTAATGTTGAAAGGCGACCAAGTCTCGCTGATAAGCTTTGCGAGTATGGATCGAGTGCGTATTCGCCAAATCGACATGGGTCAAGAAGTCCAGGATGTCTTGCGTCATAACGTTGTTTTAAGCTGGTTGATCAGGACTAATGCCTTCTCAGCCAATTGTTCTTTCTTGTCTTTGGCACGTTCGGGAAGATCGGAATGAACGATCCCGAAATTGGCATTCATCGGTTGGAAATGGTCCGGATCGGCATGGGTTATGTAGTGTGCCATCGACCCGATGATCGTCTCTGGGGGAAGGGTCACTAACGGTTGTCCGAGAGCCAGTCGTGCGGCATTCACTCCAGCCAACCACCCGCTGGCTGTGGATTCCACATACCCTTCAACACCGGTCATCTGACCGGCAAAAAACCAGTTCGGGTTATGCTTGGCTTGATAGGTCGAGAAAAGGATCTTGGGCGATTTTAGGTACGTATTGCGATGCATGACCCCATAACGGACGATCTCGGCATTTTGAAGACCCGGAATCAGACGTAAAATGCGTTTTTGTTCAGGCCAAGTCAAATGTGTTTGAAATCCGACGACGTTGTATAAACTGTCGGCAGCATTGTCCCGACGCAATTGGACCACAGCATAAGGCCGCCGTTCGCCGGGATGGCGTTCTAGACCGACCGGTTTCATCGGTCCAAACAGCAAGGTCTTTACTCCCCGTTTCGCCATGACTTCAAACGGCATGCATCCTTCGAAGTAGACTTCCTTCTCAAAGGTTCGTAAGGGTACGACCTCAGCCTCTACCAACGCCGTGTAAAAGACATCAAATTCGCTTTTGGTCATCGGGCAGTTGATATAGGCTAACGGATCTCCTTTGTCGTAACGGGATTTATAATAAGCCACTGAAAAATCGACGGACTCTTTGGTAATGATCGGTGCAGCAGCATCGTAGAAGTAGAGGGTTTCCTCTTCGAAGATTGCACTCAGTGTTTTAGCTAACCCATCGTCCGTTAACGGACCTGTGGCTATCACGGTGATCCCTTCCGGAGGCGTAACAACCACTTCCGGAATTATTGTAATCAACGGGTGGTTTCTGATTTTAGCTGTGATGGCTGCGGAAAAACCCTCGCGATCGACCGCCAAGGCTCCTCCGGCTGGAACCGCTGTCGCGTCCGCCACTTCCATGATGAGGCTACTCAAAAGGCGCAGTTCGGCCTTTAAAACACCAACGGCATTGGTGAGTTGGTCTGATCGCAATGAATTGGAGCACACCAACTCCGCAAACGTTTCATGATGGTGGGCTTCAGAACGCTTGATCGGTTTCATTTCATACAGGTTGACATGAACACCGCGAGAAGCGATCTGCCACGCAGCTTCGCTGCCGGCTAACCCTGCCCCAATGACATTCACTGAAATCATGAGGTTTTAGGCAGCCGTTTAATGTAACGGCACTTGGGATAATTGCTGCAGGAAATAAATGGTCCGTAGCGGCCCTGGCGTTCAACCAACTCATGGCCGCACTCAGGGCACATCTCACCAGTCTTTTTAGCTTCCGTCTTCGCTTTTTCTTTTTTGACCACATACTTGCAGGTCGGATAGTCACTGCAAGCCACAAACGGACCGAAACGCCCGACACGCTTGACCAGCGGTTTTCCGCAGGTCGGACAAGACTCTCCGGTCGGTTCCGGTTGAGCTTTGTCCCCTTCTTCCCGTTTGACGTATTTGCAGGTCGGATAATTGCTGCACGAGACAAACTTTCCGAATCGGCCGATCCGTTCGACCAGTTCATTTCCACACACCGGACAGATCTCACCCGTTTTAGTAGGTTGGAGTTTCTCCATGGTTGCATTGGCTTGAGTCAACAACGGTTCAAACATCGCGTAGAACGATTTCAGTAGGGTCAACTGATCCATGTGATTCTCAGCCACTTGGTCAAGTTGCGTTTCCATCGTGGACGTATACTCCACATTGATCAAACTTGAGAAATGTTCAGCCAGTTTCGTATTGGTCAATAATCCCTGCTCCGTCGGTTTGAAATAGCGGACCTTGGAGGTTTCGGTTTTATCAAGCGTCACATAACCGCGATCAATGATCGTCTCAACAATGGTCGCATAGGTCGACGGACGTCCGATCCCGTTGCTTTCCATGGCTTCGATGAGCTTGGCTTCGGTATAACGTGACGGCGGTTGCGTAAAGGATTGTTTGCCTTCCGTGGTCAAACTGTCCAATGACTCCATGACCGTCAACAAAGGCAAACGTTTGTCCTGACGGCTTTCGTATTTACCTAATACTTTATAGAATCCGTCAAAGGTAATGGTCGATCCTTTTGCGGCGAAATCATAACCGTGCTGCGACAGCAAGACCGTCACATTTTTGATCTTCGGAGCGGCCATCAACGACGCTAACGCTCGCGCATAAATCAACGCGTAGAGTTTGTACTCTTCGGCACTCAAGTAGTCCTTGATGGACTCCGGGGTGTAGGCGATGTTGGTGGGACGAATGGCTTCATGCGCATCTTGGGCATTATCGGATGTTTTGACCCGGTAATGTCCGACATACGCCTTCCCATATTCAGCCTCGATGTGATCCCGGGCTACCTGTACAAACGACTCCGACAAACGCGTTGAATCGGTACGCATGTAGGTGATCAGCCCTTCCTGACCTTCTTTTAAGGCTACCCCTTCATAAAGCTTCTGAGCAATGCTCATGGTGCGTTTAGAAGAGAAGAACAGCTTATTGGCAGCGTCTTGTTGTAGGGTCGATGTAATGTAGGGATAACGGTGTTCGGCTTTACCGTCTTTCTCTTCAATGGATGTCACGGTAAAGGTCTTGCCCAGTTTCGAAAGGACTTCATCCGTTTCTTCTTTAGTCGTAACTTTAAACGATTTCCCATTCAGTTTGCTGAGTTCTGCATCAAACTCGATCTCGTCTTTGAGAAACTTCGCGAGAATGGTCCACTTCTCTTCCGGAACAAACGCGTTGATTTCGTTCTCACGTTCAACGATCAGCTTCAAGGCAACGGACTGGACCCGTCCTGCGGAACGACTCTTGATTTTGGATTGTAAAAGCTTCGAGAGTTTAAAACCCAAGATCCGGTCGACAATACGTCGGGCTTCTTGCGACTTGACCAAGGCCATATCCACTTGCCGCGGATGATTAAAGGCCTCGACGACTGCGGTCTTTGTGATTTCATTGAAAACAACCCGTTGGGTCGTCGCCAGATCCAAGCCCAACTCATCCGCCAAATGCCAGGAGATGGCTTCTCCCTCGCGGTCAGGGTCAGTTGCCAGATAGATCTTGGACGCATGCTTGACCTTCGATTTTAAAGACTTGACGACATCAGCCTTATCTTCAGAAACTTCATAGGTTGGCTTAAAGTCATTCTCGATATCAACCCCGAGTTTTCCTTTTCCGGTTGTGGCTAAGTCACGGATATGACCTTTGGAAGAAACTACGTCGTACTCGGATCCGAGGTATTTCATAATAGTTTTGGATTTCGAAGGAGACTCGACGATTACTAGATTTTTCATTCGTTTACCTTTTCCTAAATACAATGAGACAAAACATCGGGCTTGTCAACCGATTAAATCAAGTCCAGATCCGAGGCATCCATCAGAATTCCAGCCCCATCACGGATAAGAGCGTTACACGCAACCCCTTCTAGATCCCCGATCCGATACGGAATCGTGACCACATCTTTCCCCAAAGCCAGCGCTTGACGGACCGTGATCATGGATCCGCTTCTGTAGTCTGCTTGCGTAACAATCACCGTCGAACTCAGTGCAGCAACCAAGCGGTTACGCCATGGAAAATGAGCTTTCAAGGGTGGAGTACTCCCTGGATATTCCGAAAGAATCAGTCCCTTTTGAGCGATTAGTTCGAAAAGATCCGCATTCTCCAATGGATAGACCTGATCGATTCCGCACCCGAGAACGGCAATGGTTTTACCCTTCACCAACGCTTCGCGATGAGCCGTCGCATCGACCCCTTTCGCCAGTCCGCTGATGATCGTATACCGAGACGCCAATGACGCGACGATCCAACGCGTCATGGTTTCGGCGTAGGGGGTCATGGATCGACTGCCCACCACGGCGACTCCGGGAGTCGACAGGAGCGCTCGATTGCCTTTCAGATACAACACGTACGGCGGATCATCCAAAGCGCGCAACGCACTGGGATAGTCTACATCGAGGATCGTCATGGCTGATGCATCGATGTATCCAGGGTCAAAAGGCTCGGCTCGTGCCAAGGCCTTTCGAATCAATTCTGTGTTCCCGTGATAACGGGAAGCGTAGGTCAACAGTTGGGCTCTCTCCATACTCTTTCCTACGCATCAAGGCTTATTGTTCCGTAAAAAGATTGAGTTGAAGATGATCGCGAACCGGTCCGTAGGATCGGCGATGTATGGGCAAGACCCCATACCTTTCGATGGCAGCCAGGTGAGCTTTCGTGGGATAACCTTTATGTTGTGCAAACCCATATTCCGGGTACTGCAGGTCATAATTCTCCATCATGTCGTCTCGGACGACTTTGGCGATGATGCTGGCAGCAGCGATAGCCACACTCTTCGTATCGCCTTTAATCAAATCGATCACGGTGACTCCAGGCAAGTGAATGGGCATCGCATCCGTCATGACCAGATCAGCTTTGGCCAGTTGGATTAGCTGGACATTGGCATCCTTGGTGGCCTGGTAGATGTTTTTCGTATCGATCTGACTTGGAGTCACCGCAATGACGCCAATCCACACGGCATCCTTCAGAATATCATCAAAACACCGCAAGCGTTGTTTGGCGGTAAGCTGTTTCGAATCAAAAATGACCGGATGATCGTAACCTTGCGGAAAGATGACCCCAGCCACGACACACGGTCCGGCTAACGGACCCCGACCGGCTTCATCGATCCCTAAGATTCGATGAACCTGAGGATAGTTGCTCTCGATGCGTTCCATCACTCGAAACTGATCCGCCCCAGATCCCCTTGACGCAGTTCGCGCAGGAAAGTCGCGCGCGCTTCATCCAGGTTGATCTGACCATTGCGCGTAAACCCCCGCTTTTGGGCGATGTGGTGAAGCAACTCGTCCAAGTTGGTCGGTTCCATGTGGTAACGCGAAGAAAGGGCTGCTGGATAATGAGTCTTCAGAAAATCATAAGCGATCAGAGCCAACTCATCCATCGGCAAGACATGTTCGGCAATCGATCCGCTCAGAGCCAAACGGATACCCACCTCGGGATCGTCAAATTTGGGCCAGAGTAAACCCGGGGTATCCAACACATCCAGTTGCGGATGGACCTTGGCCCATTTGAGCGCCATCGTGACCCCGGGTTTATTCGCAACCGTCATCATTTTCTTTTTCGCCAATTGATTGATCAGGGTCGATTTTCCGACATTGGGGATGCCTAAAACCATCGCTTTAACCGCACGCGGCTGAATGCCACGCGCTTTCCAGCGTTCAAACTTTGGTGCCATGATTTTGAGGACTCCCTCAACAACAAGCTTTCGTGTGTCTTCTTTCAATAAATCCAGCGCTATAACGCTGGTTTGATCACTGCTTAACGACTCGATCCAGACTTTGGTCTTCTCGGGATCGGCCATGTCTTTTTTAGTCAAAACGATCAGTCGCGGTTTGTTTTGACGCAATTCATCGATCAGCGGGTTGCGCGAACTCATCGGACAGCGCGAATCCCGTAGTTCGATGATGCAGTCGACCATATCCAAGCGTTGTTGAATCTCCCGCTTGGCTTTGGTCATATGCCCCGGAAACCAATGAATCGTCATTTGGACCCCGTTTCCCAGATGAAATGACTGGGCGGCCACAAGATGTACACATCTTTACTGCGCACATTCTCAAGCGGCAAGGTCCCAAAGACCCGGGAATCCGTAGAACCTCCGGGACGACGGTTATCCCCCATCACGAAGATCTCATTGGCCGGTACTAAGATCGGTCCGAAGTCATCCGTAAACTTCCCATAGGTTGCCCGATATGCATTGGCGTACTCGGTGTCCAGAAATGGTTCTTCCATGGCTTCCCCGTTGATGTAGAGGACGTCATCCTTGACTTGAACCAAGTCTCCGGGTAAGCCGATGACTCGTTTGATCAAGTACTCATTCATGGGTTTGTAGTGAACGATGACCACGTCAAAACGTTGCAGTCCTTCCGTCCGATAACTGAACAGGTTGGAGAATCCCACATCCAGATCGTGCAATGTCGGATACATACTGGTGCCTTCCACATGCACCGGATATAAAAACCACGTCGTGGTCACAAACACCACGATGAAGGCGACAATAAAGCTCTCGATGATATCCATCAAAAACGGATGGTCTTCGCGCCATTTGCGGCGCAGTTTTTTGAATTGGTTCATAAGTGGTTCCTTCTTCATCATATACGAAAAAAGCCGGAATCTTCCGGCTTTTAACGAACTTCTTTCAAACGCGAGGCTTTACCCGAACGTCCACGCATGTAATAGAGTTTACTGCGACGGACTTTCCCGACCTTAAGGACGGTGATCTTGTCGATGATCGGGGAATGCACCGGGAAGGTACGTTCAACCCCGATTTGCGAGGAGATCTTACGGACGGTAAAGGTTTCTGAAATGCCACGGCCGCTGCGGGCGATGACAACCCCTTCGTAAGCCTGGATTCTGAACTTGTCGCCTTCTTGGATACGCACGTCAACTTTGACGGTGCAACCGGGGCCAAATTCAGGAAGATCCGGACGAAGTTGGGACTTGGTGATTTCTTCCACTAAGTTCAATTTCATGGTTCGTGCTCCTGTCTTCTCAGTTCATGCCGCAGGCAGCGGAACTGCTTTATTAAAATAGCATATCCTGGTGGATAAATCAACGTTTTTTCATTTCCTCACGCAGGATCTCAATCATGAGATTGGTTTCTTCCGGTGAGAGGACACGGTCTTTGAAGAGGTCAGGCCGTCTCAGCCAGGTTTTGCGCAAGGATTCTTTTAAGCGGAAGAGCCGAATGGCTTCATGGTTACCGCTCATCAGCACCTCGGGAACGTCCCCTTCCTCGAGGTGTTCAGGACGGGTGTAATGCGGATACTCCAACAACCCGTTTTCGTAGCTTTCATCCAGATGGCTTTCGGGACGAATCACCCCTTCGGCCAATCGGATCACTGCATCGGCGATGACCATGGACGGCAATTCCCCGCCGGTCAGGACGTAATCGCCGATGGAGAGCTCTTCATCACAGAGCCCCACGATTCGTTCGTCTAGGCCTTCGTAATGCCCGCACACCAGCACCAGATGATCGTGCGTTGCGAGTTGACGGGCTTTGGCTTGATCGAAGCGGTGTCCGGAGGCACTGGTCAACACCACATGCGACTTCTCGGAATTCACGGAAGCCAAGGCATCTTTCACGGGTTGAACGGCCATGACCAAACCTTGACCTCCTCCAAAGGGATAATCATCCACCCGGCGGTGCTTGTTGGTGGTGAAAGGTCGGATGTCGACCACTTCAACTTCCACCAGATTCTTCAAGATTGCCTTCTTGATGATGGAGGTGGTCAGAAATCCAGTGTACATCTCCGGAAACAACGTTAAGATCGTGATTTTCATAGACCCTCCATCCACCGGACCGTGATCGTTTTCGCAACCGGATCAGTGTTGATGATGAATGCCTTGACATACGGGATAAGCACTTCACGGTGGTCAGCTTTGACCCGCAAGATCAACTGGCTGTAATCCAGAACATCGACGACCGGACCGATCACCCGACCCTCTTCATCAATCACCGTGCATTCCTTGAGTTGATACACGTAGATCCCGGGCTTTAAGGTTTGTGCATCCACAAACAGATCCCCGCCAAACAGCGCTTCCGCCGCCGAAAGGTCATCAAAACCAACAAACTTCACCAAAAACAAACCTTGGTGTTCACGAACACTTTCGATGGTCAGCCAGCGTTCTTCAACTTCACGCTGCCACAACACGGACTGTCCCTTCACAAAGCGTTCTTCCGGTTCTGCGCTGAAAGAGCGAACCTTAAGTTCGCCTTTAAGTCCAAAGCCTTTTCCGATATGTCCGATGCGCAGTGTTTTCATGAGAAAGAAAAGGATGCCCCCGCATCCTAATACGATTCAAACTTAATCGAGATGCGCTTGTTTTC
>CAINEY010000021.1 GCA_903847945.1 uncultured bacterium | reverse complement strand
TTCATCACAGTCGTATTGGCCTTAGGACTTGGATTTGTCGCTTATGGTCTCAGCATTGCCTTGTATGTTCGGGCCCAACGCGATTTAGGCGCAGCCAAGACCAGTGCATATTACGCCGTTGCGCCATTTGTGGGCATGGTGCTGGGGTGGATCCTCTATAGCGATGCTCTACAACCCTCATTCTGGATCGCTTTGACGTTGATGCTGGGAGGAACGGCAATCCTGGTACATCACGAACTGAATTCCTAGCGGTTCTTCTCGGTCATCCTCAACGACAACCCAACGATGGCATGTTATCTTAAGGTCAAGATATGCACAGCCATCGTTTTATTGACCAAAAAGCCCATCAAACCCTCGTCGTGTTCCACGGCATGGGTTCCTCCAAAGAAGACATGATCGACCTGGCGCTTCACTTAGCGCCCAAGCATAACCTGTTGCTCTTGGATGGCAGTGACCTCTCCAGCGGACTTCGGCGCTACTTCAAACGCAACGCCAACGGACTCGATCTGGATGATCTTAAGCGCCAAGCGAAAATCATCGCCGATGATCTGGAGCTGCTGCGCATCGAGTACAACCTCCACGATCAACCCTTTGATGCCCTGGGTTACTCCAATGGCGCCAACATGATCCTGGGCATGGTGATCGAAAACACCTTTGCCTTCCGCAAAGCCTTGATCTTACGTCCGGCTTATCTGGATCTGCCCCTAAAACCAGGTTCAACGACCCATCTACGTTTACACCTCGCCACGCACGATCAATACCTTGGTTCCACGGATCGTCAACGGCTGCTCGATAAACTGAAACCACTGAATCCTGTCTCCCAACTCTATTCCGGTGCGCACCCCTTAACGGAGGATGACCTTAAGGATGCGCAAACCTTCTTCAAATAACCCCTTTCCTTGAGAAAAAGCCGCGTCTCCCTTCGCGGTTTTTTCATGGGTAAACCTTCCTTGACATTCAGTCTTCTTCCCGTACAATGAAATGGAGCGTTAAACGCTGAGGTGATTATGGAAGAACTGATTATCCAACTCATGGAACAATACGGCTATTTCGGGATGTTCTTCATGATTTTTATCGAGAACCTGTTTCCCCCGATTCCTTCGGAAGTCATTTTGACCTTCGGTGGATTTATGACGACGTACACCTCGCTGACAATTCCTTACGTGATCTTATCGGCGACCTTGGGGGCTGTTTTAGGAGCCATTGTGCTCTATTACGTCGGGACAATCTTCAATGTGGAGAAACTGGAAGCCTTCACCGCCAAGTACGGAAAGATCCTTCACCTTAAAGTTGAGGATGTGGCCCGAGCCAATGCCTGGTTTGAAAAGCGCGGAGCACTAGCCGTGTTTCTGTGCCGTATGGTACCCGTCTTGCGCAGTCTGATCTCCATTCCTGCCGGCATGTCGCGCATGAAGATGGGAACGTTTATGACCTATACTGTCATCGGGACCCTCTTGTGGAACATTCTCCTGGTGAGTGCCGGAGCCGTGCTGGGAGCCTCGTGGCACACAGCCTTGGAATACATGGATGTCTATCAAACGGTGGCGTATGTTGCGATGGGCATCGTGGGAGTCGGTGTTATCTACTGGCTCTTCAAAAAGAACAAAGCTTAACTCTCAAACAAAAAGCATTGAACCTGACGTTCAATGCTTTTTATAGTAATCACGTGTCAATGCTAATGTCGATTTTTAGAATATCGACTCAATCAGATATAATCGGTGGGTGCTTTCGAAAAAAACTAAATAGAGCGTAGAGTATCCGTCGGAGCGCACAACAGTGCTGTACAGATATTCCGATTTGAAGTCTGGCGTGAAGGTTGCGGAAGCCCCTAACGATTTCAGAATTTTAGAGATGGATTCTTCAATGTCGGCATTCGGTCCATTTTTCCACGAAAGTGCGGCGATCACATCATGATTATCGCGGTACTCAAAGACATAGAAGCGTTCTCCATCACCCAGAAAACTCTGACCACTGTCAATCCCATAAAGTTCATCATAGGAACGCGGCAATTGGATCGACCAGTTGCGCTCGATGGCAAGCGTGTAGCACTGATTCAAAACATAAGACCCCAAAACGGCCACCAGCAGAATAATGAGGATGCTGGTGATCAACAACCCTTTCTTCATCGTCCACCTCAATTCTTTCTACACTAGATTAACACAGAATTTATATGTTGGTTCAGTCTTCCAACAATCGATTTTTAAGTCGAACCAAGTCCAAATGCGATAATCCAATCACTTTGGCGTAGGCTTCAAACGAGTGGTATTCGTGACGAAGGGTGGTCAGTGCTGAGGCCGCGTGATCCCATACGTGATTGATCATTCGGTGCTCATCCCAGCCACTTTGAATGCGCAGGAGGGCTACATCATTGAGCGCCGTGTGTTCGATAAGGGCATGGTCAACCACACCCAATAACCCTAATAGCATCACACTCAGCCACTCCAAATACTCTTCTTGATGGCCACTAATCAGAATGGTTCCCTCTGGTGCATCGGTAATCGCCATGACGAGGTGTTTGATGACAGCTTTTTCAGTTTCGATCAACGAAGTCTTCCGTAGACTATCTGTTTCAAGATCCGGATAAGCGGTAGCCACGACGACAGAACGGGCATGACTCAAATGAAAATCAACGGGGGGAAAAGGTACTCCATCATCACTGAATCGCAATTCAATGTGCGTGGTGATCCCGTGCTGATCCAATTGTCGGGCTTCAACACGGGTCAAACCGGCTTCACCGGTTCGTAGCAACAATTTGCCCCACGCTACGCGACGTCCATCACGGGTTGGATAACCCCCGACATCACGCGGTAGCGTCAATAATCCAAACGACAGCGGGATCATCCGTGTCATGGTACCTCCAAGGGAATCCGGGAATGAAGAAGGCAGGAGGATCCCGGATACCCTAAGTATAATCCAGGACCGAAAAGGATCTGTTGAGCCTTAGTTAGCGTTTTGTTAATCCCTCGAAACAAAACGACCGCTTTTGCGGTCGTTAATCGAGATCTTTTCCGTTACTGGCAATGACTTTCTTATACCAGTCAAACGATTTCTTGGGTTGACGCGAGAGGTCTCCTGAACCGTCATCCTGTTTATTGACGTAAATAAAACCGTATCGTTTCTTCATTTCCCCGGTCGAAGCTGCCACCAGGTCAATGCATCCCCATGGCAGGTAACCCATCAAGTCAACTCCGTCGATCTCCACCGCATCAATCATGGCTCTGATGTGTTCCCGCAGGTAGTCGATGCGATAGTCATCGTTGATCGACCCATCGGCTTCCACGGTATCCACCGCCCCTAAGCCATTTTCCACAATAAAGAGCGGTTTTTGGTAACGATCATACATCTCATTCATGGTGATGCGCAGTCCCAACGGATCGATGGGCCATCCCCACTCCGAGACCTTCAAGTGCGGATTCTTCGCCGACTTGATCGCATTTCCCTCATTAAGCGGTACGTTTGGATCCGCTGCCGTTGCCCGGGAAGCGTAGTAACTAAATCCGATGTAGTCCACCGTATGCGCTTTTAGCAGGGCTAAGTCTTCCGCTTCCATCACCAGCTTCACACCTTCGCGTTCGAGCTGTTTTAGCACATAGGGCGGATACTCCCCGCGGCTTTGGACATCGATAAAGAAGTAGTTCCCGCGATTGGCCGATTGAGCAGCCAACACATCCTTGGGATCACAGGTCACCGGATAGGCAATTCCTGCGGCCAACATACAACCCACCTGATTGTGCGGATCGAGATCATGCGCGATCTTGGTCGCTTTCGCTGAAGCTACCAAAAGATGATGAGCGGATTGGTAGAGTACCTGAGACCGGTTATCACCATCATGGAAACACACTCCGGCTCCCATAAACGGCAGATGCATCAGCATGTTGATCTCATTGAAGGTCATCCACAGTTTGACTTTTCCGCGATATCGGGTCAGTACGGTTCTCGCGTACTTCTCGAAACAATCCACGACCTTGCGGCTTCGCCACGACCCATACTTCGTGACTAAGTTGAGAGGCATATCGAAGTGATCCAGCGTCACCACCGGTTCAATGCCTTGTTTGATTAGCTCATCGAACACCCGATCATAGAATGCCAATCCGGCTTCATTGGGCTGTTCTTCTTCACCGGTGGGATAGATGCGTGCCCAGGCAATGGACATCCGGAAAGCTTTAAGCCCCATCGTCGCGAAAAGCGCAATATCTTCTTTGTATCGATGATAGAAATCGATGGCTTCATGGGCCGGATAGCCGGCTGGATCCGGAGCAGAGAAGTCACAGACTTCTCCGGCCATGATCTTGAGTCGATTGACTCCAAACGGAATCACATCGACATTGGAGATGCCTTTTCCGTCTTCTAAATAAGCCCCTTCTAACTGATTGGCTGCGGTAGCCCCGCCCCATAGAAAATTGTCTTTTAACGGCATACACGTTCCTCCTGCCCTTTCAGTATACCAAAGCCCTCTGAATCCCACCGCAATAACACGGTCAAGATCGATAAAAAATTACAAGAGCTTTGGTATACTAAACCCATGATCCACCAAGCATTATCCTTACTCAAAACCAAAAAACTGATTCTCCAAGGCACAGGTCTCTTCATCGTTTTCATGATTCTTTACGCCATGATCGATAATCTGAATTTACCGATCACGCAAATGGCTCAACAGTACGGCTTAGGTCTGGTGATCCTCAATGGAGTCACCAATGTCGTCATGGCTCTGGGATCGGCGATGATGTTGAATCTCTCCACAGCGATGGCAGCGCTCAAAGGCAAAGAGAGTGTCAGTTCGAACTTAAGTTATGCCTCGGTCTTCTTTGGAATCTTGACCTATGGGTGTACCCCGTGTGTCATTGCTTTCTTCGCCAGTTTCGGGATTGCTTTCTCCGTCATGACCCTTCCGTTGGCCGGTTATCCCTACAAACTGATGTCCTTGGCCCTGATTGCGATCGGCATCGGATGGACACTGTGGGAAATCGAACACTCAACCTGTAAGATCAAAACGCAGTAAAAAACGAGCGACAGCTCGTTTTAGATTATTTTGAAGGCTTTTAGGGCTTGACTGAGGGTTCCGTAATGGATCCCTTTTTTACGGGATAAACGCTTCAGGTTCTCTTCGAAGCTGCCCCACCGTTGTTCCACATCGAACTCATAGGAATGGCCCCAGATGATAAACAAAGCATCTTCACTCTCCTGTAAGGCCAGAAACTTCTCAATGAGCGCCGGAAACATTGGATCGTTGTCGTGACAGGTGGGATGTAAGCGCAAGGGATTCTTCGGCAAGGTAAACCGATGCGTGTTCTTGATGGTTCGCGCATACAACAATCCGCTGGCTTTGACCCGGTCCACGACCCGAGGCGTGTAGGTTCCATAGGGATAGGCAAATCCAATGGTTCTCTGTTTGAAATCCCGATTCAAGAGGGTAATGTCTTGATTGAGTTCCGCATCGATCTGTTCACGGGTCAGTCCCGTTAAATCGGGATGCGTAAAGCCATGGGCTGCGACTTCGTGCTGTTTGTAGAGGTTGCGCATCACATTGAGCGGTAAACGAAGTTGGGAGCCGTTTTTGAAGGGATGCAGAGCACGATAAAGCCCTGCATTGAGATGCAGCGTTGCTTTCATCCCATACTGGTTCAGTAAGGCAATGAGGCGTTCATCCGCCAGGGTTGCGTCGTCATACGATAGCGCAACAAATTTCATACTCTAAGTGTATCATACAATTATCGTGAAATTACGATATAATTTCGCTATGAACTCCCGTAAATTTGCCCTCATCTTGGCCCTGATCGTTACGTTTTTATGGTCCAGCTCCTGGATCCTGATCAAATTCGGTTTATCGGACATTCCACCCTTAGCGTTTGCGGGGTTACGATATGCGATTGCGTTTATTGGACTGTTGGTTGTTGGAGCTCTCACGGGTCGATTGAAGCGTCTTCAACAGCTCGACCAATCGGATTGGATACCTTTGGCTTTGTATGGCTTGGTCTTTATTACCTTGACGCAAGGAGCTCAGTTTCTGGCGTTATCGATGCTCCCGGCGGTCAGTGTCTCGCTGGTGCTCAGTTTTACACCCCTCCTGGTCGCTCTTTTGGGTTGGCGACTGCTCAACGAGCGACCAACCCACCGACAGTTTCTCGGAATCGGAATCTTCTTAGGTGGCATCGCTCTGTACTTCTACCCTTACACCGGATTGAGTCAATCAGTACCGGGGTTGTTGGTGGCTGGATTCGGACTCGTCGTCAACGCCTTCAGTGCCCTCTTGGGACGCAAACTCAATCAGCGTCATACTTTGGATGCCTACAGTGTAACCTTGATCAGTATGGGTTTTGGAAGTGTGACACTTTTGTTGATCAGTCTACCGATCAGTGGATTTCCCAGCTTGAGTCTAATCAATTGGGGAGCCCTTCTATGGTTAGGTTTGATCAACTCGGCGTTGGCCTTTACCTTATGGAATCTGGCTTTGCGATCATTAAGCGCTCTCGAGTCCAACCTCATCAACAACACGATGCTGATCCAAGTGGCGATCCTGGCGTATCTCTTTCTGGGTGAGACCCTCTCTCCGCTTCAACTCCTCGGCATCGCCTTGGTGGCATCTGGAATCTTACTGGCACAGTTAAAAAAGCGCACGGCTTAACCGTGCGTTTGTCTTAAGAGAATTTATCGTAGAGCGTGTTATCGTCGGTCATCCCGTGCTTTTTGAGCACCTTGATGCAGGCGTTGATCATGCCCGGAGAACCGCAGAGGTAGCCTTCCGCTTCGGAGAGATCACCCACCAAGCGGTCCACCACATCCGTGATGAGACCTATCTCACCGGTCCAGTTCTCTTCGGGTTTGGGTTCCGAGAGGGCCGGAATGTAGGTGAAGTTGGGGAATTCTTTTTGAAGGGCTTGGAATTCTTCGGTGTAGAAGAGATCCTTGGTGGTCTTGGCTCCAAAGAAATATTTCACTTTTCGAGGCATGCCTTGATCGCGCAGGTAGTGCAAGATCGAGCGGATCGGGGCTTTCCCGGATCCACCGGCGATGCAGATCATTTCACGGTTACTGTCTTCACGCAGGAAGAAGTTTCCGAAAGGTCCCTGAACGATGATTTTGTCGCCGACTTCGAGTGCTTTGTGCACGAAAGTCGTGGCGGTTCCGTTGGGGACCATACGAATGATCAGTTCGATGGAATCGGTAATGGCCGGATTGGAAGCCATGGAGTAGGCCCGCATGACTTCAACACCAGGAACACGGATCTGGGCGTATTGGCCCGGTTTGAAGCTGATGGTTTTGGGTTCAATGAGTTTGAAGCGAACCAGTTTGATGTCGTAGGTCAAGTCTTCGACTTTGTCTACCACCGTTTTGAATTCCTGAGCACTCAACAGTTCTTCGGGAAGGGCAATCTTCATGTCTCCCTGAACTTTGTGCTGACAGGATAAACGGGTCCCGTTTTCACGCTCGGCAGCGTTCAGAAAAGGTTCTTCAGTCGGTTTGATCGTGGTGTCGCCTTCCAGTAAGCGGAACTTACAGGTCCCGCAGGTGGCTTTACCGCCACACGCAGAGGGCACATAGATCTTGTGTTGAGCTAAGGTCGCCAAGACGGTATCTTCATTGACGACTTCGATGACTTGTTCATCGTTGATGACGATCTTCTTCATGCTTCCACCGCCCATCATCTTATCCAAGAGGATGATGAAGAGGGTGATGATGACCAGAACGCCAACTAAGATAATCGGAGTGTAGATGTTCATGGGGGTCCTCCTAGAATTTCAGGCCTGTGAAGCCGATAAAGGCCAATGACAGGATGCCCATAATGACAAAGACGATGCCTTTACCAACCAGTCCGCGCGGAACGTCACTGATCGCAAAGACTTTCTGACGAATGCCGGCGACCAGGAAGATGGCCAAGAGCCAACCCAAGGACGAACCGAAGGAGAAGACCGCGGTTTGAGCGAAGTCATACCCGCGATTGACAAAGAACAAGGAAACCGCCAAGACCACGCAGTTGACGGTGATCAACGGTAGGAAGATCCCAAACGACGTATAGAGCGCCGGCAGGTTTTTCTCCATGAAGATCTCAAGGAATTGAACCACGGCCGCGATCGTGATGATGAACACCAAGAGGGCCAGGTTTTGCGTATTCGTCGCCACCAACAGCTGATAGATCGGCCAGTTGATGATGCCGGTGAGGGTGACCACGAAGACGACGGCAGCACCCATTCCCACGGCGTTCTTGACGTTGGTGGAAATGGCGATCAAGGGACACATCCCCAGGATCATGGCCAAGGCGATGTTGTTGGTCAACAAGGAAGAGATAAAGAGTTGGGTGAGGTCCATTAGTCAACTTCTCCTTCCGGGGATTCGTAGTAACGGATAAATTCGCGGATGCCCCAAACAAACAGGCTGATCACGAAGAATCCGCCCGGAGCCAAGGCCATAACAGCCCAGGTCGGGAAGGTGTCCGGCATGATCTGGATGTTGAAGAGGGTACCAAACGCCAGGATCTCACGGATGACGGACGCCATCAGAAGAACGAAGGTGTAGCCCATTCCGGAGGCGAAACCATCGATCAAGGAGTAGCGGACCGGATTCTTTACGGCGAAGGCTTCCGCACGACCCATGACGATGCAGTTGGTGATGATGAGGCCGACGTAAGCGCCTAATGCCTTATTGATGGCCGGCAGATACGCTGCCAAGACCAACTGGAAGGCAATGGTCAAGGTGGAAATGATAACCATGTAGGCAATCATGCGTACCTTGGAGGGGATGATGTTACGGATAGCCGCAATGACCGCCGAGGACATCATGGTGACAAAGGTCACCCCTAAGCCCATCGTGATCGCATTTTCGACTTTATTCGTAATAGCCAGCGAACTGCAGATCCCCAAGACCGTCACGACGATCGGATTCTTACGGGAAATCCCATCGCGCAGGATATTGAACCAGCGTGTATAGCGCAAGCGAATCAGTTTCATCTTAGTTCCCTCCTTTAGCCCAAGCCGCTGCAGCGGCAGTGTAACTCACATTCAACATGCTTTCGAAGGCTTTGGATGTGCGGGTCGCCCCGGTGATCGTATCGACTTCGTTGGGCTTGTTGGTGGCACTGTCGGGTTGATTGATTTCCAATTGGGGAAGCATCTTGATCCCGACAAACGTACTGAGGTATTTCGGGGTTGCGACGATGCCGCCCAAGCCCGGGGTTTCCTGTTGTTCCAGGACCCGAATGCGTACGATCGTTTCGAAATCGGGTTCTAAGGTAATGACCCCGATGATTTCGCCCCAGACTCCGCCTCCGGCAAACTGATAACTGATGCGTCCGGTGGATTTGTCGATGTAGAAGGTGATCTCGTCGATCGTCTTGACTTCGACTTTTTCGTCGAAGACTTCAGTGATGTTGCCTAAGGTGTACGGCACATCATAGGCATCCAGAATGGTGGTTTTGATTTCATTGGCTTCGTTGGCGGCAATGAGCGGACCCGTCCACAGTTCCATCCCCACAAAGACGGCGGAAGTGAAGAGCCCCATCACCAGGACGAAGGTTAACATCTTGGTGTATTGTTTCATGACGTTTTCCCTGCTTTAGAATACTTGACGCTATCCAGCAGCGCAGCCACCGGGCTCATGATGATCAGCGCGAAGGTGACGCCTTCCGGGAAGGTAGCGAAGTTACGGATGACCACGGTGATCAGTCCCAAACCAAACCCATACAGAAGTTTCGCCGGGGTTTGTTTCGGTGAGGTCACCGGATCCCCCACGATCAGGAAGGCAGCCAGGAAGACCCCACCCACCAAGACGGACAACAGCGGATCTCTGAATTTCTCAGGAGCCACCAGCATCCCCACAAAGTTGAGTCCGTAGACGGTGGCGATGTAGGTCAGCGGTGCTTTCCAATCCAACGCCTTGATGGCCATGAGTAGACCACCCAAGACCAGGATCGCCAAGCGAACGGTTTCACCCGTGGAACCCGGGACATTGCCGATGAGCAGCTGTAGAGGCGTGTAATCAAACGGTAAAGCCCGTTTGAGGGTGATGAGCGGTGTAGCAGTCGCAACGATGTCGGAGGTGATCGGATCCAACCAACGCGTCAGCATGTACGTCGGAAACGCGAAGGTCAAGAAGAGAACCCCTACAACGGCCGGATTGAACACGTAGCGTCCATAGCCTCCAAAGACCGCTTTCCCGAAGAACGTACCAAAGGCTGCGCCAATGGCTGCCATCCACAAGGGCGAAGTCGGAGGTAAGAGTAAGGTAATCAGCAACGGCGTGTAGAGCCATCCGCGATCCAAGGGACGTTTACGTCCTTTGGCGAAGATCAACTCAACCACCAGTGCGGAAACGATGGAGACAGCAGCGACCAGCAGGATATTCACCCCAAAGATCAGTGCCGAAGCAAGAACCAAAATACCCAAAGCCGCTTCAACCAGCACCAATTTTCGCTGACTTAAGCCGACCTCGGGAACTACCGATGTTGTTTGTGTCATTGTTTCACCACTTTCCTATCTGTCCATAGTGTAGCATAGACATTAAAAAGGTGGTGAAATACTCTCTATTTCTTCTAAATTTGTGATATATTAAAGTATAATCACAAGCAAGAACTTGCACACTCAACAATTCAACCAAATTAACTTGAATATGATATGATAGTAGCATAAAAATCGACCTTTGATGTGCACCCCCCTGCACTGGTCACGAGGTTCCCATGTCCCAGATTCCATTGTCCCTTTTTGATGCCTTATCGGCACAGGTCACTGCTGCCTTCTTTGATCATTTCCGCCTGATCGACCCGCAAACCCGCATTCCCGATTCCCCCATCGAACTCAGTTGCGATGAAGCCTGGAATCTGGGGAAGAAGTGTGCCAGTTGCCTGATCGATGAAGTGATTCAGACCGGTAAACCGGCACATCGCCTGAAAAGTTCCGGAGAGAAAGTCATGCTGGTCATGGCCCTTCCGGTAACTGTCGACGGTAAAGCAATGGTGCTCGAAGGGATGAAAGACCTCAGTAATACCCTGGTCGAACAAACCGAGACCAGCACTGAAGCCCTCCTGCCGGAACTCTTGACCGGTTCTCACCATGTTATTAAAGACAGCCTGACTCAAGCGTATACCGCTCACTTCCTCTTCAAACGTTTCCCGCTCCTTTCTCAGAAAGCACTCGAAACCGTCCAACCGTTGACCCTGATGTACATCAGTCTCAACAACATCGCCTTCATCAATAACACCTACGGCAATCAAGTTGGCAACTACGTCCTTCAACAATTGGCCAAAGTCTTGATGAGTGCCTGCGATCACCCGGATGACTTCGTGGTGCGCTATCACGGCTTACGCTTCATCATCGTGCTCAACCAAGCCTCAGACAAGACGGCCTTCCAGCTCAGTAAACGCCTCAATCAAAAGGTCAACGACACCCGCGTGACCGTCGACAACAAGCGCATCCATTTCTCGATGAACGTTGGTACGTGTACGCAAATGGAAACAGCTATGTCGGCGGATGAGATGATCCGCAAGGCGCAGCTCAACGTCGTCATCAACAACCAGCACATCGGAGAAACCCCGATCCTGGATGCCGAACCGGTCAAATTCGTTTCCCCGATTCTCTCGACCCGTGAGAAAGAAGTGGCCAACCTCCTCTTGGAAGGTTTACCGAACTTAGAAATCGCCAAAAAACTCTTCGTGACCGAAATCACCGTCAAGAAGCACATCTCGTCCATCTACAATAAGCTCTTGGTGAATTCCAGAGCCGAGTTCATCTCCAAGTTCCGCAACAACGTCTTCTAAGAAAAAAACGCCTTATCAAGGCGTTTTTACTGCGTGAGAAGTTGTTTACGGTAACGGTACTGTTTCCATTGGTACTGGATAAAGCACCCGATGCAGAAACCCAGAATGGCAACAAAAGCCGCCATGAACACCATGCCCGCCAGGATAAGGGACATTAAGGTCCACCCCAAAATGGCACTGATGACCGAAGCACTTAACAAGACCACCGCCAAGATCTGATTAAAACGTTGTTCGCTGCGATCTTCTTGGACATACGATGACATCGGCTTACGTAAGAACGGCTTGACCATCATCATGATCGGATGTTTCCCAATCGTTAGCGACAGCAGTCCACTGATCAGCGGAATCAGCAACCATGCCCAAACGCCACTTAGCCCATACAAGATGACACTGATCACAATACTGAACTGATTAGCACGCACCAAGGGGCGTGGAATGGTATTTCTCATGTTTGCTCCTATTACCTATTTAATTACTATGATATATAGGTTATAATGCGATTATAGTGAAATCATCCCAGCCCGTCAAGGAGAACACTCATGAAACTGACCTCAAAAACCCGCTACGGCATCGCCGTCATGGTTCTGTTGGCGAAAGCCAACGGACAGACGCTTCCCCTAACGCAAATCGCCGAACGCTTAGGCTTGTCCAAGATTTACCTTGAACAGGTGCTTTCCGTTTTACGCTCCCACCAATTGGTCAGTGCTCAAAAAGGTCCTACCGGAGGCTATCGTTTGGAGGGACAACCGGATCTCTGGACAATCTTATCGGCACTCGAACCGGAACTGGCAATCCTTCCAGAAGCTGATTTCACCGATGAACGCATGAATAAGGTCTTACTGGAAACCCTCTACCAGCCCTTACATAACGCCATGCAATCCGTTTTGGTTCCCTTACGCATCACTGCTATCGCAGAACACTACACCGAAGCACCCATGTATTACATTTAAAAACGGCAGATGACGTTTTGTTTTAAATGGATAGGATCATCAACACTACAGCCGTGTAATAAAATAAGATATTCACGACCTTAAACCCCACCCAGGGTTTTCGTTTGAAGTGCCATAACGCCAGAAAGCCATCCGAGAGAATGAAGAGAACGATTCCCAGCGTCAGGATTCCTTCTGTTGACATCACCATCATCCCCAAGACGCCCATCGTCATCACCACAAGCACATACGCATTGACCGGTCCCATCAACCCTTCCAGGTTATAGGTCCGGATCCAATAGCGAACAGTCCCCAGAAACGAGAAGAACAGGATCCCGATCAGTAAGCCGATCATGACCACATCGACTTCTTGAGCAAGCGCCAAGATAACCAACAGATGTCCCGATCCAAAGAGCGCAATTCCCCATTGAAGTTTGGTGCGCAGTTCCATCGTTGGGATCCCCAACACCAGATCCCCCAGATAGTAAAACAAGAAGACCATGCCTTTGAGGTACGTTAAGCCGATGACTTGAACCAACCCCAAATACAATACTCCCATCAGCGCTTTCAGTGGCCAATAGGTCCATTTCCAACGCGGGATCGTGACACTGAGAATCATCGCTATCCCAACGACAGCATACACACCAACAAATCGTTCCACTAAACCGGATCCCCTTCACCCAAGAGTTGCTTGGCAATCAACAGATCCCGCAGTTGTGACTTGGTGAGTCCCGGCGGAAAGCGCAGGTACATTTCGAGTTCATAATGTCCATTCTCGTCATCGCGAACCCGGTACGAGGTGATCTCCACATCCTGCATCTTCACAAAGCGCAAGATCGGTTGCGGGTCGGCCACATCCAGGATCACGGTCAAAGGATCACTGGGTCGGTCATAGCGCTGAAACCAGGTTGAATGAAACAGGACCTGGATCGTGACGATGATGACTGTCGTGGCTAAACCCAGGACGTACATTCCGGCACCGATCGCCATCCCCACGGCGGAAGTGGTCCAGATCCCGGCAGCCGTCGTCAAACCGCTCACGGTGTTGCGGCGGACTAAAATCATCCCGGCTCCTAAAAATCCGATCCCGGAAACGATCTGCGCTGCGACCCGAGCCGAATCCGTAGCCCCGCTCTCGGGAAACCCAAACTTTGAGATCAGCATCAACAAGGCTGCTCCTAATGCCACAATGGCGTGGGTGCGGATCCCCGCTTCTTTATAGCGTGTTGTCCGTTCAAAGCCGATGATGATGCCGCATCCTGTAGCGACTAAAAGTCGAAGAACCCAGAGTCCTTCCTGAATCCATGTTTCTAACATCCGAGGTCACCTTTTGGTTTCATTATACACCTTAAAGAAAAACCGCCGAGGCGGTTTAGTCGTGGATTTGAATCGCGATCCCCAGAAGTCCGGGACCCGTATGGACCCCCAACGCCGGAGAACAGGGTCCCACATAGATCTCTTTGATCCCAGGGAGTTTGGTGCTGAGATCGTCTTTGAGCTTGGTGAGCTCCTCAAACGCCAAGCCATGCGCAAAGGCCAAGCTGTAGGACTTTGCCTCTTGGGCTTGCTCAAGAATGAGCTCTTTGAGCCGATTGAGCGAGAGTTTGCGTCCACGGGCCTTGGTGACCGTGGTGTAGATACCTTCCGCATTACAGGTGATAATGGGCTTAAGATCGAACGCCGTTCCAACGATGGCTGTGACTTTACCGATCCGTCCGCCTTTTTGGAGGTACTCCAAGGTTTGCAAGACGAAGAAGACTTTGGTTTTTTGGATGACTTCCGTCATGGCCGTTACGATATCGTCAAATGGCTTCCCAGCTTTGACCATCCGTGCCGCCGCAATGGCACTCATTCCGCTACCGATTCCGATGTTTTTCGTGTCGATCACGGCCATCTTCAAATCGGTTTCAGTCACCATCAAACGCATCAGGTTGTACGTTCCCGATAAACCGGACGATAAGACCACCGCCAGGATATGCGTAGTTCCTTCCGCTTCCAGTTGTTTTAAAAGCTCCAAGATATCTTCACCCTTAGGCAAGGAGGTCGTGGGGACTTCCGTGCTTAAGCGTTCATAGACAGTATCGCTATCGATATCGACGCCATCCCGGTAGGAGCGATCTTTATAGTTGATCTGTAAAGGAATGATTTTGATGCCGAGTTCATGCGCAATGTCCGCGGGGACATCACTGCCGGAATCGGTGATCACGGTGATTTTTTCAGTCATGAGAGGCTCCTTGAGCGCTGATCAGCGCTTTAGCTTGACGCTGGGCTGCAAAACTAAGCGCCGCCAAGGTCATGATGGGATGCGGATGAACGGAAGGATCGAAGAGGGCTTGCGGGGTCGGGGTTTGACTTTGGGCTTCGACCCAGCCCATGGCTTGTTCCACTTCACTCACAAAGCGGTTGTACGCGATTTTGAGCTCCATGGCCGAGGTCTCCAAAAGGATCCCATCCCGGATCTGCGCAATCTCAAAGACATCCTTTAGGATCGCGATCGCCAGGATAAACGCCACGTGTTGACGTGTATAACGTTTGTGGACCGGTGCCGGAATCAGCTTCAGCTTGACGTAATTATTGATCATGGCTGCCGTGATCGGTTTGACGTTGAGCGGGCTCAACACCTGATCGCTTAAGGTCAGGACCTGATCCATATACAAGTCTAAATTCGGGAGATCTTCCCAGCGCGGTAAAGCGCGAATCGATGAAGTTTCCGTCGTCATGACTCTATTTTATTATAGAGATGATAATTATTCAATCTGGTTATGATAACTAAGTTATGTGAAAGCGTGTGATTTACCCAAGATTTACGTTTAACACCGTAGACAACTCCTGAAGTTGAGCTGTCGAGGCCGAAGCCACCAGCAATTGCGGGGAAGGTTCAGGCGTTGAAGGATCCGCAAACGGGAAAGCGACTTCGCCGCCAACCGCCCGCAAAATGATCGCTCCGGCTGCATAATCCCAGATCGACAAGTGATCACCGAGGTAGAGATCGTGCTTACCGGCAGCAATCCGACACAAACTTAAGGCCCCTGACCCGATCGAGCGGTGCGCAAACAGCGTATGACTGAGCGCATCAACCTCAGCACCGTAGTGGATCCGCAGTTTATCCAGCGTCTTCAGATTCACATCCATCACGGACTGCTTCAGCGGACGAGCGATCACGGGTGGAAGCGGTTTGTCATTGAGCCACGCCCCTTGTCCTTCGATTCCCACATACCAAAGGTCCTTCGCCACATCGACCACAACTCCGAAGACGGGTTGTCCGCGGTCATAATACGCCACTGAGATCGCATAGTCTTCCTGACGTCGAACGAAGTTCTTTGTCCCATCGATGGGATCGATGATCCACATGCGTTCATGCATCGTATGCGTCGTTTCTTCTTCGTTGAGAAACGCCGTATCGGGAAAGCGCGCCGAAAGGGCACTGACCAGGCGCTCCTGAACCGCCACATCCACATCTGTGACGATGTTGTCGAAAACGTTGCCTTTGAGATCCAAGGTCGTAAATACCTGATGGATCAGATCTTGACGCACTTCCCGCATCAAGGTCATCAAAAACGAAAGACGATCATCCCAATCATTCATGACTACATTATATCGGAACCTTGTCGAAACATGAAAAAAGCCGTATACTGTAAGTACAAGTTAATCCTTCGGCCGAGATCGCGAGATGCCCCAACAACGCATTTTTCGCGATTTTTATTAGGAGGCCTTTATGGTGGATGTCATTGTTATTGGTGCCGGAATTGTCGGTTGTGCCATGGCCTATACGCTCAGTTTAACCAACCTGAGTGTTTTGGTGCTTGAAAAGAATATTGAAGTCTTGGATGAAGTCTCCAGCTCCAACAGCGGAATCATCCATGCCGGGTACGATCCCGACGAAGGATCCCTTAAAGCCCGATTGAATGTTCGGGGAGCCCAACTTTATCAGGAGTGGTGTCCCCGATTAGGTGTGGAACGACTTCAATGCGGTGGACTGGTGATTGCCAAAGCCTTCGACGAGATGGAAGCTTTGGAAGCCCTCAAAGTTAAGGCGGAACGGCGCGGAATCCCCTTTGAAGTCCTCAATCGGGAAGCCGCCTTAGCCAAAGAACCTCACTTGACCCCCGAAGTGATCCAAGCCCTTTATTTCCCATCAGTCGCCGTGATCATGCCGTGGGCCATGGGCTATGCCCTCATCACCAACGCCGTCCATAATGGGGTCACCTTAAAAACCGATGAACCGGTGATCGGTGTCACTTCGGGCGAATACTTTACGGTCAAGACCCCCAAAGGATCCTATGACGCCAAGATGGTCATCAATTGTGCCGGATTGGGTGGCGATGGTGTCGCCCGTCTTCACGACCCCTCCTTACCTCAACGGCTCTATTTCCGCAAGGGCGAGTACCAGATCACCGATAAATTCGATGGGGATTATTTGAACCATGTGATCTACCCGGTGCCTTCCCCAATCTTCGGAAAAGGCGTTTTAGCCATCAAAACCGTGGAAGGCAACGTGATGTTTGGACCCAACAGTCAACGCATCGAGGATCCCTATGACAATGCCTGTACGTCTGAAGGCTTGGCTGAAGTCCAACGCAAGCTCCCCCAAATCATCGTTCCGATGCCCTTGACGCGCATGATCCGTCAATTCGCCGGCGTACGCCCGATCTCCGTCACGAAGGATTTCATCCTGGAAGACAAGAACGGTTGGGTCAATGCGATCGGGATCGACTCCCCCGGTCTAGCCAGTGCACCGGCCATTTCGGAGTATCTGATGAACACGTTTATCGTTCCCCGATTGAATCCCGTTCCGATTGAACGATCGGTGCTCAAGTCCCCCAAAGCACTTCACACACTGACTCCCGAAGAACGGAATCAGAAGATCAATCTCCACCCGGATTACGGACGCATCGTGTGCGTTTGCGAGAGCGTCGCCAAACAAGATGTGGTAGATGCGACCCATGGTTTAGTACCGGCCTATACCCTCAAAGGCATCAAACGACGCTTGCGCCCCGGCAGCGGACGCTGTCAAGGCGGATTCTGTGAGAGCCGGATCGTCGAGATCTTGGCTCAAGAACTGCACATCGATCCCAGCGAAGTCCTTTACGATACCACCGGAACTCAGTTCTTGACGAAAATTGGAGATTCTCATGACTGACCCCAAGATCGTCATCATCGGCGGCGGCAGTGCCGGATTGGCTTGTGCCTTAGCGCTCTATCAAAAGGGAATCTCAGATGTGGTCATCCTCGAAAAGGAAGATGAGCTCGGCGGTATCCTCAATCAGTGCATTCATACCGGTTTTGGATTGACCCGCTTCAAACAGGAATACACCGGACCCCATTACGCCCAACGCTTCATCGATGACATAATGCCGTATCATCCGGACATCCGTTTAGGAGCTACGGTGTTGGAACTTCATCCCGATAAGACCCTCATCTACAGCGATCGCACCGGGTGTCATACCTTGCATCCCCAGATCGTTGTTTTGGCTTTAGGTGCCCGTGAACGCACCCGTGGCAACATCGGCATCCCGGGCGATCGCAGTATCGGGGTCTGGACAGCAGGTTCAGCCCAACGTTACCTCAACATCGACGGCTACTTGGTCGGGCGTAAAGTCTTTATCCTGGGCAGCGGGGACATCGGACTCATCATGGCCCGACGCATGACTCTCTCCGGTGCAACCGTGGTCGGTGTGGCTGAGTTGTTGCCCTACAGTAACGGATTGACCCGTAACCTGGTTCAGTGCTTGGATGACTTCAATATTCCCTTACACCTCTCCACTACCATTACCGCGATTCACGGAAAACCGCGGGTCAATGCGATCACACTCTGTACCGTGGATGCGAATCGTCGACCCATCCCGGAGACGGCCCAACGGGTCGAGGTGGATACGGTGCTCTTGTCGATTGGACTGCTTCCGGATCAAGTCTTGGGTGAACAGGCCGGACTCCTCATGGATCCAAGGACTCGAGGACCCGTGGTCGATGATCACCTCATGACCTCCGTGGACGGTATCTATGCCTGCGGGAATGCCTTGCACATTCACGATCTGGTGGATTGGGTTTCGTTGGAAGGCGAGAAGGTCGCGCAAGCCATCGCCGAGTCACTTCAATCAGAAGCTAAAGCAACACGCATTCCCATCACTGCCAAAGGGAAACTCGCCTACATCCTGCCTCAAAGCGTTCATGACGGTGCTTCACATTTGACCCTCAATTATCGCGTCACTCAACCCATGGAGAAAGCCGTGATCCGACTGGTTGGGGATGGGGAAGTCGTATTGACCCTTCCCAAGACCCGTTTACACCCTTCAGAGATGCAACGGATCGAGATTCCGCATGCACTCTTGTCCAAAATCCACTACAATTGGAGTGTGGAGCTGAGCGATGAATAAACCCATCACCTGCATCATTTGCCCTAAAGGTTGTCAAATCACCGTCAACGCCGAAACCAGTCCCTGGATCACCGAAGGCAATGCCTGTGCCCGCGGAGCGGCGTACGCAATCCAGGAAACAGCCGATCCCCGTCGGACCTTGACGGCCACCGTGGCCATCCTTGGGGCCGCCATTCCCCGCTGTCCGGTCGTCACAAGCGCTCCCATTCCCAAAGGAGAACTCTTGAGCACCATGGACAAACTCAATCACCTGACGATCCACGCTCCGGTAAACGCTGGAGATGTCCTGGTGGAGAACTTCGCCGGTGAAGGCATCCATTTAGTGGCGACACGAACCCTGGAGAACACGCATGCTGCCTGATCAACCCGTTATTCCGGTCATTACCTCGATGAAAGCGTTACTGCGCTTTTTGGAGACGCCCTTGCCGTGCTTTATCGCCCAAGACTTCCATCTCAACCTTTTGGGTGAAGTTATCGAAACGGCCCACGCCCACCAGCGCAGCGTCATCGTCCACATTGAACTCATCCAAGGCTTAGCCAGCGATGAATACGGCACCCAGCACATCATCCAACACTTGCACGCTGATGCCATCATCAGTTCCAAACCCAAAGTCATCGAAATGGCCAAAAAGAATAAGACTCCCGCCATTCTGAGGCTGTTTGTGATGGATTCCAAGTCACTGAAACGCGGGATCGAACTCACGCAAACGTTAGTACCGGATGCGGTTGAATTCATGCCGTCGCTGGTCTATCCGCTCATCGTTCCCATGATCGAATCGGCACCCTGTGAAGTCTGGGCCGGGGGATTGATTCGCGATGTCGACACGATCCGCACATTGACTCAAGCCGGAATTACCCGCGTCACGGTCAGTGACCTTAACCTTGCCACGACCTTTCAACCTTAAGGAATCCTCGGATTCCTTTTTATGTCCGCAATTGCGTTATAATGAAGCCACAGGAGAACCGTATGCCCGATAATTTCACCTTAGCGCACCAACTGGCTCATCGCACCTACCGTGCCTTTAGACCCGAGCCTTTACCCGAAGCCACGATCAACACCCTTTTTGAAGTCGCGCGTTGGACGGCTACGTCCAGTGCCATGCAGGCCTCGTCCATCCTCAACATCACCGATCCCAACCTAAAAGCTCAGATTGCCCAGATCTGCAATCAATCCTACGTCGCCAAAGCACCGCTCTTGCTGATCTTTATCGTCGATCAATACCGCAATAACGCAATCACCAACGACATCGGCCATCCGATCGAAACGGCCGGACTGCCTTCCCGTTTCTTTCAAGCCTTTACCGATGCCTGTATCACCGCCCAGAATGTGGTCAATGCTGCTGAATCGATGGGTCTGGGAACGTGTTATCTGGGCAGTATCCTCAACGATATCCCGCAGCTTGTCCAAGCCTTGAAGCTTCCCCAATTGACTTTCCCGGTGGTTGGACTCATGGTGGGACTTCCCGATCAGGATCCCGGACAACGGCCGCGGATGGACAAATCCTTGCGCATCTTCGACAACACCTACACCGTTTTCGATGATTACGCCCAAGCTATTGCCGACTACGATGTGATCTGTGAAGCGTACTACCGTCAACGCGATCCCAAGATCGAAACCCCGACCTTCAGTGGTCAACTCGTCAAACGCTTAAGTGCTGCCAATCCGCGCCGTGAACTCATTCTCGATTTCCTCAGAGCTCAAGGCTTCAGCCTTCCGGAGCGCGCCGATGATTGAACTGCCGGAAAGCCATACCCTGGCCACTCAACTCAATGCGACCCTGAAAGGTAAAAGCATCGTGGCGATGGTCGTCAATCAATCGCCTCATAAGTTTGCCTTCTACCACGGCGATCCCTCTTCGTACCCCAACCGTTTCATCGACACCACCTTCACCGGAGCGAACGCCCAAGGCGGACAAGTCGAACTGGCTTTCGATCATCAACGCCTGGTGATCTCGGATGGGGCGAATCTGCGTTATCATTCCGATCTTTCCACAGTTCCCGCCAAACACCAACTCTTCATGAAGTTTGAGGATGGCAGTGCCTTAACGATCTCGATCGCCATGTATGGGATGATCTTTGGTTTTGAGGAGGGCACCTTCAACAATCCCTATTACCTGATCGCTAAAACCAATCCCAGCGTCTACAGCCCGGAGTTTTCGTTGGACTACTTCAAAGGCATCGTCGAACTGGCTCCTCCCAAACTCAGTCTGAAAGCGTTGTTGGCAACAGAACAACGCATTCCCGGCTTAGGCAACGGAGTCCTACAAGACATCCTCCTCTTATCAAAACTTCATCCCAAGACAAAAGTCTCTGAGGTGAGTGAGACCCAATGGGCAACCCTGTATACGACCCTAGTCAATACCTTGACCCGTATGCGCGATGAAGGCGGACGCGATACCGAGAAGAACCTGTTTGGGCAACCCGGAGGTTATCGCACCCTCCTGAGTGCGAATACCCTTCTGGAAGGCTGTCCGGAATGCGGCAGTGAACTTCGCAAAGAGCCCTACATGGGCGGCAGCATCTACTTCTGCCCGCACTGTCAATCCAACTAAAAACCATTCACGGTTGTGAATGGTTTTTTTGAGCAATAACGGCCAAGGTCTTGGAGGAAGGATGATAAGGATTTCCAGAGAGGTCACTGAGCCAAGTGACCGGCATCAATCCGGCTTCTTTCAACATCCCTTCCAGCTCTGCTTGAGTCAATAAACGGTTTTGTATGCGGATGGTGTCCCAATGACCGGATGGATCGATCAGGGTGTATTGGTCGATGATGACTTTCGGAGACGTGTGGATGAACACTTGATGGATCTCGGTATGTGGCTTCGGACTCCAAAATCCGCTTTCGCGTTGAGCGATCCGAATGGACTCTTTATAGGTGTTCTGCGGGGTCATCACATCCAAAGCGATTAGACCTCCGGGATTGAGGTGATCAGTGATTTCTTTGAGAAGCGGAACCTGATCTTTCACCGGAAGGGCCGTGAAGTCATAGTAGATCAAAGTCATCGCATCGGCTTTTAGCGTCTTGGGCAGCTGTCTGTAATCCGCCACGATCCAGGTGATTGGAGCGTTCAACCGCTTTTTTGCGGTTACAACGGCGACAGAGGAGAGATCTACCCCAACCAGTTGAGCCCTGGTAGCGAGCCAACGTTCCAGATACAAGCCAGGTCCACAGCCTAGATCAATCAAGGTCTTTCCCGGTTTGAGATTCAAAGCTTTAGCCAAGAAGGTACATTCTGCATCGATCACCGCATGACGTTTACTAGCAGCCTCTACGTTTGGATCCAAGTGAAACCTCATCATCTGTGTCGCAATATACGGATCATCCCAAAAGGGCTTAGTGGAAGCGGCATCGAGCGTCGGACGCTCCAACGCCTTTTGCAGTTCTTCGCTCTTCACCCCCAAGGCTTCGAGCCGGCTAAGTACCGTGTTCAATGATTCCATGAGTAGATCTCCTGTTTTCCGTGACCGGACTCTTTAAATAGTTTATCATGAGAGGGTATGTTAAAACCTTATGTTCTGGCCTCAGACTTTGACGGCACCCTCAAACAAAACGCCACGATCACCGAAACCGATCGCCGAGCGATTCATGACTTTCGCGCAGCAGGTCATCGCTTCGGGGTCATCACCGGACGTTCCCACACGATGATTGCCAGTGAGCTCTTGGCTGAACGCATACCCGTGGATTTCCTGGTGTGCAATAACGGCGCATTGATTTATGACGCGGATGAACACTTGCTGGATGAAACAGTCTTGGATCCAAAAACCGTCCAAGGAATTCTGGATCTTCTCGATCGTGAGCCGGATGTGCTTTATGGAGCCAGCGGTTCCCACGGCTACTTCAGTGAACAGCGCGGAACCGTCGTTTCCAGCCTCGCCACCCAAAACATCCGCAAGCACGCCGCTGAACGGGAAGTTGTATTGGCAGCTAATCATGTCACAGCCTTCTACTTGCGCTCGCATCATCGTGAACGAACGCTTGAACTTGCGGATCATATCTTAAAAACCTATCCGGATGTGGAAGCCCACATCAACAGCGATACGGTCGATATCGGTCCCAAGGGGCACGATAAAGGGACCGGCATCCTCAAACTGGCCTCCCTCTTTCCGGACTCTGAGATCATCGCCATCGGTGATCACCTCAATGATCTGCCCATGATCAAAGCCGTCCGCAGCTTTGCCATCGCTTCCGGTCATCCTGAACTTCAGGATCACGCCGAGAATGTTGTCGCTTCGGTCAGCGAATGCATTACCCTTTTACTTCAAGAAAAATGACGGTTACCCGTCATTTTCTATAGAAGCAGTAATAAGCTGGTCGCCATGACCGCCATTCCAGCAATCAGTCCCATCATCGACCAATGGTGTTCCCCGTATTCACGGGCACTCGGCAAGAGCTCATCCAAACTGATGTAGATCATGATCCCAGCGACTGCCGCAAAGGTAAACCCAAAGACCGCATCGTTGAAGAACGGAGCCAACAAAAGATAACCCACCAAGGCTCCGATCGGTTCAGAAACCCCGGAGAGAAATGAGAGCTTGAACGCCTTCATCTTCGATCCGGTGGCGTAGAAGACCGGAACGGCCACCGCAATCCCTTCGGGAATGTTGTGGATGGCGATGGCGATGGCGACGGTGATCCCTAATGTTGGATCACTGAGGGCTGATAAGAACGTGGCCAGTCCTTCCGGAAAGTTGTGGATTCCCACCGCCAAAGCCGTAAAGACCCCCATGCGCATGAGCTTGCTTTTATGCGCTTCGCTTTTCCCGTCCATCTCCTCAACGGTATGCGCTTCATGGGGATTCTCGGCTTCAGGCACGAGTTTATCGATGATGGCCATGACGATGATACCTAAAAAGAAACCGCCCACGGTCAGCCATGATCCCAATCGGACATCAAAGAAACTGATCAAGGCATCTCGTGCTTTCACCATGATTTCGATCATGGAGACGTAGATCATCACCCCGGCAGAGAAGCCCAGGGCTGTCGCTAAGAACTTCGTGTTGGTTCGTTTCGTTAACAAGGAAAGTGCGCTGCCTATACCGGTCGATAGTCCAGCAAACAGCGTTAAGGCAAACGCAAAGAGTACAGTAGTGTTGTCCATAAAAGTATCCCTCTGATCCTTAGTATACACAAGGCAATCAAAGACGGAAACACCATGCTTTCTGATGAATGCGACTTGACAAGCCCGAGTGAATCCCTATAATAGAAAATGGATTAGCACTTAACCTGTTAGAGTGCTAAAAGGAGGGATAACATGCTAAAACCGTTGTTGGACCGTGTGGTCCTCGAAAAGATCGAACAGGAAAAGAAAACCGCCAGTGGGATCATCTTGACGGATGTCTCCAAAGAAGCCCCATCGATGGCGAAAGTGATCGCCGTCGGTCCGGGTAAAGTCGAAGACGGCGTGCTGGTCAAACCCGAGGTCAGTATCGGGGATACCGTCATCTACAAACAATACGCCGTCACGACCGTCAAAGTGGACGGAAAAGAAGTCTTGATCTGTGATGCCAAGGATATCCTGGCCATTGTTGCGTAAGGAGTACCACCATGCCCAAAGTCATTACGTTTTCTAAAGATGCCCGCGATAAGATGAAAGCCGGCATCGATACGTTAGCCGATACCGTCAAGATCACCTTAGGTCCCAAAGGACGCAATGTCGTGTTGGAGAAGAGTTATGGTTCCCCGCTCATCACCAACGATGGGGTCACCATTGCCCGGGAAATCGAACTCGAAGATAAGCTGGAAGAGATGGGAGCCAAACTCGTCCTGGAAGTCGCCAACAAAACCAACGACACCGCCGGGGATGGCACGACCACCGCGACCCTCTTGGCCCAAGCCATCATCACCAAAGGCTTGGATGCGGTCAACCGCGGAGCCAATCCCGTCATCATGCGCGGAGGCATCGAGAAAGCCGCTAAAGCGATTGCCGATCACCTTTTGAGTCAATCCAAGAAAATCGAAACGAATCAGGACATTGCCGATGTGGCCGGGCTCTCCGCCGGATCGGTCGAGATCGGCAAGATCATTGCCCAAGCCATGGATAAGGTTGGTAAAGAAGGCGTGATCACCGTCGATAAATCCAACACCTTTGAAACGGAACTCGACATCGTCGAAGGACTCCAATACGACAAAGGTTACATCTCCCCTTACATGGTCACCAACCGCGAAAAGATGGAGTTGATCATGGAGGATGCTTATGTCTTGGTCACCGATCAGAAGATCTCCACGATCCAGGACATCTTACCTTTACTCGAAAAGATCGTTCAACAGAACAAACCCCTCTTGATCATCGCCGATGATCTCGATAATGAAGTCGTGACGACTCTTGTCGTCAATAAACTGCGCGGCACCTTCAATGTTGCCGCCACAAAAGCCCCCAGCTTCGGCGATAACCAAAAAGCCATCCTGGAAGACATTGCCACGGTGACCGGCGCCAAGTTTATCTCCAAAGATCTCAACCTGGTCCTCAAAGAAACCGCTTTGGAAGACTGCGGACGTGTCAGTAAGGCCATCATCAAGAAGGACGAAACCACGCTCATCAACGGAGCCGGTGATAAAGCCGCCATCGATGCCCGCGCCAATGAGATCCGCAAACAACTGACCAACGTTACTGCCGATTACGACAAAAAGCGTTTAAGTGAACGCTTAGCGAAACTGGCTTCCGGTGTCGCCATCATCAAAGTCGGTGCGGCCACCGAAGCCGAAATGGAAGAAAAGAAGTTACGTATCGAAGATGCCCTTAACGCCACCAAAGCCGCCGTCGAAGAAGGGGTCGTCATGGGTGGTGGAGCTGCCTTGGTTCACGCCTACAAAGCACTTAAAGGCACCATCAAAGGCGACAACAACGACCAACAACGCGGGATCAGTGCCGTTTTCGAAGCCATTCTATCTCCGGTGTGGCAGATCGCCGAAAACGCCGGTTATGATGGCGATGAGATCGTGGCTCATCAATTGAAAGCGAAGGACGAGATCGGTTTTGATGCCCGTGAAGGAAAATGGGTCAACATGATCGAACACGGCATCGTCGATCCCACCAAAGTCACCCGCAGTGCCTTGATGAATGCCGCCTCGATTGCCGCCCTCTTCTTGACCACTGAAGCAGCCGTCGCTTCGAAACCTGAACCCAAGACCCCAACACCGGCACTCCCGGAAGGCGGAATGTATTAAAAAAGAGCGTCTCTGATGAGACGCTCTTTGTTTACTTGTGATCCGCTTCGATCAGCTTTTCAATGGCTTTAACGGCCACTTTGATGGCCAGTTCCGTATCATGGACTTGAACATCTTCCAATCCCAGTTTACGCCGGGTTTGATTGGCAACCACCAACAGCACACTGCCGACTCGCACGCGACGGGTCGAACCCACGATAAACAAGGTGGCCGATTCCATCTCCGACGTCAAGGCTCCGGTACGGATGTAAGCTTCCCAGTTGGCGTTGAGTTGAGCCGCGATCGGCATCGAATCGGGACTGTGTTGGCCATAGAAGCTGTCTTTGCATTGGACAACGCCTAAGTGATGACGGGCCTTGATGTCCTTCGCGGCTTCTTCAAGGGCACGAACGACCGAGTAGTCCGGAACCGCCGGGTATTCGATCGGGGCATACTCTTTTGAGGTGCCATCCAAACGGATCGCGCCGGTTGCGATGACCAGATCACCCCCCAACACTTCCGGTTGCATTCCGCCGGAGGTTCCCACGCGGATAAAGGTCTTGGCGCCGATGTGCACTAACTCTTCCAACGCAATCGCTGCGGAAGCTCCACCGATCCCGGTTGAGGTCACACTGACTTTCTTCCCTTTGAGGGTTCCGGTGTAGGTGGTATACTCGCGATTCGAGGCAACCAATTTCGGATCATCAAAATACGCAGCGATTTTCGCACAACGTCCCGGATCTCCGGGTAAAATGACATACTCGCCGACATCGCCGGCTTCCAGATTGATGTGGTATTCTTTTTCAGAATAGACAGTTCCCATACGTCCTCCTAAGGCTTTTGCGTCATTATTATACCACCAAAGCTTATCCCAAGTGTTTCTTAACCATACCCATGACTTGACTCAGAAAGACAAAGCTCTCTGACATGGCAGTATTCGATCCGAAATTAAGAACAATCGTGAGATCATGATCCGGATCATAAAACAAATGCGTGGCTGTGATCCCAATATGTCCCGTACATCGCGGAAAGTGTCGCATCAGGAAGAAGAACTCGTTAAAATGGATCGACATTAAGCCTAACCCGTAATGGATCCCCGCTCGAAACTTACCCTGTTCGGTTTTCATTAATGCCAAGTGTTCCATTGAAATCAGTTTTCCGGCTTCAAGAGCTTGCATGAACTGAATCAAATCATCCGGCGTAGATACGATACCACCATCTCCCCGATCACAACTCAAGGATCGCGCCTTCGCTAGATTGACACCATCAAACATGACAGATTCCACCTCTAGTCGATCCTCTTCCGGCCAATCATAGATCATGGACTGCGTGTGATGAAGTCCCAATGGAACAAACAAATCCTGATTGAGCCAATCACGAAACGGCATGCCCGTCATAGATTCGATCGCCAACGTGATCAGTAAGTACCCGGTATCCCCATACTGAAAGCGTTCATTCACCTGTCCGACCGGGGATTGATTCATTCGGACATAATCCAATAAGTCATCCGGTGTCCAATACCGGTCCAAATCGGTAATCACCTGTTTGACAAACGGAACTCCGTTTCGATCACGCCCTTCAAAGTAATCCGATGCGCCGCTGCGGTGCGTCAATAATTGCCGCAAGGTCACGGAGTTCGCATCATCCCGGAATAATCCGTTTAGACGTTGTGGATCGATCCATTTCGTGATTGGATCCTCCAATCGACAGACTCACTTTTCAACGAGCCGCAGAGCCGAGACGGCGGTAAAGAGTTTCCCGATGCTGGCGATGTGGAAGAGTTGATCGTCACTTCCATGGGGTACCGCAATATCCACCCGTTTATCGGACGAGAGGATTCGAATCTGACGTTGTTGACCCTTGCCTTTTCGGATGGCTTGATTACTGAGTTTGAGAAGATCATCCGTTAGTGTGCTCATCGTTTAAACCCTGCTTTCAAGACTGCTTTCGGACATACATCGACACAGCGTCCACACGTAATGCAGTCGGTTGATCGAATCTTGCCGATCAAGAGCTCGCGATGCACATCCAAGGACATGGGACACACGGTTGTACATCGCTTGCACGCAATGCACACCTCCGGTTTGGAGTGGATCTGGTATTGCGGCAGATTCAGCTTCTCACCGATCCACGTTCCAGCCACCAGAAACGGTGACATCCAACAGATCGCATGACACGATCCGCGTTTACCCACCAACGCCGTTACCAACCCTAAGGTTCCCAGCACCATGAAGTAGGTAATGTACTTCATCGGTTCATCCACCGAGATGCCGGATTCAGTCAAATGCCACGGATCGATCTTGACGATACCTCCTGCCATGACGAAGCCCATCACCAAAACTCCAAACCACACCGTGAAGATTCCCAGTCGGATCCATCGCAACGGAATCCGATTGACCCGTTTACCATTGATACCTTCTAGCACGTCACTAAGTGTCGCATTGGGACAAATCGTCGAGCACCAGGTGCGTCGAAAGAAGATCGCCGTCACCAACATCACCCCAAACAGAAGCACACTGCCGGAAACGATGCCTTGGAAAGCTCCATCGATACTGACATAAGGCGAGAAGAAATTTATAGTTACCGGAAAAATCAACAAACTGATCAAGGCTACCGCTTTACGCCACGTTTGATTCATTCGAATCCTCCAAGCGACTCAATGTCGCGTTACTCCAATCCAAAATGGCTTGATTATATCGAATCCCGTAATCGATAACACTTAGGATGTTACGGTGATCCCCTTGGGGATCGGGAATCGATTCCAGTTCATGTTTAAAAGCGTTCAATAGACCAAGCTCTTGGGTGTGTTCCTGGAGATGAGTGTGAAGATGGTCTTTTAGGCTTGATGTTGGAGCCAAGTGCGCAAAGTACACCTTGATCAAGATCTCCAACCGATAAGTTGCCTTGACTGGAGCCAACATCAACCACTCACTCAAAGCCTTTTGACCTTCCTCAGTTAAGGTATACACCTTTGAAGACTTCCGCTCTCCAGGACCACTATTGACCCATCCCTGTTTCACTAATTGTTGGAGCACCGGGTAAATCTGCCCATACGATTCACTCCAAAAGAAACGAAACCGAACATCGATCAATTTCTTGATCATGTAACCGGTCAACGGTCCTTCACTGAGTAATCCCATCATCACATAGCCTGTACTGGTCATAGTTACCTCTATATATCTAATAGATATATTAGAGCTTACCGTGGTTCCCGTCAAGTCCCAATCCGAAAAACAGTGGGACTGTGTTAAAATCAAACCAAGAGGCCTTATGTTTCACTTTGATCGGATCCCCCATAAAACGAAATTCTATCAGCGTACGGAAGTGTTGATGTTGCCGAAACGACAGGATGCCGTCATTTACTCGACGCTGCATATCCAGTCGCCGTCACTACCGGAGTTCTTAAAAACGAATGACCTGCGATTTTTCCCATATGTCCTGTATGCATGCGTAAAAACCGCACAACTGCACCCGATCCTGAAACGCTTTGTGATGGGTTCACGCTTCTACACGCATCGTCACCTGTGGATTTCCACCGTCATCAAAGCCGATAAATCGGATGAAGATTCCAATGCGTTCGTCAAGCTGAACTTCGATCAGGCTCAAAGCCCAAAGGAAGTCAAAGCCATTCTCGACCAGGCTATCTCTTCGACTCGTCAAGGTTCAACCCGTGGAGCGAATGGGTTGATGAATGCCTTGTCGATCATCCCTTCAAGCGTGTTTAGATTTGCCTTGTGGATCGCTCAACGCTTGGATAACCTGGATTTATTACCTAATTCTTTACTGCGTGAAGATCCCTTACATACCGGAATGATCATCGCTAATCTGGGATCGATCGGCGGAGAAGCCGTTCACCATCACCTCTTCAACTGGGGAACCTGTTCGATCGTGATGACCCTGGGAACCTTGAGTGAGGACGGTCACGTGGAGATCGGCCTGGCTGTGGACGAACGGATCGCCGAAGGCATCGGATTCTTTAAGGCGATGGAAACCTTTAAAGCCATCCTTGAACACCCGGATGAACACCTGCGCTAGTAAAGTTCTGACAATGGCTCAGGCGTATCCGCTGGAGATCGCTACGGTTCTCAACGGAAAAACCTGCACATACGGCCAACTTCATCAGCACATCGCCAAGGCAGTGACTGCCCTAAAAGCCATGAATCTTCAATCCGGACAACGGGTCGCTTTGGCGTTGGCGAATCTTAATGAAGCCATCGTGCTTTTCTACGCCCTCAATGCCATGGGCATTGGGGTGGTGATGGTTCATCCGCTCAGTTCCGGAAAGCTTTTGCGTCAACGACTGGATGAAGTTGAGTGTTCGACGGTGTTTGTGGTGGATGTTTTAGTGTCGCGCTATGGGACGCATCTGGATGGATTGGAGGTCATCGCTGTGGAAGCCCGTCACAGTGCCACCGGACTTCAAAAACTACTTCTGGGATTGAAGAAAACCCGCTTGCCGATATGGAAAGAAGCTGGTGTTGCCGATCCGTTGAATGAACTGGTGGATGAGTCCGACGCAGTGATTCTCTTCTCCAGTGGAACAACCGGCACTCAGAAAGCCATTTCCCTTTCCAATACCGCCATGAATGCCTTGGTGGATCAGATGGAAACCTGCATTGCGCCGGAACGTGGTGTGGATGGGATCTTAGCCGTACTTCCGTTCTTTCACGGTTTTGGCTTAGGCATCGGTATGCATACGGTGCTGTCCTTAGGCGGAAAGTGCATCTTGGTTCCGCGTCTGCATAAGCGTACCGTCATCACAACGCTTCTCAAAGAGAAGCCGACGTATCTGGCTGCAGTTCCCTACTTCTTAAGGATCTTGTTGGCGTCAAAAGCCTTTCGAAACGCTGACCTCTCCTTTATCAAACAAGTCTTTGTCGGCGGTGAATCCGTCCCCTTACCCTTGATCAACGCGTTCAATGAGGCCCTGAAACAGGGTGGGTCTTCCGCTGTAGTTCAAGTGGGGTATGGAACCACTGAAACCTTGACTGCCGTCACGCTGATGCCAAAATCAGACAGCGGTAAGCCCGGAGTAGGTCTTCCCTTACCCGGGAATACGTTAGGGATCTTGGGAGCTAAAGGAGAACTAGCCCCTTCGCTTCAACCTGGTGAAATCCTGGTTAGTGGTCCGACGCTGATGAACGGTTACCTTAATCATCCGGAACTTAACGAAACGACCTTGATCACGGTGAATAATCAACGCTGGGTCAATACGCACGATGTAGGGATGATTGATGAACGCGGGATCCTGCACTTTCACCATCGGGCCGATGACTTGTTGAAAGTCAAAGGGTATCTAATCAACCCGCATGACGTCGAAGATGCCTTCTATCAAATCCTTGGGATCGATGAAGCCAAAGCCTTGGCGGATGATGAAGGACGACTGGTGGTCGTTCTCAGTGTTCAATCCTTTCTAAAGCACGCCTTACTTAAACAAAAAACCGCCCAAGTCTTACAAGACTTGGACGGATGGATGAAACCTTATCGGTGTGTCGTGATGAGTTCAATCCCAAAGAATGAAATGCGTAAACTCGATCGGCGTCAGACGTTAATCGCCCTTACGGCGCAGTCGAACGGATTTCGGTGGGAATGGTTCCCTTGAAGTGGAGACCTTCCGCATCGATCTTAAAACTCTCCATGTTGAAGCCGGGCAGTGAGGTAAAAATCTGATTCATCTTGGTGCCCAGGTATTCCCCATAATCATTCGCTTGATCCGTCGGTAACGGTAAAGACCCGACATAGATCGATTTAAACTCGGATTCGAAGGTATCGCCTTCGCCTTTGACCAAGACCCCGGTCCCATAGATGGTCCGGCCTTTAAGCGTGGTATCGATCCACCCTCTGTAGTCTTCAACGGCTGGGAAGGTTGTGTAGATCTCATCGAGCTGGTCGGAAATATTGGCAGAAGCTTCGTAGGTGTTCTCACCGGTGAATTTTACGCGGATGTTGGTGAGGATGCCGTCTGCCCGTGCCACTTCATTGAGGATCGCGGTGGCTTCGGCACTGGTGATGGTTCCTTCCACTGCCCGAGAACCGATAGCCGTGTAGTTTCCGAAGAAGATGTCTTCGATGCTGGCACTGTCTTCGTTGAGCAGAATACCACCCTTATCCAAATACGACTGCAAATCGTCTTCCGTATAGGATACATTCACCGTTTTGGGCAAGAAGAACAAACCCACAACGACGGCAATCACAAGCAGCGGGGATAACAGAATAAACGGCCAAATCTTACGTTTTTTCTTCATGTTCGCTCCTGAGTGAGATACTCTTGGCTTCATTGTAGCAAATCCTCACTCATTTGTTTTACACACTTAACGTTTCAAAATAAAAAAGACTGAAGTCTTTTAACGTTGATGATCCACGAGGGCTTGCGTTAAGGCCAGTCGATCGGGAAACTTATGGACAGGGATCCAATAACGGCCCTTCAACAGTCCGCCGTCATTGATGCGGACATAGAGGGTTCCTGAAGCTAAGCGTTTGATGCGCAGCTTCTGGATGTCTGTCCACGCATACGCGTGCGTTCTCCCAAAGGAGGTCAAGGCAATCTGTGTTTCATCGATCACAATGGATTCGGGATGAGCCAAGGCCAAGACGTGATCCAGGACGACCCATAAGGAAAGAAAGAGGATCGTCCAGGTGAACTGATCCGCTTGACCACTGACCACTTGGTATCCCATCACGGCGCTGACGCCACCGGCAACCATTGCCGGAATCGTGACGGAAAAGAAACGGGTTTGAGGGGTGAGCGTATACTTCACAGGACGATCCTCCGGTTAACTTACTTCGATTGCGCTTTGATGCGTTTGAAATTGACAAACGCCATGGCGCCGGTGATCGCCGCCAAGACAGCCACACCGATCAGTTTCAGATCCATGACTTTCACAAACGCCCAGCTGAGCGGTGAAGAGCCATCGGCGATACTGGAAATGAGGTCAGCACCTACCGGCATCGTAAAGCCGGCATCCGCAGCAGCTTGCGTCAAGAGCGGCGCGATGTCTGTGGAGATCCACAAACCGGTCACGACGATGACTAAACCGACCACGAGGGTTCTGAACAGGTCGCCCTTGGTAATGGGAACGACCAAGACAAACAGGAACGGCAACACGGCGAGGTCAGCAAACGGCAAGAACTGATTGCCCGGCAAGACCGCGGCGATGGCCACTGACAACGGAACCAAAATCAAGGAAACGGCCAAGGTCGTCGGATGACCGATACCTACGGCAGCATCCAACCCGATGTAGATCTTGGAGTTGGATTTGAAGCGTTTTTCAACGAAGGTCGAAGCCGCATCCGAAATGGGGATCAAGCCTTCCATGAGTAAACCGGCCATCTTGGGAATGAGGACCAGGGATGCGCCCATGGTGATGCCCAAGTTGAGAATGCCCTTCACATCGTAACCGGCCAAAGCACCGATGACGGCACCCAAGACGGTACCGACCAAGATCGGTTCTCCAAAGACGCCGAAGCGTTTTTGAACGCCTTCCGCATCGATGTTGATCTTGTTGATGCCCGGGATATAATCCAAGACTTTATTAACGACTAAAGCGACCGGGACGAACGCCACGGACAAGCCGTGCGGAATCGAGACGCCTTGTAAGCCGTTGTATTCTTCAACACCCTTCGCGGTCCAGTCGGCCAAGATCAGGGTAATGGCGGCTTGGATAGCCGCAACGATCAACCCGTAAACCAGGTCGTTGGTCGCAAAGGTCACCAAGGCACCGGTAAAGGCATAGTGCCAGAAGTTCCACACGTCGATATTGACGGTTTGCGTGGTTTTCGTCAGAATCATGACGACGTTGACCGCCAAGGCGATCGGAATGATGAGGGCGCCCACTTGAGACGCGAAGGCAATGGCTGCCGCAGCCGGCCAGCCGACATCGATGACGGTCAAGCTCAGGCCATAATTAGTGACCATTTGCTGAACCGCAGGACCCAGGTTACCGCCCAATAAGCCGATCACGAGGTTCAAGCCGATGAAACCGACCCCAACGGTCAACCCGGCACGGAGCGCTTTCCCGAATTTGGCCCCCATGACCAATCCGAGGAGCGTGATGATCAAGGGCATCATGACGGATGCGCCAAGACCGACTAAATAATTCAGAAATTCCACAAATGTTTCCTCCTTTTTGTGTGACTTCTTACTTTAAACCCAACGATTCTATGATGTCGTTGATGATCGGCTCTGTCCCTCGTCCGATCAAGAACGCAACACCCATGATGACTTTGACGGAAATGGGCTTACTGTACTGGGCCGTGGTGACCACCAGGTCCACCAGATGGGCTTTGGATTCCAGTTCAGCCACGGTGCACGTGGTGATTTCCACCTGATCGCCGTATCCGCGCTCTTTTAAGATATTCTCGATTTTACGGGCCACCGCTACAGAAGTAGCTACCCCGGTTCCACAAGCGACTAAGAGTCTTTTTTTCGGCATGATGTGCTCCTTTCTACAACAGTTCCGACAGGATGGAAACCAGCTTTTGCGGGGTTTCAGCCTGTTTGATTCGGGTCAGGGCGTCCTCGTTTTGAAGGATACCCATCAGATTTGAGAGTAATTCCATGTGCAGGTGACCTTCAGCTAAGGCTAGCATGAACACGATTTCAGCTTGGATGGGTTCTTCATGGAGACCCATCATCCGAAAGGTGACCGGATGTTTCAGCGTAGCGACGGCAATCGCGGAGCGGTTGACGTGCTGGGCATCGGCGTGCGGAAGCGCAACACCCATATTGGCTCCGGGAAGTCCGGTGGCGAACTCGCGTTCGCGGGTCTTGATAGCTTCGGCAAAGGTGTCTTTGACGATGCCTTGAGCCAATAAGTGGGAAGCCATAGTGTCCAGGAGCTGATCGGAATCCTCAGCCTCCAAGTTCAGTAACATCAATTCAGGGTGTAAGAGTTCGAGCGTGTTCATCGGGGAAGTTCCTGTGGGCCGCGCATGAGGCGGTTAAAGTGGGTACAGACGTCTTCCGGATCGGTCAACGCCAACAACTCATCCCAACGCTTGCGTTCATCGGTGAGATCGGCCAAGCGGGTAAAGAGCGGAATATAACGGGAGGCTTCGGCTTTGGTGGCGGCCACGTTGAGGATCAACTGGATGGGATTGACCCCATCCCAGAGGATCGGTTTCTTCAGGGTCACCAGGTGGATCGTACTGCACAACACCGTATCGAAGCGGGCATGCGGGATCGCGATGTAGGGAGCAATCACCGTTGGCCCCAAGGCTTCGCGTTCTTCCAACCCTTCCAGGTAAGCCTCGGAGACGGATCCTTCCGCCGTCAACTGCTTCGCTAAGTAGCGCAGCACATCGGCTTTGGAGTCGAGGTCAAGGCGTAAATGTACTTGAGAGGGGTGAAGATCGATCGTAAAGCGGGGACTGAGGTCTTCTTCCAATACGGCTTTGACGTGTTGGAGATCGTTGGCGGTCATCAAGGCATTGATGACCACAGTCTTGATCGGTGAACTGACGGGAATCGTGGAGATGATCAGATCGATATCGGCTTCACTGTAGCGGGAAGCATCCAGACTGGAGACCACATCGACGATGTTGAGGTTGGTGAAGGCGCGTCGCAGTTTCGCCACAATGAGCTGAGCAGTGCCTAAGCCACTGGCACACATCACCAAGGCTCTTATCGGTTTCGTGTTGCGTTCCTGAGCGGCTGCGAAGTGCAAGGCCAGGTACGCAATCTCATGACTGGGCATGTCGAGATCGAAGTGCTGTTTGAAGAGATCACTGTGGACCGTCAAGGTCTCGCAGAGTCCGGGATAGCTGTTTTGGATCTGATGGTAGAGCGGATTCTCCAAGGACAGACCATACTTCAAGCGATTGAGGGTCGGCTTCAGATGAAGCAAGAGGCTGTTGAAGAGCTGGGCATCCGACTCCAGAAACAGATTGAGATCGCTTTGAACGCGTCGAATGAGTTCAGTGATGATGCGTTCCAAGTCGGGAGTATCGGAACTGAGTTTGAAATCGAGAAGATCCAAGCCTTCCTGAAGGCGTTTGGCCCCCATGAAGTGGAGGAGGATGTAGTAGGTCTCGGCTTGCGGTAAGCGAACACCGAATTCGATTTCTAAGCGGTGAGCCGTGTGCTGGGCGATGGTGAACTCGCGTTGATCATCCAAGGTCTGGATGAGTTCGTCGGTGAGGGTAACGGGATTGCCTTGAAGGGTCCGTTTAACGGCGATGGCCAAGTGGATGATCAGGTTGACTTTGGCTTCAGTGGAGAAGCGGAATCCCAGTTGAGCTTCGGCTTCGTTGACGATGCGCTCCACGCGGCTGTAGTCGACCTGTAAGGCATCCTTGAAGCGTTGAAGGAAGAGCGGACTTCCGACCGACTCTTCATCGGTGTAGAGGATCTGACTGCCTTGGTCGTTGAGGGGAACCAGTTTCGCCAGAGCCTTGCGCTGATCCGCTTCATCCCCAACGATGGCAATGCCTTCGCCTTTGAGGTAATCGATTCGCAAGTTGAACGATTTGAGGCGCTGATTGAGTTCAGCAATGTCTTTGGTGATGGTGGAACGGCTGACGTAATAATCCAAGGACAAGCTTTTGATCAATAGGGGCCGGTTCTCCGCAAAGAACTTGGCCAAGAGGTTGCGCTGACGATCGATGGGAGTCAACTGCTTCTGTTCATCCCACGATTGGAAATATGTCATCAGTTTCTGCTTGGCGTCAGTCGAGCCTTCCAAGGTGATGCCTTGTCCAGGTTTCTTGACTAAACGGATCTGATAGTCTTCAAGTAAATGCTCCAAATCATCCAGTTCATTGCGGATGGTTTTGGGTGAAACATGGATGGAATGGGCCATGGTTTCAACGCTGATGGGTTTGGTTTCATTCCACATCAGCCTGATGATCTCCGCTTTTCGCTTCATGAGCTCCTTTCACCCCGAAGGGTCAAACGTGGGAACACGATAGAATGGGACATCGCTTAGCCATTTCCACTCTTATCATATCGAACGCAGGTTCCTTTAAAAAACGCCGTTAGGCGTGATTTTACCACGACGTTGTGGCAACGACTGAACATCGACTATCGTACAATTGACGTATGCTGACGAACCAAGATCAGTAACGGCACAGCACTCAGCTGTAAACCAATCGACAACCCGACAACGACCAACAGGGCCGGTTCATACAAGAGTCCCATGACCCAACTCCCCAAGAACCAGCACACCCCAAACACGGTGTTGAAGATCCCAAAGCCGGTTGCCCGGCGTTGTTTGGGTACCAGAGTTGTCACCACGGACTTCAATACAGACTCTACAGCACCCATCCCAATCCCCCACACCACCATCCCCATCAGGATCAACCCAAAGCTATCGGATAAGAAGACCAACGGGGAGAACCACGCTGAGATCATCACGGCGATCATCAAGGCAACGATGCCTTTTCGATCATACAAGGATCCAAAGAAAAGCGCCGACATCGCATCCACCCCCATGGCTACCGCATACAAGAGCGGAATCCAGGTGGGATCGAGGAGTTGTTGTTTCGAAAGATGGAACGCAATCAGCGGAAAGTCCACAAACCCGGCAGCCATGACCCCGATGGCGGCCATGTAGAGCCAAAACGGACCATCGAAATTCATCCGACCTAAGACATCCGGTGTTTTCTCAAACTGTTCCGGATGGGGAAAACGCCGTTGTGCGACAGCCAAGATCCCCAAGGTCACGATGGCCATGATGCCCAATAAGGCAAAAGCTAAGCCATAACTAACTCGGGTAGCGCCTTCGCCTTTGAGTGCCATCACCCCAAACACCAACACCGGTCCCAAGAAAGCGCCCAACTGATCCAAGGCTTCCTGGATCGCAAAGCCCTTCCCCGGACCCACTTCGGAAGCCGCAAAGGACACCATCGTATTCTTGGCGGGATGTCGGATCGCTTTTCCGAAACGTTCCAAGATGAGTAAACTGCATGCCCAGATCCATCCCCCGTCCGGTACCAGTGCCAACATCGGAATCGCTAATAAGTTAAAGGTGTAACCGATAAAGGCCATCAACCAGTACGACTTCGTCTTATCCGTGATCCATCCGGTCGCCAATCGAAAGGCATAGCCGATCAGCTCACCGAATCCGGAGACAAAGCCGATCGTGGCCGCTGAAGCACCAAGTAAACCCAAATACGGGCCGATGATACTGCGGGCTCCTTCATGCGTCAAATCGGAGAAGAGACTGATGATGCCCATCAGAATAATAAAAGCCAACGCACTACGAGATTTGTTCATAAACCCATTGTAGCGCAAATGACCACGCTTCGACATTCGGTGTTCACACGGATTGAGTTCACCCACAATTCTCGATGTTTTTCTGTTGGTTCTGACACAATTCTGCGCTACAATGAGTCCTGTACCGCAAAGGTCAGGTTAACCCATGTTCAATCGCTTTCAAGCTTCCCTCTATCGTTTCATGGTTGGCCGTTACGGGAACGATCAACTCAACTGGACACTGATGATCAGTGCCCTGATCCTCAACCTTTTCTCACCGCTCTTTGGGCGAGATGGTCAAACGATCGTCAACCTGGTTGCTACTCTGTTGATGGGATGGGGACTCTACCGGTTCTTCTCCCGGCGCATTGTCAAACGTCAAATCGAGAATCGGACGTTTCTGGGGCTCTTTCGTCCCCTGCGTAAAGCCTTTAAAGTCCTTCGGTTGAATCTCACCTCGAAGACCCATGCGCATTACACCTGTCCGCATTGCGGACAGATCGTGCGTATTCCGCGTGGTAGAGGTCAAGTAGAAATTACTTGCCCGCACTGCGCCAAGCGCTTCTCAAAGCGATCCTAAGGAGTCTATGATTCTCTATTTCCTCTCCCTTCTGGCTGCGAATGTCGTGTTGAATCTCATCTACCGGTGGAATCCGGGGGTCGGGATGCTGTTGTATGTGATCCTGATCGTGGCCTTCATTATCCGGCCGCTCTTTCGAACCGTCACATTCCGTCGATCAAATTTGAACCGGCAGTTTCGCGGATTTGATCCCAATGCGTATCAGAAAACCCCGCGTCAAACCTACGACAAGAACGTCATCGATGCGGAATACGTCGAACGCAACGCCAACACCTTCCATTAGGAAGGTTTTTTTATGATTGTTTGGCTTGTATTCTAAGAACTCAGGGTATATTATCTTGATATAAAGATATTGGAGGATCGTATGGATCTCAACACCAAACTGATGGTTGCGCATACCCGCTTAGCTCACACCTTCATGATCACCCTGGGAAAGAATCTGGAAGAGTTGGGTCTTTCCGTCAGTCACTACAGCATCCTCGATCATTTGGATCACGTCGGGATGGCCAAAACCCAAGCCTTGTGCCGCGTTGCGCTCCTAACGAGCGGTTCCGTCACCCACGCTGTCAATCAACTGGTGGAGAAAGGCTATGTCCATAAAGTCCCCTGTGCGGAAGATAAGCGGGTGACCTGGGTCGAACTGACCCAAGCCGGCAAAGCCGCCTTCAAGACCGTTCAAACCCAACACCTCACGTACCTGAACTGGTTGTTTGAAAATTTCTCAGAGGATGAGAAACAAGCCTTCATCGATCAGATCAAGCATTTCGGGTTGTCGATCACCCAAAAGATCGGCCTAGAACAGGAGTAGTCATGTCTCACTATCACCAATCTCCCATCGGTCATGTCCGTCACGTTGAACTCAAAGTGCTGGATCTGACCGTTTCGATTCCCTTCTACACCGATAAGCTCGGGTTCACTGTACTTGAGCGTTCCGACGATTCGGTTCGTTTAGGTACCGCCGATGGTTTTCCGATTCTCACTCTTCGTCAACTTCACAACGGAACCCGTAAACCCCCCCGAACAGCCGGACTCTACCACGTGGCCATTCTGGTTCCTTCCCGAGCTGATCTGGGTCAGCTCTTGATTCATCTGGTTCAACGCAAGGTTCCCCTTCAAGGCGCTTCCGACCACATGATTTCTGAAGCCATCTACTTGGCCGATCCCGATGGGAACGGCATCGAGCTGGCTGCCGATACGAATCCGTCCGACTGGCCCTGGGTCAAGGGACAACTCGATATCCTTTCCGGGAATGGACCGATGGATGTCGATGCGGTAGTCACTGAAGCCAAACCGCAGCCCTTTACGGGCTTACCTTCCGGAACGGTCTTGGGCCATCTTCACCTCCACGCGTCCCAGCTTGAACCGATGAGTCGCTTTTACACCGAGGGCTTAGGCATGGACGTGGTGATCAACCTTCCGGGTTCGGCGATCTTCATGAGTTACGGTCAGTACCACCATCACCTCGCCGCTAACGTGTGGAATGGGGTGGGAGCCCGTCCGGAACCGGCTACCAGTGCCGGCTTGTCTTATGCGGAAATCACCTTGCCCAGCGAATTGACGTTGGCTACGATCGCCCAACGTTTACGTTCCTTGAACGCTCCGGTCGAGGAGTCTACCTCGGAAATCTGGAGTACGGATCCTTCCGGGAATCGCATTCGCGTCGTCGCTTGATGATTTGGGGCATAATGAAAACGGAAGTGATGACCCGTCAGGATGCATTTGGACGCTTGTCCCGCGGAGAGCTCGTAGCGTAACCGGCCTATGGCCGGTTTTTGTTTGTCAGGAGGACCTATGACACAACTGAATGATTTACTGTCTCAACTCACCAAAAGCAGTGTGGTGAAAACCATGGGTAAGCAGGTGGCTGCGGATCCCAATCAAGTCAAACAACTGATCCAATTGGGTTTACCCACTTTGATTCAAGCCATGAATCAGAATGCCTCAACACCTCAGGGAGCCAAGTCTTTAGCCAAAGCGTTGGACGATCACAAGGATGATCCCGTCTCCAACATCTCCGCCTACCTTAAGAACGTGGATACTCAGGACGGGGCGAAAATCTTGGGTCATGTGTTGGGATCCAAAAGCAGCGGGGTTGAACGAAAACTCAGCGCTCAAACCGGTTTACAACCCAATCAGGTGAGTGGGGTGTTGTCGCAACTGGCTCCGGTACTCCTGGGGATGTTGGGGCAACAAAAAGCCCAACAAGGCGTCTCCGTGGATGGGTTGGGGATGTTGCTGGGCGGACTCTTAGGTAACAGCGACATGATGGGGATGGTCACCTCCCTCTTGGACAGCGACAAGGATGGGGATGTCATGGATGATGTCTCCAAGCTCTTAGGTGGTTTCTTCGGTAAAAAATAAACGTTCCGCAAGGAACATTTTCTTTTAGTTGAGTTGATCGAGGTAATTCAGAATCAGGGCGATTACTTGCTGACGCTGTTGGGCTTCGGTGATGGTCGCCACACCATCTCCGGCTTGATCACCGTAATCCCCAAACTGGGCGTGATTTCCACCTTCAATCCAGGTGACGTCAAAACCATCGAGCTTCTCACGATCCAAGACCTGGTCGTTGGTCGCTCCGATAATTAAGACATCGCGATCAGTTTCCGATAAGGGATATGCCGCCAAGAGCACCAATCCGGCATACGTCGTTGGGTGTTTTGAGAACTCGTCAAAGGCCATGGCTCCACCCAACGAGTGTCCCACCAAGATCCACGTATCGATCTGCGGATTGAGTTTGATGACATCCTGTGCTTTATCCGCATCAAACACCGCCAAGTTCACCGGCATACTGACTAAAAAGGCATTGATTCCGTTGGCTTGAAGGTCCTTCATCAATCGCGCATAAGCCGGAGCTTCCACCTTCCCGCCCGGATAAAAGATCACGCCGACGGTTCCTTCCGTCAAGAAGGCAGCGATCGAGTCGCTCTGCATGGTCGCGGTATCATAGGCTGCTTGGGCTTGCATTGTGGGTTTCTCGGTATCACTGAGGTACCAGACGATCCCGACACCACCCAATAGAATCACCACCAGTAATCCTATACTGATTCGTTTTAACCATTTCTTCATGGGATGCTCCTTTGAGGGGTTATTGAACGTAAGACTCGATCGGCCACTAAAGCCATCAAAATAACCGGAACCGATCCAATCAGGACCAACACCGGATCACTGGTTCGGATTCCCGCAATGATGGGAACACCTAAACCTCCGGCACCAACCGTTGCCCCTAGTGTGGCTGCGGAGATGTTGATGACCAAAGCCGTGCGGATCCCGGCAATCAGCGTTGGAAAGGCCAAAGGAAACTCGACCTTGAAGACTTGCTGGATTTCCGTGAAACCCATGCCTTTGGCGGCTTCGGTGATGTCCGGTGCGACACTGTTGAGCCCGCTTAACGTATTTCGTACGATCGGTAAGATCGCATAGAGGAAAAGCGCCAATAAGATCGGTTCATTCCCATACCCGAGTAAGGGGACTGATAGCGCAATCACCGCCGCACTGGGAATGGTTTCGCCTAATGCCCCAAACCGAATGACCAAGGATTCGAGTTCTTCAGAGCGGCTCAAACGAACTGCTAACCCTAAGCCGATGCCTACCAGAATAGCCGCTAGCGTTGCGATGCTGACGAGGGTGATGTGTTGCCACACCAAGGTCGATAAAGGGGTACGTTCGATCAGTGGACTTCCGATCCCAAACCATTCCACCAGTTGAGCTTTGATGCGTGATGTATCCGCTAACCACCACACTAAGCTCAATCCATAGATCAGGGTCAATCCCCACGTTTTAATATATTTAGCCATACCTTACCGCTTGAAGATGCGCCATGATATCGCCCACATCGACACGATAGGCTTGGTGATCTATCACGGTGATTACCCGTTGATTTCCGCTTTCCAAGAGGACTGCTAAGGCTTCTTTGAGCGAACTGGTCGATTCGAGACGTCGATCTTCTGTTTGAGGTTGAACCGCCGTCAGTTTCAAATCTTCGAGTGTTGAGCGACGCAGGATCCGCAAGGCATAATCGGCACCGATGAACTGGTTGACCGTTTCATTGGGAGTGCTTTGACCCAGACTTTCCGGGGTCGAGAGTTCCAGGATCTTCCCGCGATGCATCAGCGCTATGCGATCCCCCAACAGGATGGCTTCTTCCAAGTCGTGGGTCACAAACAACACCGTTTTCTTGAGTCGGCGTTGAAGTTCACGGAAGGCCAACTGGATCTGTTCGCGGGTCATGGGATCTACCGCACCAAACGGTTCATCCATCAAGAGCACTTCCGGATCAGCCGCTAACGCGCGACAAACCCCGACCCGTTGGGCTTCCCCGCCGGAGAGCTGATGCGGACGCTTGGTTTTATACGATAAAGGCAAGCCGGTCAGGGTAAGCAATTCGTCGATACGGGCTTGAATCTTGGGTTCATCCCATTTCAGTAATCGTGGAACGACGGCGATGTTGTCGCTGACACTCAGATGTGGAAAGAGTCCCACACCTTGGATGCAGTAGCCGATTTGTCGACGCAAGACTTCCGGAGCGTAGTCATGGATGGGTTTTTGATGGATGGTGATCTCTCCAGCATCGGGTTCGACGAGTCGATTGATGGTTTTGAGGAGCGTAGACTTTCCGCATCCGGAAGGCCCGATCAACACCAAACATTCCCCGTTACGAACTTCCAAGGATAAATCATCGAGGGCCGTAATCGCTCCATAAGTTTTGGTCATGTGGGATAGCTTAATCATGGGCACCTCGCAATTGACGCTCCAAACGAGCTTGAATCCGTTCAAATAAGGATTCGGTGATCAGCGCCATGATCACCACCGGCAAAGTCCCCAGCAACACCAAATCCGAAGCGGATTGAGACAGACCCAGGAAGATGATGGCCCCAAAGCCTCCTCCGCCCACCAGTCCCGCCAGGATCGCATTGCCGATGTTTTGGGTGAAGGCGGTACGGATCCCGGAGAGTATGATGGGACTCGCCAACGGTAAGGACACTTGACGCAAGATTTGACGCGAGGTCAAGCCCATGCCTTTCGCGGATTCAAGTACCGCCGGATCCAACTGTTTGAAGGCAGCGTAGGCATTGGCCACGATCGGCATCAACGCATAGAGGGTCAACACAATAAAAGCCGGCGCAAACCCGATCCCACTGATCCCTAAGCTCTTTAAAAACGGGAATTGCTTACTTAAAAGAGACAATGGAATCATGATGAGACCTAATAACGATAGTGTCGGAGCCACTTGAAACAGATTGACGACACTCAGGATACCTTCGGAGGATTTGGGGTACTTGTAAGCCCAGTAACCCATCAAGATTCCAGGTAAGATCGCAATCACCCCGGAACTGAGCGCCAAGGTCAAATGCCGGATGAACTCCGCATTGAACGTGGATTTGTAGTTTTGATACTCTTTGACGATCCCAATCATCGGGATCTGCCCCAGGACCGCAAGTCCAATCGGCAAACCAATCGATACGACGATCAGCCATCGCGATGACGGCTGACTGGTGATGGCCAACAGCACCGCAAGATAGATTCCGGCAGTGCCGGCTCCCAGCGCCATCCGAGCGGCTTCCGGGTTGAACTCCACACCTGCCGGAATAAACGTCGATAATCCGAAAATCAGGACTCCGGGGACCAGCGCTAAACCCCACACGATCCACCGTTTGATGAACGAAGACATCGATTTCGCTAAAGTCCACAACGCAACTCCACCGATAAACACGACTAAAATCACCCCAAAAGTTCCGATCAGATCACTGAGCGGAACCGGGATGGGTCGCATGATGCGGTTGATTTTAAAGTCGCCGACCGGTAAACCGAAACTGGAACCCAACAGAACCAGGCCCGCCAGTCTTAAGCGGAGCCGTCCTGAAGTCATTCGTCGATGTATCCGTTATCGATGAGGTAAGCTTTCGCTACCGCTAAAGCGCTTAAGCCGTCATAGGCAACTTTCGCATTCAGCGTTTGAAGGGTTTCTAAGGTCAAGGATTCAAAGACAGGTTTTAAGAGTTCCCGGATCTCAGGGTATTCATCCAAGATGGCCTTACGCACAACCGGAGCCGGTAAGTAGACCGGAGGAACATGTTCAGGGTCTTCCAAGACCACCAGGTTCAGTTCATCCAAAGCTCCATCGGTTCCATAAACCAGGGACGCATTGATTCCATCCGTGCCTTCGGATAAAGCCACCAGCATCTCTGCGGTGTTACCACTGGAGAGCACCACGAGTTGATCGTTGGTGAGTTTGAAGCCATAAGCGTCTTCATAGCCGAGCAACCCCATCGGATTCTCGACAAAGCCGGCAGCTGCAATCAGTTTGAACGAACTTCCGGCATTGATGTAGGCAGCCAGATCGGCCATGGTGACCAGATTGTTGGCTTCGGCGAAATCACGGCGAACGGCAATTGATTCCGTGTTGTTGGCGGGAGCCGGGGTTAACCACAAGAGGTCTTTCTTTTCACGATCCAGCTTTTCCGTCAGTTCATAGCCTTTGACCGGATCATTCCAAATCGTCGGATCCGTGGCATCTTCAGGGTGATAGTATTGACCGGAACCAGTGTAATCCACCACCAGGTCGACTTCATCGTTCTCTAGAGCAGCCCGCAGAATATCGGGGGTTCCGAAACTCGTCTTATCGACCGTTGGTATATCGGCATCCTCAAGCATCAGAATAATTATCTGACCCAGGATGTTGCCTTCCGCATCGAGCATCGTCGCCACCGTGACCGGTGTCTTTTCAACTTTGGGGGTACAGGCACTGAGTAAACTTAAAACGATCAACAAACTGCCTAGCACTTTGATCCATTTTTTCATGGGAGATCTCCTTCTTCTTTAAATTAATCATAGCATAGTGACCATTCTGCGACACAGCCAATGCCTATCCAAAAAAAAGGAGTGATGACTCACTCCAAAGCACTACTGAGCTGCGCGGACCGCTTTAAGGGACGTGCCCCACGCATTTAATTGATCCAACATCGTATTGACATTGGACTTATGCAGATCGGCTGGTTTGAAGACGCCGTTGTCGAAATCGGTAAACAGCGATAGGAGCGTGTGGGATCGGACATCCGCAATTTGAAGCTCACCCAAGACCGTACGAACGTGTTCCGCTGCCCGGGCTCCACCAGCTGATCCGTAACTGACGATCCCGGCGGCTTTGTTGTTCCACGGATCGCGAGCCGAATCAAAAGCATTCTTCAAAGCAGCCGACATCGAACGATTGTACTCCGAAACGATGAACACGAATCCATCGAGTTCAGCCAGCTTCGCGTTCCACGCCATAACGCCGCTCAAATCATCGGATTCTCCCAATAACGGTAGTTTGTAGTCTTTGATATCGACGATTTCGACGTCCGCATCGCCGCGCGTATCCGCGATCGATTTCACCCATTGACCGACTTGCGGGCTGACACGACCCTCACGGGTACTTCCCAAGATAATTCCCAGCTTTAACTTCGTTGACATGTGTTGTCCTCCTCGTGCATTGTGCCTTTTTATCTTAATATCAAGATATTTGGAACTCAAATCAAATGCTCATGATTTTGATGATTCGTTATGATTTATCTTTTAGTGAAGTTAATTTTAAACAGCGCATGAGGTGCTTATCTTGATTCATCACGGTTTCCTCGTGTACACTGAAAGAAAGCGAGGGTTCTATGTACACCATTCTAGTCAGTGATCATCACTTCACCATCGGCGATCCAAAAACACCTCAAGCCTGGCTGGAGTACACGCTCCACGAGAACGTATTGACGCTGGTTCACACCGAAGTGACGTCCGTTCTTCAAGGACAAGGCGTCGCCGGACAACTGGTTTCCTTCGCAGTTGCATATGCCCGTCATTTCAACTTAAAGGTTGTCCCGTTGTGTGAGTACGCTGCGGGTCAATTCGCTAAAAAAGCCGAATACCGCGACGTTCTTCTGAATCCATAAAAAAAGCGCCGAAAGGCGCTTAAGTCTGTTTCAACATCCGCATGGCATTGAGGATCGCCAATACGGACACCCCCACATCCGCAAAGACGGCTTCCCACATCGTCGCAACACCCACGGTCCCTAGCGCCAACACCAACGCTTTGATCCCTAACGCAAAGCCGATGTTTTGAAGGACGATCGTCCGCGTCTTCTTCGCCAGTTGGACCACGTGAGCGACTTTCAGGGGATTGTCATCCATTAGCACAACATCCGCCGCTTCGATTGCCGCGTCCGTTCCGCGGGCTCCCATGGCGATCCCGATATCCGCTCTTGCTAATACTGGGGCATCATTCAAGCCATCTCCGACAAAGAGAACGGCTTTTCCTGGTGGGGTTTCATTCATCACCCGTTCGATCTGGTCGACTTTATCCGCGGGTAAGAGCTCCGCATGCACCGCATCCAAATCCAAGTGTTTTCCTACGGCATCCGCCACCGCTTGACGATCTCCCGTCAACAGCGCTAAGCGTTGGATTCCGTGTTGTCGCAAGGCGATCATCGTGTCCAAGGCTTGCGGTTTGAGTTCATCGGAAACCACGATGTGCCCCAGATACAGCCCATCCACGGCAACGTGAACCAGGCTTCCGGGATGATCGCAGGGTAACCACGCAATGCGATGACGATCCATCAGTTTGGTGTTGCCCACCAACACGGTTTGTCGATTGATGCGGGCTTGTACCCCTTCTCCCGCCACCTCCACCACATCTTCCACGCTAACCTCAAGTGGAAGGGTGACATGCGCGGCTTTGAGGGCCATAGAGATGGGATGGGAAGAGTAACGTTCAGCCAGGAACGCTAAAGCCAAGACCTCGTCGGCTGACTTCAGTTCAGGATGGATGTCCGTGACGACGAAGTTCCCTTGAGTCAACGTACCCGTCTTATCAAAGATCACCGTATGCGCCTGCGTCAAGCGATCCAGCACATCCGCACCTTTAACCAAGATCCCACGCCGGGCAGCACCACCGATTCCCCCGACATAACTCAACGGAACCGATAATACGAGCGCACACGGACACGAGACGACCAAAAAGATCAACGCCCGATGGATTCCTTCGATCCAATCGACGCTCCATAACGGTGAACTCAAAGCCACCACGAGGGCTCCAATCACCACCGCAGGCGTATACCAACGCGCAAAACGCGTAATGAACAATTCAGATTTTGCCTTATGCGAGGATGCATTTTCCACCAGATCCAAGATCTTGGCGACCGTAGACTCCCCGTACGGGGCACTGACCCGGATCTCCAAGGGGGTCTGCAGGTTGACGCTGCCGCTGAGCACCGTTTCTCCTGCCGCGACATCCACAGGAACAGATTCCCCGGTCAACGCCGACGCATCCACAACACCACTGCCTTCGATGAGCACACCATCCAACGGAACCCGTTCTCCGGGAACCACCAAGATGCGTTCATCCACCACGACCGATTCCGGATCGACCTCGATCCATGCGTTATCCCGCCACACCGTGGCCCGATCCGGACGCAGATCCATTAGTGACGCAATCGATTTTCGGCTCTTCCCCACGGCGATGCGCTGAAAGAGTTCACCGACTTGGTAAAAGATCATGACCGCAACCGCTTCCGGGTACTCACCGATCGCAAAAGCACCTAACGTTGCGATACTCATCAAGAAATGCTCATCAAGCCACGCCTGAGCCCGAAGATTTCTGACGGCTTTACGCAATACATCGTGACCGATCACCAGGTAAGGAATGAGATAAAGCCCAATCAGCCAACCGTTTACGTTGAAAAGACTGAGCCCGATAAGCCCAGCCAAACTGAACAGGATGCGATAGAGATCACGGCGTTGACTGCGGGTCATCCGATCACGTCGCAATCCGGTTCGATCTTCCGAACGATGGCTTTGATTTGTTTCTCTAGGGCACCGGAATCCTCGGTACTGATTTCAATCGTGAGCTTACTGGTCAGAAAGTTGACGGAAGCCGCGTCAATGCCCGGTAATTGGCGAATGCCGTCTTCCATTTTGGCTGCGCAGGAGGCGCAATCCAAGTTCTCTAAACGATAGGTTTTTTTCATAAAGTCTCCTTTATTCCGAAAGGTGGGTTAAGGCTTGCGTGATGAGGGTCAAGACATGGTCATCAGCCAAGGCATAGAACACGTTCTTTCCCTCACGCCGGGAACGGATCAGGCGGAACTGACGCAGGATCTTGAGCTGATGGGAGACGGCCGAAATGGACATGTCCACCAGTGCCGCCAAATCACACACGCACAATTCAGCGTGTTGAAGAAGTGTCAGGATCTTGAGCCGTGAAGGATCCCCAAACACTTTAAAGAACTCTCCCAGATCATTTAAGGTCGATGACGGAAGGATCTTGGCTTGAAGGGCATTGACGGTCTCCTCATGGACAAACTGATACGCACACGTCAGGGATTCGCTCATCATAACCTCCTACACTTGAACAGTTGTTCAAGTGTAGTATAACACAAGCAGGCGTTGCGTCAAGAAAAAAGCCGCTTGCGCGGCTTACCAGCGATTCATGACTTTCTCGGCGAATCCCCGCAGGTTATGAATGGTCAACACGGATCCGTCATCCAGCACGAGCGTTCCACTGAACTCCCCAAAGACTTGGTGCTGATCCGATTGTAGGAAGAGGACTTTCGTGTTGGAGTTGCGGTCCAGGATCGGTTGGAAATCCAAGGTCAAGCGGTTGTCCGAACTGGTGAAACGCCAAGGTTCGAGGTATTTCTCTTTTCCTGATTCATCCAAGGGGATCTCAAAGCGAACATCGGTCAGTTTATGACCGATCCCATCCACGAAGATCATGTTTTCGGTTGCCGCCGAGGTATCCCCGAAGCCATAGCCGAGGTTTAATCCCACCAAATGATTTCCCTGCATACCGGCCGCATTGGCCCAATACCATGTGTTGGAATAGGTCCACACCCCACGTCCCCAATCGAGTACCGCAAAGGATTCGTTCGGTTCGACCTTCATCACCGTTGAACCCAGCGTGATGTCTCCGCTGGCCCGATAGCCGGTGATCTTGTGGTTGTAGTAGAAATGATACTTCTTGTGAAAGGGTGTCGCAATGACTAAACTGTCACGCGGTTCTTCACTGAGCTTCAAATTCGCTTTCAGGGTTTGATTGCCGCTGAAATTCTTGACACACACGTCCAGGACTCGGGCATTTCCGACATGGGTAAAGGCGAGGTTGTAGGCCTTGGCTTTAACAATCACATCCCCTTTGAGCGAGGAAAACGGCAGTTTCTTCTTACCCATCGGAAAGGCTTGCATGAAGCTCTTGGTGATCTCGGTCTTATTGACAAAATCAAACAGGGTGATTGAATCTAAACCCATATAACCATTATCTGCCACGGTCAGGGCCAATCCGAAATCAGGGCTCATGACGCAGTAATAGTCCCATTCTTTGATGCGGTAACTGCTGGCCCGGATGTCTAAACGATCATAGGTCCAGTAGGGTTTTCGCGCATAGCCCGGCTGATTCACAAGCCCTTTACTGGTCAGTAAAGGAATGCGCTGCGTGATCTCACGTTGCATATTCAGCTCCGTTTCTTGCGTTTACGGCTTAATGCCAATCCTCCAAAACCGGCAATGATGGCCATGTAGAACCCAAAGTCATACCACCAGCCGGAATTATAGACTTCATAGACGCGAATGTTGTGATCGAAGATCCCGATGATCAGCGTCAAGGGAGCCAACCACCCATGCCAAATGCCCCACAAGAAACCGGCCGGATCCGAAGCACTTGCGCTGCCATCACCGGGAATGCAACCGGTTAAGGCTACTAAAACAAAACCAAGAAAAACGAAGGTCATGATGCGTTTGGTCATAGACACCTCCTGATTAAGGTCATTGTATCACGGGTCAACGCGTTGCGTGCGAATGACCCAAGAGTTGTGAGGCACTGTAATCGATCGCCAAGGCACCCAACGGCGCAGATATGACGATAGCCAGAACCGCAATGCTGAGGATCAGTCCTCCAGACGGCAGTCCCATCGCCAAAGGAATGGATCCGATGGCGGCTTGAACGGTAGCTTTGGGCAAGTACGCCAAGGCAACAAACAAACGCTCTTTCATCGTCAATGGTGTTTTGAGGAGACTGGCCCCTACCCCCACCATACGGACCATCAACGCTCCCACCACTACCATAAACGCCAAGAAACCGGCTTGTCCCAACACGGAGAAATCTACGGCAGCCCCAACCAAGGCAAACAGCATCAATTCAGAGGCCACCCAGATTTTCGCAAACTTTCCGGTAATGCGTTTCGCTAAGAGCGGATAACGGTGAAGGATGGCCACTCCTAAGCTCATGACCCCCAACAGTCCGGAATACGGAATCGCCGGAATCAACGGCTCTAAGGCAACCATCAGGAAGGACGCACTGAGCATCACCAACACTTTAACGGTATCACGCATGTGAACGCGTTTGAACACAAGCACTAATCCCCATCCCGACAAATACCCTAGCACCATGCCGAGAATGATTGAAATAGGAAGTTCGGGAAGCATGGTCCAGGACCATCCGTTTCCCGTCGCAATGCCCAACAGGATCGAAAACACCATGATGACGTACAGATCATCGGCACTGGCTCCCGCCATCACCAACTGCGGTACTTTATGCGTCTGTCTCCATTGTCGTTCTATCAGATTCAACATGCGGGGAACGACAACCGCCGGTGAAACAGCCGCTAAAATCGCCCCTAAAATAGCCCCATCCAACCAACTCAGTCCAAGTAAGAAGTGCGAGAGTCCCATGACGGCTAACAGTTCAAATGTCGCCGGCACAAAACTCAACAAGACCGCCGGACGACCGATCGCCTGAAGATCCTTCAGATCTAGTGCTAATCCGGCACGCAACAAGATCACAATCAACGCCATTTGACGCAGATCCGGCGCAATCAACATGACTTTGGGATCAATCAGGTTGAGCATCGTCGGACCCAACACCACTCCAGCGGCCATCATTCCGATAAGACTGGGTACGCCTACGCGTTGAAGTAATCCACCAAACACAAAACCAACCATGACGATCAGAGCGATACTGAGTAACACTTACAGAACCTCCCCGGGGATCTTCATCCAGTCGGACAAGTCCCAATCGGTTCGAGTTTGAAGCGTCAACAGATCCTCGCGATAAAACGCGCGAAGCAATGTCAATGTGGCTTCGTCGATTTGAGGCGTGGTTTGGGTGATTGAGCGTCGGGATTGATTACGCAGAAGCATCCGTAAACGGGCCGTATAAACCATTGGTAAGCGAGAGACGACTTTCCAGACCCGCTTCAATTGCGGTTCAAAAGCTGGATTGGCGTGAACCGTCTCGGACAACATGATCGGAGCACTTCCCAGTCTCTCCAATAACGCATTGACTGTAGCTTCCTGGTATTTCACCAGGTCGTCAAAGCGCATCACATGGATCTGTTTGTTCGGAAAGAGCGCATCGTAACGGGCGATTTGAGCCGCGTAGAGTCCACGACCTACCACCGATTGCCCAGTCTCAACGGTAATCCCTTTTTTGAGTGCTTCGATATCGGTTTGGACAACTTCCGCAAACGGCCGTTTCTCATTACCGTTTCGGATCTTCATCTGGTAGTGCGAGATGGCACGTTGAACCGGATCCCGCAACAAAATAATAATGTGCGTGTCCGGGTTATAGGCCGCGATGCGGGAAGCGGCATCCGGATGAGCCAAGTAGCGTGGGGTAAAATCCGCGATCCACCGATTCAGTTCACGACCGCGGTAATGGGCATGGTACGCCAAATGATTCGCGGTATAGGGATCGGTGGCGAAATACTGCACTTCTTTGATGTGCGCAAAGGTAAATTCAGGATGTTTGGTCAAGATCGTATAAAGCGTAGTCGTTCCGGATTTCTGGGCTCCAACACAGATCACGTTGACCTTGCGTCCTTTTAAAGCATCCTTCATGTTTATTTTTCCTCCGGGTGCTTTGGACCCGGCAATTCCAAGGTATAAAAGGACAAGTCCAACCATCGCCCAAACTTATACCCGACTTTCGGAAGGGTTCCACGATAAACAAAGCTGTGTTTGAGGTGCAAGGCAACACTCTCCGTGTTCGCACTGTCGATTCCCCCCACTAACGTTTTTAGCTCATGACGATGCGCTTCCTCGATGATGGCCACCAATAAAGCTTCACCGATACCTTGACGACGCCACGGAACCGCCACGTAGACGGAATGTTCGGCGGTGTAGTGATAAGCCGGACGGGCTCGAAACGACCCGTAGGTCGCAAATCCGACGACTTCTCCGTTTCGTTCTTCAACGATCACGGGAAGGTTGGCCTCTTGTTTCTCGATTAACCACTCACGACGATCGTCCACGGTCTCTTCCACATAAGCGTAAACCGATGTGGTGGTTTTGAGTGCCGCATTGAAAATGGCGGAAATGGCTTCACAATCATCCAAGGTCGCAGATCGGATCATCGATAAACTCCTTTATCGGATTCATTGTAGCGCATTTTCCCAAGAAAAAGCCGTCTTGCGACGGCGATTGTTTGGGTTATCGGGTCAGTCCGTAACGCCAGGTGGCAACACCACCGATGTTGAAGACTTTTGTGTAACCTAAGCGTTTCAGGTAGTTGACCGCATCGGAAGCCCGGGCTCCACTGTAACAGATCACAAAGACCTGAGCATTCTTATCGGGAAGTGCTTTAGCGACATTCATCGGCAGAAGATGCAGCGGGACATTGACACTGCCGGCGATGTGACCATCTTCGGTGTATTCTTCTTCCGTACGGACATCGAGCAGTGTAATCGATGAATCATTCTTGAGTTGTTGGTAGGCTTGATCTTGAGACAATTGGGTGTTGGAGGCAAAGTTAAACATGCGCGGATTCCTTTCGTGAACGCTCCCATTATATAGGGACAGAACTTGAATTACAAGAGGAAATGCTCATACTTTAAAAAGATTTCCGTATCGCACGGAAGTTTGGTAAAGTAGAAGCGTAAGTGCACGGCTTAAGCGGGAGGAATCATGGCTGAACTGTTTGAAGTGTTGATGGTGGTGAGTTTTGGGATCTCGTGGCCCCTATCGATCCTTAAATCCTATCGGGCCAAGACCACCAAAGGAAAGAGCCTGTTCTTCCTGTTGATGATCTTAGCCGGGTATGCCTTTGGGATCACCTCGAAGTTCTTAAGCGGAAAGATCACGTATGTGTTGTTCTTCTACTGTTTGAACTTTGTGATGGTGGCTACCGATATCGGGCTCTACTTCCGAAATCTTCAACTGGATCATTCAGAAACAACCGCTTAAGCGGTTGTTTTTTCATCAGCGAGAATGGATTTTGAATGTGCGAGAAGCACATTGACCGCATCCGGATCGAACTGTGTTCCGGCACGGTTGCGCAGTTCTTCCAAAGCGTGAGTTGTCGTTAAGGCTTTACGGTAAGGCCGATCGGAGGTCATCGCATCAAACGCATCCGCGACGGCAATCAGACGAGCCACCAAAGGAATCTCCACGGCAGTCAATCCCCGGGGATAGCCGGTTCCATCCCAGCGTTCGTGGTGGGAGAGGATGATGTCGGAGATCTCCGCAAACTCACTGGTGGCGTTGAGGATCCGATACCCGATAACCGCGTGTTCCTGCATTTCAGCCCGTTCAGTTTCGGTGAGGGGGCCGGTCTTATCGAGAATCGTTTCAGGGATTCCGATCTTTCCGATATCATGCATCAAACCGGCAATCCGGATCTTCTCCAGGCTGTGTTTATCCAAGGCCATACGTTTACCTAGGTTGACCGCAATACGGCTGACCCGTTGCGAATGATCGCTTTCACGCGGATTCTTCGCATACAAGGATTTCATGATGACATCGATCATGTTGTTGACCGTCTTGTCTTTGGTCAACAGTTTCTCCCGGCGCATGTGTTTTTCGGCGGCTTCGATCTGATCATGGATGCGATCGTGGATGTCCCGTTGGGCATACCCGATGGAAGCCGAGGGTTCGATGCGATCGATGCGAATGGCTTCAATGGCTCGATGCAGTTTTCGGATCAGCCATTCCGGATCCTGCCCCGATAAGAACGGAACCAAGATCACAAAGAGACTTGAAGAGACGCGGAAGATTTCCTCCGACGTGTTGAGTGTCGACGCGATAGCATTGTAGGTTTGACGCAAGAGCTCATCTCCGGCATGGTAGCCGAAGGCATCATTGACCAGTTTCAGGTTGTCCACATCGACACAGATGACCGGTTCGGGATAGCGGTGTTCTGCTTCCAACTGAGCGATGCGTTCTTCCAAGTGCCGATGATTATAAGCGCCGGTCAAAGCGTCATGGGTCGCCAGGAATTCAAAGAGCTGTTCCGAGGATTTGCGTTGGGTAATGTCTTGAAGGGAACCGATCACCACAGTTTGATCATCGTCTTGCGTTAACGGATTTAGGCGCAGGGAGACCCAGATGGCTTTTCCGTGGGCTGTAATCAGTTGAGCATCGACCTGAAAGGCTTCGGAGGTGTCTTGTTTGAAACGGTTGAACGTTCCGGAAAGGGCTTGTTGAAGGGGCAATGTAAACCCGTTCAACAACGAGCTTCCAACCAAGGATGACTCCGACTGTCCCAACATGGTTGCAAAATCTGCGTTGACATTGAGCAATTTTCCATCCAGATCGGCTTGGAAGATTCCGATGGGGGCATTGTTGTAGATGGTCCGCAACTGTTTTTCCGCATGAGCCAAGCGTCGGGCAGCAATGTGACGATCGATTTGAAAGCTCAGGAGTTTCCCGATAATGATGGTCACGATCGGAAAGGTGATCAACACCGGAATACCCACCATGACTTGCGTTTGATGGATGACACTTGAAGGCAACAAGAACATTAAAAGCACCATCAGCGCATGGACACTGAGTCCCAATGCATAGAATTCGAACCAGGTTCCGGGGTGTTTCCTAAACCAGGGGATCTTGCGCCAAAAGTAGCCGATCAAGGCCGAGCTCAGGATGACTGAAGCCCCCATCCAAACCCCAGCCCCACCCCGCCAGATCCGCACCACCAAAACCAGGCCTGTGGCGATCATCGTGGTCACCGGACCATAGAATAGCCCGGTCAAACTAAGCAGCACCGAACGGGAATCAAACGTGATACCTTCTTCCAACGTGTACGGGAACATCATGATCAAAATACCCACAAGTCCAAACACGATTCCACGCACCACGGATTCCCACCATGGGCGTTTACGATCCAGCAAGGTGATGACTTGCGAAAGCGCACTCAACGCAATCAGCATTTCCACATTCTCCACCAAGGCCAAAAGGAAGGTACTATTCATGTGACCCTCCCGGTTGATGTTTATGGGCATACATGCGCTGATCCGCCAAAGCAATCAAGGCTTCCGGGGTCGTCGCATCGATCGGATAGACAGCGATTCCGACCGTGAATCGAATCATCACATCTCCTTCATCACTGTGCAAGGGACTGTCCTGAAGTTGTTTAGCCAACGCATTGAAGCGAAGTTGAAGCTGATCGGCATGGGCCGTGAAACACACGGCGACGAACTCATCTCCGCCATAACGCACCAAAAGGTCGCTGTGACGCAAGGTCTGTCGCAAGGCCAAGCCTAAAACCCGAATGACCTGATCCCCCATCAAGTGACCGTGCTGATCGTTGGTCTTCTTCAAATCGTCGATATCGATCACGGCCAGACAGAATGTCTCGTCAAAGCGTTTGGCTTTCTCAAAGACGAAGTTGAGCTGTTCGGTGAGATAATGCCGGTTATGCAAACCCGTTAAGGCATCCGTTAAAGCCTGACGGGATTTTTCGATAAAGGTGAGTTGATTCGTGATGGCAATTTGGACATTGTTGCGGATAAACTCCATCGTTGCGATATCACTACGACTAAAGGCATCAGGTTGAAGCGAATCAATACTCATCATCCCGTAGAGTTTATTGTGGTAAAAGAGCGGAGCCACCATGCAGCTGTGCAGGTACGTCTCATCCCCAATCATGGTCTTGACCGGAATAAAGTTATAACGCTGTTGGATGTCGTTGACGATTGCGATGCGATCCATGGCTCCATCCGTTTCCCAATACAGAAACGACTTGTCGACCGGCAGTTTGAACCGTTTGATCTCTTCGTCATAGCCAATCGAACTGACCACTTCAAAATGATCTCCGTTGAGGGTAAAAATCGTTCCCAATCCGGCTTTGGGGAACGCCAAAACGGCTCCACTGAGGATCAGATCCAAGGTCTTGCGCAGATCATCCCCCACTAAAGCTGAGGTGTTGATGCGAATGATGGCTTCTTGGAGTTTGTGTAAACGATCCTCGTCAGAGATCCCGTGATAGTGCTCCGTCTTATCGTTGAGAAGGGCTAAGATGGCTGGTTTTTTTCGGAAGGTAACCCGAACGCAAGTGACGTGGATGACCCGGGTCGTTTTGGCTTCCGCAATCAACGCATCAAACTCATCGGTGGTCCGTTCAAGGATGGTTTGGGTCAAATACCGCAATACCGCATCGCGTTCGGACGCATTGAACGCCACGTCAAAAGCCTCATCCACGATGATCGATCGTCCGTTAAAAATCACCAGTTTGATGTCGGGAAGCAGTTGATCGAGCAAGCGCAAAGTCTTGGGAGTTATCGCAGCCAAGTCCTGATGCGGTTGAGATAAGAAGTGCGGTTTTGACGACGTGTCGGACATAGCGCCATTTTACCCCAAATCGTAGGCAATTTGAGGATAATATTCATCAATTTCGGCACGATTTGTTTCTTTTAAGGGATAACCGATACATATTCAACAAAACAACGGACTATTGTCCGTTGTGTTCACAAACAGGTCAGTCGTGCGTTGACTGCTTTAGCCAATCGCACAAGTCCTTCCTGCAGGACCTGAGGCATACACCCCAGATTCATGCGCATAAACCCGCTGCCTTCCGGACCAAAATCGATCCCGGGAGTCAACACCAACTGAGCCTTTTCGACCAGGAACTGTTCCAGTTCCGGATCCGATAAACCTAGGGCACGGAAATTCAACCACTGGAGATAGGTTCCTTCCAGAGGTGTTACGATGATTTGCGGACAATGCAAAGCCATGAACTCCACCACGGTGCGATGATTGGCGTCAATCAGCGATAAGAACTCATTCAACCACGGCTCACACCGGGTATACGCGATCTCACAAGCCGCCAATCCCAAGGCATTGATTCCGTGAGAGCCGTCCTTAGATCCTTCATCGATGAAGCGTTGACGCAACACCGGATCTTCGATGAGGATGTTGGCACACTGAAGTCCGGCGATGTTGAAGGTCTTGCTGGGAGCGGTCAGGGTGATTAGTGAACCGCCTTTGGATTCCGAAAGACTGGCCGCGACAGTGTGACTAAATCCGGGACGGACCAGATCGAAGTGGATCTCATCCGAGACCAGGACGACGTCATATTGTCGACACAACTGCAACACCCGATTGAGTTCATCCGTCTTCCACACACGTCCGACCGGATTGTGTGGGGAACAAAGAATCATCATCGACGTGTGGGGATCCGCGAGTTTCGACTCCAGATCATCAAAGTCCATCGTGTAGGATGCGTTGTTGGCAATCAACGGATTGGAAACCACACGTCGCCCTGAATCCTCGATGGCGTGAAAGAACGGAGGATACACCGGAGTCTGGATCACGATGCCCTCACCGGGTTGCGTGAAGGCTTTGACACACCGATAGAGAGCCGTAACAACTCCAGGCGAAGTGACAATCCATGACGGATCGATCGTCCAGTCATGACGGCTTTTCATCCAATCGACCACCGCGTGCTTGTAGGAAGCGGTCATTCCGGTATATCCCAGTACTGCCGTTTGAAGATGCTGCACAAGTCCCTTGCGCAGTTCTTTCGCTACGGGTAAATCATTGTCCGCCACGGAGAAAGGATAGACACCTTGAGTCTGTTCACCCAAGCGTTTAGCCATACTGTCCCATTTGTATGAACCGGTTCCGGTTCGATCGATTGCTTGATTCCACTTCATAGCTTCACCTCAGTGATTTCATTGTACAAGAAAAAACCGCCCGAAGGCGGTTAGAGTGCGGAATGCAGATTAGCCAGTTGCGGGAACAACAGGTTGTTCTCCAAGTGGATGTGCTGGAAGATGTCTTTCTCGGTGGCTTCGAGTAAGGCATAAGTCTTACGATACGTTCCACAGCCATCCTCAGGTACCGTAAAGTCATGAGTCAGTTCACGGATCTGTTTGAGGATATTGCCGGCTGCGACGTGTTCTGCTTCCAATTCCCGAATGACGTCCAAAGCCGGTTTTAACGTTTCCGGAGAAGGATCCTTGAAGTAGGCTTCGATGGCCGGATACTGGACCGTTTCTTCCTTGACCAAGTGCCCTTCGAGTTCCGTCTTGAGTGCTCCGACTAAACTGTGCAGTGTCTTGAGTTCCGGATGATTGGCCCCATGAACGCGCAAGATCGTCGTCGTCAGTTCACTGAGCTTGGGTAAATTGGCCCACAGGAAGGCATGGTGAGTCATGACAATGTGATCCACTAGTTGCGGCGGTGTCAGGGCTTGCCAATCGTCTCCACGATCGGAGATGGATCGAGCCAAGGCATTGAGCTCATCCGTCACCGTTGAAGGCAAGTGGAGCTCATCGAGGGCTGCTTGAAGCGAACGATCACCCCCGCAACAATAATCAATGCGATAGTGTTGGAAGAGTTCGGCAGATTTCGGTAAGGCCACCACAATATCCCCAATGCGGTCAGTCGTTGTAAATCGTTTCATACACACCTCCTGGGAATACTCAGATTCCTGGTACCTCTACCTTAACGCAGCGCTTCTTCGATGAATGTGATGCACATCACTTTTTAATAATAATGCGTTATAAACAAGGTTTCACCGGGAATTGGAGTCAACGAAGAGCGAAACAAGGTCGTAATGTGGATGTGTTGGATCGCGTAGAGGGCATCGATCACGGCTTGGATCGCTGTGGATGTGCCTTGAACTTGCGCTTCCACCCTTCCGTCGTCAAGGTTCTTCACCCATCCGGTCACGCCGTAAAGATTGGCCAAACGGGTCATCTCGTAACGAAAACCTACGTTTTGAACGGCTCCTTCAAAGATCAGATGTTGGCGGATGAGATCGGTCATAGTGCTCTTGCCCCCAGTGTAGCACATTCCCCATGAAAGAAAAAACCACACCGACTCGGTGTGGTAAAGGCTTAGTTGAACCAGCCCGTCAACAAGTCCCAGAGCTTCTCCCAGAAACTGCGTTTGACCGGTTCAGGGTCATCGGGAATCTCGGCTTTGGGGAGTTCAATAGCGGAGGTACGCAACACGAATTGAACCGCGGTAATCCCCGTGTTCTTCTGGGAGACGAAGGATTGGACCGGATCGCCGTTTCCGGAGATCTCATCGATCATGGCGGTGATCTCGTCATTTAAACGTTCATCCAAGTTCGCGGTTTCGCCTTCAAACTGACCGGTTCCCTTCTTATACGCCGCTAAGCCTTGACGCAGCTGCGTAATAGCACCGCTCAATTGTTGGGCGGATTGGTAGAGGGTGGTTGCCGTTTGAGCCAACACCTGATTGGCCGCATTGACTTGAGCTAAACCATCGGAAACCCCTTGAGCTCCAAGTGCCAACTGCGTTACGCCGTCCAAATAGGCTTCCAGACCTTGAGTAAACCCAACAGCTCCATCGAGCTGGGCTTTGACTGCAGCCAAGGGCTCATTCCCAGTGAGGATCGCAACATAGTTCTCCGGGGTTAAGATTGGTATTCCACTGCCGGCCAAACTCGCATTGACCGCATCAAAGGTGGCTTGTTGGATGGCAAGTGCTCCACCCAGTAAGGTCGCATTCTGTTCGATGAGGGTATTTAGTCCGTCACTCAGCGCTAAAGCTCCAGAGTCGAGTTGGCCCATACTGAGAGCCAGTTGAGCCATCCCGGCTTCAAACTGAGCCAAACCATTCACGTACGACGTAAAACCGGATTCAATGGCTTGGATGCCACTCAACAATTCTTGAGCGCCATCATCCAAGTCAGCGATTGCCACCGACAACGCACTTAGTTGTTCGGTCAGCGCGGAAGGATCGATGTCAAAACTCATGGCCATGCGTATGCCGTTGAGGGAGATCGCATCCATGCGGAAATCGTTTATTGTCGCTTCAATCGCCGTTTCAAGACTTTTCCCGGGTAATACCGTGTAAGTGAGTTGGGTGGAAGCCGCGGCCTGAGCGAGGGTCGCATTGACACTGACGATGTCCGTGGCATGATGCTGATCCAAAGTCACTCCGACTTGGAGGGCCATATTGGCCGCAAAGGTCGGGTTAGCTTCAGCATTAGGCACAACACTGATGGTGATCATCAGTCGTCCGCTCTTGCCGGCCAAGTTGACGGGAGTCACTTCTGTGCCATCCAAGAAGTAGCGGATCGTGATCGTCCACGGTAAGACCGTGGAATTCAGGGTTCCTTGGACGTAGAGCGGCAGCGTGGTGGTTTGACCCTGGATCTGATCACCGTTTAACGTGATCGGATCGTTACTGCTGAGGTTGATCAGCTGACGGTAATCCCCGTAATCCAAGATCGTCGATTCGGTGTACACGTTGACCACATGCACGGCTTTGACGTTGCCGTTGGGATCCAGTAAGCCATAAATCACTTCCGTTTTAGGGGTTGTGGTTTCTTCCGCATGAATCGATAAGGGTTGAGCGAGAAGAGCCATAACCATCAGAATCAATAAGGTGAGCTTTTTCATATTACTCCTTGATGTCTTCGGGGTGAAAGCCGTGACGATGGGTTGTTTTTTGAATGGGTTTATCCAAGAGGACGAGAAGAGCCGGCAAGACCAAGGACACCATCCCCATGGACAGTAAGGTCCCTCGTCCCAACAAGGTCCCTAATTCTTGAATGATCGGGTTAGTTGATGTCCACGCCAGGATGAATCCAGCCGTCGACAAGATCGCTCCGGACACCAACACGGAGATCAGGTTGTTTTCCAAGGTTTGACGCATAGCCAGTTTCTTGGGGGCTTGTTTGCGGTTATCCAGATACATGTTGGTAATGAGGATCGCGTAGTCCACAGTAGCTCCCAATTGGACGGTACTTAAGATGAGGTAACCGATAAAGCTGATCGACGTATCGGTAAAGTACGGAAAGGACAGATTGATCCAGATGGCCGTTTCGATCGTAAAGATCAACACCACCGGCAAGAGTAACGATCTGAAGGTCACTAGCAGCGTCAGGAAGATCCCCACAATCGCAATCAGGTTCACTAACGCCGTATCGCTGGAGACCACATCGCGCATGTCTTTGAGGGTCGCGCTGGTTCCCGTCATGGCATAGGTTGGATAACGGGCTTCCGTTAAGGATCCGATGGTTTCAACGGCATCAAAGGCCTTATCGCCTTCATCCGGAGTGTTAAGGTAAACAATGATGCGGGCGGTCGAGTCGGAGTAGAACTGTTCCAAGACCGCCGGATCTATCAGTTCAACCGGTACAGCACTGCCCACCACATTGACATAGGCGACCACCCGATCGACTACACTGAGCGTACTCAGTTCTTCCACCAACGCTGTTTCTTCACCGGGATTACCGCGAGGAACCAACAAGATCAACGGATTATCTTTCCCAAAGGCAGCTTCAATGGCTTTCGCATCCGAACCCACTCGAGAAGCTTCAGTGACTGAACCCATTCCGTAATCAAACTGAGTTTGGGCTTGAGCCAGATACGCCGGAACCACGATCAGTAACGCCAGGATCAAAAACGGAATCCGGATCGCCATGAGAACACGACTGGTGCCTTTCAAGGAAGGCAAGAAAGACTTGTGTTTGGTTTTATCGATCAGCGGATAAGCCATGAGCGTTAGGGCCGGCAAGAAGAACATCACAGAGATAAAACTGAGAGCGACCCCTTTGAGGAGATTTAAACCCAGATCAGCTCCGATCCCAAACCTCATGAAGACCAGCGCCGCAAACCCGATCAGCGTGGTTACCGCACTGGCGGCTACGGTTGGAAAGGATTGTTTCATGGCTAAACGCATGGCGGTCTTGGGATCGTGTTCCAAGCGATGATCGTTGAAACTGTGCAAGAGGAAGATGGCGTAATCCAAGGAGACCGCCAACTGAAGCACCGGGCTGACGGTTCGCGTAATGAACGACACGTTCTCAAAGATGACGTTGGTGCCCATATTCAACAGGATCGCTAAACCGATGGTGATCATGAAGAAGAGCGGTTCGATCCACGACATTGTACTCAACAGTAAAATGACAATGATGATAGGTACTAGAATCATCATCGCATTGACGACTTCCGAAACAGACATCGATTGGGTTTCTGCGGCACTGAAGGCTTCCCCATCCGCGGCATTGGTTGAACCGATGATCGCATAGATCGCCGCTGCGGTTTCCTTCTCTTGTCCGGCTTTGATCGTGAGGGAGATCAACGCGGTGGAATCCCGATAGTAGGGTTCAATCACCGCAGGATCCAGAAACTCCAAGGGAACACTGGTTAAGGTACTGAGTCCGATAACGTCATCCAGCCATACGACATGACTGACTCCATCGATGGCTTCCAGCTGGGCTTTGATGGCTAAGGCGTCCTGGATCGAGACCTCTTCCAGCATGACCCGGGCATTGGGGAGACTCGATCCAAACTCTTGTTTCATGAGTTCCAAGCCTTGGGTCGATGGAGCTTCTTGAGGCAAGTAATCCACCAGCTTGTAGTTGATGTCCACCAGTCCAGAGAAAAAGACACCGACGATGGCCCCGATCATGAAGAGAATCAAAATGAGCCGACGGGCTCGGATAGTCAGACGTGTTAATCGATCCAGCATACAACTCCTTAATCAACACTGTGTTGTGTTATTGTCATCCTTATCGTATATTAACAGTGTGTCGAATGACAACCGACAGATTCCATAAAAGTGTTGTTTAGGCTTCACGAGACAGACCTCGTGTTGACCAAGCAACAAAAGGAGCGCACATGACGACTAAACCATCCACTGACCGCCGCATCAAATACACCAAGATGGTCTTACGCGAGAGCTTGATTGCCCTTCTGGAACGCAAGCCGATCGAGCGCATCACCATCAAAGAGATCTGCGACGATGCCGACATCAACCGAGCGACGTTCTACGCCCATTACGCCGATCAGTATGACTTGTTGCGACAGATCGAGGAAGACCTCTACACCAACATCTCCGTCTCCTTAAGCCAACTCAGCCAGGATCCAGCCAATCCCAACACCCTTAAACAAGCCGAGAACATCTTCGATTATTTAAGAGACAATGCGCGCATTACCCGCTTATTGCTCAGTGATCGCGGGGATTTCAGCTTTCAGAAACGGGTCATGCGATTAGTGTATGATCTCATTACGACTCAGCTTCGGGTGACCAAGTCCCTCTCGGCTGCGGATGCGGAGTATGTCTATGCCTTTACGATCACCGGGTGTGTCGGGATCGTTCAGCGCTGGTTGGATGACGACATGCGGAAATCCTCCAAGGTCATGGCGAAGATGGTCATCGGGATGACCATCGGACTGATCCAGTCCCTCAAAGCCGATTCGTTCATCGAATGACGCAAAGTGTGTGAAATCGGTGTCCCCTTACACGAAATGGGGCACTGGGTGCTATACTAGGGGCACACCATGAAGGGAGCTTCCATGCGCATTATTACCGATTCCGGCAGTATGATGCCGATCGACAAAGCCAAACAACTTAACGTGACCCTGATTCCACTGCAAGTGGAAGTCAGCGGTCAGAACTACCGCGATTACTTTGACCTCAGCAGTGAAGACTTTATCGCTAAGATCCAAACCGCTGTCCCCAATTCCTCACAACCCGCCATTGGCGATGTGATGGAAGCCTTTGGGCACACGGATGAAGCTCTGTACATTGCGATGACTTCCGGACTAAGTTCAACTTATGTCTCGGCTGCCGCTCTCCAACAAAACCCGGAGTACGACCACGTGAGCGTCTTCAACTCGAAGACCTTGGCCGGAACCCAACAATACCTGGTAGAAGTAGCCGCTCGTCTTACCTCTTCTCATCCGATAAGTGAGATCAAAACCCGTCTGGAACACTGCTTGAGTGAATGCCAATCTTACCTGATCCCGGTGGACTTTGATTTCTTGAAACGCAACGGACGCTTATCCCCGATGGCTGCCCTCATGAGCGGATTCCTCAAACTGAAACCCATTGTGTTCCATAAACCCGGCATGGAGAAACTGGAGAAGTTTGCGGTCAGTCGCACGTGGCAACAAGCCATGGATGCGATCATCGACCACATGGTTTCTCAACAAGTTTCCTTCAAACACAAGATCTACATCTCCCACGCTCAAAACTTAGCCGTCGCTCAACAATTCATCCAACGGATTCAAAATCGGATCCAGGCGATTGAAATCGAGCTTCTTCCGCTGACTCCGGTCATGATCACCCAAGGCGGACCCGGCTGTGTGGCCGTGCAGTATATCCTTAAAGACGATCAACCCTAAACAAAACCATCCTCACGGATGGTTTTTCTTAGATCTGAACATCAAACACCATGATGACTACACCTAAGATGCCCACGTAGAGGACAGCCAAGGTATACACCCAGGGCACTTTCTTCCACAGGCAATAGGCTAAGAGCGGGAGGATGACCAGTGCGCCGATCGCCGCAATCACCACATCGGATTGCCCATAGAGAACGATTCCGATAAACACCAGAATCGCCATCAGCGGCACGGTCAAGAGCGAAGCCAGGATGGCGTCTTTACGCAGTCTCTTGTCCACCAAGTACCACACCGCCAACCCGATCAGGAGTGATAGACCCGTCGTCCCTAGAATCACCGGTAAAGCGGATGCAACCCACTCGATTGTCTCTCCGGACAAGATCTGAGGTAAGCTCACAACCAGCGCATACAAAACAAACGCCAGATTAAACAACACAAAGCCTCCTGCCAACACAGCTACTGAAGCCATCAGCGGGGACATCACGGTTCGAAATGCTTGCATACGAACCTCCTTTAAGGGAGCCCTCTTTCTTTAAATCAACAGCGAGAACGAATCCCTCTAACCTTACTATGGCAGATTCCACCATTGACAACGGTTTATCCAGCGATATTTCATAGGGATTTCACCTCATCCCAGCGTACACATTGGTGATTCTCAAAGATAGGGGTTTGTTATAATGAACCTAAGGAGACGTCCATGCGCACCTTTAAATCCCTGATCAGTGCTGTGCTTCTGGTGTTCTCTCTGTCAGCGTGCAGCCCCAAAACGGTCTATACGACCTACACGCTCAATCCAGCCAAGACAATGGTTTTGGTGAAGAGTTATTGGTGTGAAGACACGATGAATTCCGATTTTGAGACTGTGTCAGCCTATTTGGCTCAACCCCCCGTTTTGTGTGAATTCAGCACGCTGGAATTGTCAGCCGATGAACAATCCGCATGGATTCATACGATTTATCGTGAGCCGGCTCCAGTGACCGCTAAACCGGATGCCTCACCGGAAGTCGATATTCCGGAAGGCACACAGACTGAACTCACCGCCAATGCGACTCTAGACATGCCTCAAACCTTCACCAAAGGTGAGGCGTCGACGGTGACCTTGAGTGTCAGCGGTAGTCGCCTGTACGATCGCACTCAACGCAGGATCACAACCGGCTTCTTTACCGAACTGGTGTTTCGTCCCATGACGGTCAATGAGAAGGTTTACCAAACCAGCTTCACCGATCCCATAACCACGATGGATACAGAGTTCGATGCGTTGGCTGATCCGTGGCAACTCCAGCCGGAAACGGAACAGATCACCTCATTTTCCGGGGACATGTCGTTAACGATTCCAGAATCGGTCAACTCGAAAACGATCTGTCTGATGGGTCGACTGATGCTGTCGCACTTCGAGTACATCATCTTTATCTATTACGAAGGACAACTTTAAATAAAACCGTCGCCCATCAGCGACGGTTTTCATAGGTGTTGAGGAGTTGCTCAAGGGTGAGAATCACGCGTTGAGCTTCAGGGACATTGAAGAGCGGATAACAATGAAACAAACCTTCTCCGATGATCAGTTCCACATCGATCCCCAGTTGGGTCGCGTGTTGGGTCAGTGTGATCACATCGGGATAGAAGATCTCGCGGGTTCCGGTAATCACGGTCATTGGCGGAAGCGCAGAGCTTAGTCCAAACAGCGGACTGACTCGCGGATCTTCCGGTGAGAGCTCTTTGGACCACACGCGTCCGATTTCCCGTAATCCTTCGCATCCCAAGATCGGGTCTGTTTTCTCAAGAGCTTCACTCTGCGGATTTCGCAAGGCAATGTCCAACCACGGCGACATCAGGATAAGGTGTAAAGGTAACGGCGCATGATCCTTCACCAACTGTTCGCAGACGGCCAACGCCAAGCCACCCCCTGCGGAATCCCCCATGAAAAGAACGGGGTGATGGTGGGAAAGGATGGAGTTGACCCAAGGCATGAGTTTCTTTAAGGCATCGGTAACGGTGCTTTGAGGAGCTTTGGGATAGATCGGCAAGATCACTTGCCAACCGGTTCGCTGGACCAAGCGATCGGCTAAGCGCCAATGGTCCGCCAATGGAGGACGGACATAGGCTCCCCCATGAAACATGACTAAGATTCCTGAAGGCACCTTGTTTTTAGGGCTAAGGGTAACCACCGGAAATCCAGCATCCGCGCTGATATCAACCGATGACGTCATCGCAGGTAAACGCAATGGACGAGCCGTTCGCTTGGCGTGAGTGCGCAAATACCCCTGTGCCCCTTTATCGCTCATAAAAGGTCGCTTGACCTGAATCAAGTTCAAGAGTGCCATGACCGCGGATGAAACGGGGTGAACGGAAGCGGGATTATCCATAACGATTGACTCCCCTTTATTCTAACAGGCTACTTCCCCTTTTCACGCAAGAATCTCACGCATTAAAAACCTCGAAACATGTTCGGGGTTTTGATTAGGCTTTGGGTTTGGTGAAAGGGAAGATCATGGGGACCCGTTGAGCGTATTCTGCCCATCCGGCATACTTCTCCATGTTTTTCTCCAAGAGCGGTGTGGAAATCTTGATCAGCACGGTCGACATAACCAGCGGAGAAAGTACCAGCACCAGGTAATACACCAGCGGAACACTTCCGCTAACCAACAAACTGAATCCGGCCAAATAGATCCCGTTCCAGATCAAAATCTCACCCAGGTAATTGGGATGACGGGTGATCGACCATAAACCTGTTTGAAGCAAGGATCGGGTTTTCTTCAGAATGTGCCGGCGAAGCTGTTCATCGCCAATCACTTCGAAGGCTAAACCGATCAGCGCGACACCTAGACCGAGTCCAACCAATACCACTTGAAGTCCTTCAACCACAAACGCGTTGTATTTGATGATCGAGTAAGCGGCTGAGCCGACCACGAAGTTGATCAAGCCTTGGATCATGAAGACCCGGAAGAAAGCCGTAATGACGACGTTCTTTCCCCATTCTTTTCGCCATTGGGCATAACGGAAGTCTTCGGGTTTCTTGATGTTGCGGTTGAAGAGACGAATGGATAAGCGTAAGCCCCAGACGGTGATAAAACCAACCAGAATGTAAGCCAACAGATTCGGTGCTTCGGTGGTCAACAGAGTGGCCCACGCGCCGATCACAAAACCCAAGCCCCAGCCGATATCGACGATGGAGTTGTTGGAGATGATCGTCGCAATAATAAAGATCCCGGTAAAGTAAGCAAAGGTAATCCCTAGCGGTAAGAGGAGGCCTTCATTGCCCCAGGCTTGATAACCTTGAGTGGCTAGTCCAATCGCTGCTAAAAACAATAAGCCATAAATCACGATTCGTTTGATGTCCATAAATAATCTCCTGGGTTCTATTTTATCAATTCCGATGCGTCAACACACGCTTGACGCTATGGAATTTTGAGATGCTTTAAACGGCTTTTGGGTGGGGTTTAATGGTCCGTACGACGAAGAAAAACAGACTGGCGGTTACCAGGGCCGAGAAAGCACCGGGAGACCAGGTTCCAATCGATCCAATCAAGAATCCGCCAATGATCGGGGTTAAGATGTTGGTCATGCTTTCCAGGGACGTACTTAAGCCCAAGATCCCTCCGATTTCTTCACGGGTCACGGATTTGGTGAGGGTACTGCGCAAGACGGTGTTCAAGACACTGGATGCGATCGAGATTGGAATCAAGACGATCAATAAGACCCAAAGACTGGGAGTTAACGCCCACGCCAAGTAGGATAAACTCAACACCAGGCTCGAACCTTGAATCAGTTTCTCTTCACTGAACGCCTTGGTTAAGCGACCGATCGCCAACACTTGAACCAACACAGCTAAGATACCCACATAACCTAAGACTAATCCGGTGCTACTGGCATCCAGTCCCAAGCGTTGTTGGGCATACAAGGTAAAGATGGTTTGAAAGATGCCGTGGGCTACCGAATAGAAGACTCGGCTATGCAAAAGGGGTCCGACTTTGGGACGCTGCAGGGCTTCCCACAGGATCTTTAAACTGAACTTAGTGCCTTGGCTGTGCTTCATCACCTGACGGGCTTCCGCATCCAGCGATTCCGGTAAGATCAGGGTAATCAGCACCAGGTTCAAAAACGACAGGCTGGCTGCTACAAAGGCCGGTAAGTGATACCCGTAAGCCGTTTGACTGAGGATTCCGCCAAAGGCCGGACCAAAGATGAAGCCTAAACCAAAGGCGGCTCCGATGATGCCCAAGCCTTTCGCGCGATTCTCAGGGGTGGTCACATCCGAGATGTAGGATTGGGCAATCGTGATATTGGCTCCGGTCAATCCGTCCGTTAAGCGGGCAATGAAGATGAAAGTAATGGACGCGGAAAAGCCCACCACCAACATGGAGACAAAGGAACCAAACACGCTGATGAGCAAGATCGGTTTACGACCGTACCGATCGGATAAACGCCCCAAGACTGGCGCCCCAAAGACTTGGCCGATGGGAAACATCGCCAACAAGACCCCCACCCAAAGCGGAGATAAGCCATACCCGGTCGCAATCGACGGAATGAGCGGTAAGATAAAACTGAAACTGAGCAGGTCGACAAAGACGACCAAGAATAACGGCAAGAGTGAACGCTTCTTCATAACGACTCCTTTTAGTTAATCCACTTTAGCATTTGCTTCTCTTTCCGACAAACCATATGCCCAGGATTTACATCTGAAAAAACATCGAAAAGAACCCCGTCTTGACTATGGTAGAATGAGAGTGGTTTTAGTAAAGAACCCTGCATTCAGGGTCGACACCCTAACGAGAGGAACACGTATGTTTGAGTACAAACCGGCGATTTGTTATTCGGGTTACCGCCAAGGCCAAAGCCCCATCACCAAGACCTATCCCCGTGATGCCGAGGTCTTGGAAGACTTGCTTCTGTTGTCCAAGCATTTCAGCTACATCCGGATGTATGACATCTCTGAACACGCCAAGTCCGTTTTGAGAGTGATCAGAGCCAATCACATCCCCCTGAAGGTCATGTTGGGGGTAGAACCCAAAGGCGAGATCTCCAACCCCAATTGTCCTTGGGGAGGCCTTCACACCGATGAAGCGATCCAGCAACACAAGGTCTCCAACTTCCTGCAGCTTGACCAACTCGCAGAACTGGCCAACGCATACAAAGACATCGTTTTAGCTGTCTCGATCGGCAATGAAAACATGGCGTATTGGCACCCCAACAAGATGAGCCCTGAAACGCTGGTTGAGCACGCCAAACACCTGAAATCCAAAACGGATCTCCCCATCACCTTCTGCGAAGGCGCGCACGAGTGGCGAGCCCAAGGCACTGAACTGGCGAAGATCGTGGATTTCATCTCCATTCACGTCTATCCTTTGTGGCAACGCATTGCCTATGCTGAAGCCGTAGAAGCCACCATCGACGAGTACCAGAAAACTAAGGCGGCTTTTCCCAATACTCCGATCATCTTTACGGAATTCGGTTGGACCACCAGTTCTACCCAGCAAATGGATACCACCCAAACCACGGAAGCCTATCAAAAAGCGTATCTCGATCGCATGATCGCCTGGTCCAAACAAAACCAAGTCACCATGTTTATCTTCGAAGCCTTTGATGAACCGTGGAAAGGCGGTAACGACCCCCTGGAAGCGGAAAAACACTGGGGCATCTACCACGTCACCCGTCAAGGCAAACCCTGGATCAGTCAGTTCTAGGCGTTGGATTCGATTTCAGGTACTAAAAGAAAAACCCTCGATCAGAGTCTGTTTAGTAAATTGTGACAGATAAATAAAAGGGTCAGATTAGAGAGCTAACTGCCGATATTGAATCGGCGTTAGCTCTTTTAATTGTTCCTGAAATCTTTCTTCATTGTAGTAGATAATGTAATCTGAGACAACCTGAATCATTTTCTCTTCGGTAAGATGCTTGAATAAGTACACCGATTCGGTCTTTAAGGCACTGAACCAGGACTCGATCGGAACGTTGTCGACGCAGCTGCCCTTATAAGAGACGCTGTGAAGGACGTTATGTTGGTCTAGAACGGCCTTGTAGGGGAGTGACGTGAACTGATAGCCTTGGTCAGAATGAAGGATTAGACCCTGCCGTTGATCGGCTGGGACGTTCTCGAAAGCTTTCCTCAACGTGCTCAGTACGAGTTGATTATCGTTATGGCGAGACAGCGTATAGGCGATGATCGACTTGTCATAAAGATCTTTGATCGCGCAGAGGTATAGCTTCTTACCCATCGGAAACAGGTAAGTAATGTCGATTGACCATTTCTGGTTAGGGCCGGTTGTGCTAAAATCTCGTTGAAGAAGATTCGGAATATGGTGGTGTGCTAACTTGCCATATTTATGTTTCTTCTTCCGGATGACAGATTGAACCCCGTTCAATCTCATGTAGCGGTATACGGTCTCGTTGGTTAAACACACGCCGTATACCTTTTTTATATTCATTCGTAAGCGTCGAATGCCTTGCCGAGGGTCCTTTTGGTACTGCTCAACCACCCTCTGATTGATGCTTGAATCAAACGCTTTATAACGTGGCCTACCTAAGTTGATCCAGTTGTAATACCCGTTTCTGGAACACTGAAGTGCGCGACAGAGCTTCGCCACTGAATAGCGGCCCTTTAATCGCTCGATCACTTGATATTTGGATCGTGTTTCCTTAGGTAGGCCATTGCTTTTTTTAGGTCGTCAATCATCCTGATGTGTTTGATCAGTTCTCCTCGATTCATCTCTTCGACCCTTACCGATTTCGGACGCCCCCTGGGTTTACTGCCTTCAACCCTTTTCCCGCGACGGTCAACCAACCGACCGTGTTTCAGCTTCATGTCCCGCCACTCACGGAGCTTCTTTGTATTTCCTAAGTCGTATTCTCGCTCCAGTTCAGATGGTCGTTTCGCTCCACTCAGATACAGGTCAAGAATTCTTTCTTTCTCTTCAAGCGTATACACGGTGTGCTTTGTCGTCTTGCGTTCTCTCATTTTCGCTCCTTTCGCTAAAGCCTATAAAAAAACACACTAGATTTCAAGTTTCTAATGTGTCCTTTTATTTATCTGTCCCTTTTAACTAAACTAACTCTCATCGAGGGTTTTGTTTATGATCCATCAACCTGACGAGTGCTTCTTTGTGCACTGAACTGCTTCAACACAAGCCATTCGCGGTGTTGGTAGAGCCGCAATGCGAAGGGGAAGAGCGTGATGAGGGAATGAAACAAGAACGAAGGGTAAATATCCAAACGGTTAGCCTGAAGACCTTTGACAATCGACTCGGCGACGTGTTGCGGCGTTTGGGCAAACCAGGAGCGATGGGTTTGACCTGAGACATTAAAGAATCCGGTCAATGTAGCCACCGGATAAACCAGGTGCAACCGTTGGTTCGATGGCAACTCAAACCGGAGTCCCCGGATATAGGCGCTAACAGCCGCTTTTGTGGACGCATAGAAGGCATATCCGGGTAAGGGCAGCTTGGCGATCGCACTGGAGATGGCCAACACATGGTAAGGTTGGTTTCCGTGATCCTCGCGCATCAACCGTGAAGCTTCCACCACGGCCATGACATTCAGATTCCACAGGATCTCGGTATCCGTTTCTGTCATTTGCGTATCGTAACCGTAACGGGCTTGACCGGCATTGGCGATGTAGAGATCGACACGACCTAAAATCGCCTTGGCTTGCGCATAAGACGAACGCACCTCTTCCTGACGGGAGAGATCCGCAATGATGGATGTGAAGTGATCAGAACGAATCAGCGGTTCATCCCGATCGATGCCGACGACAATAGCTCCTTGTATAAGCAGATGCTCTACCAGCGCTTTACCGATGCCTGACGATGCTCCGGTCACGATGACACAGGATTCATTTAATCGCATACTTGTCCTTTCATTCCCCGAATACTTTTCACCATCATACCAGTCTTGCGGGAAAAGAAGCTTCTGGACACTCTGCAGAATAAAAATGATCCTTGGCGGATCATTCGTAGATGTAACGGTGTTTGGCGAGGTTATCCTCGTAGTGTTCCTGATAGAGCGCAGCATACAACACATCGAACAGGAACTCCGTGGATATGTCCGTAGAGAAGCTGTAAAGGTTGTTCTTCGGATCTTCGAGATCACACATCAACAAGCGATGTTGGGCATGCGGCATGAACGAGGTGTTGTGGGTCGATCCAATCAGTAAGACGGGAACTTTACGGTGATGCAAATCCGGCAGTAAACCCAGAAAATACTTGGATGATCGTCCGGCGTAACTGTTGATGATGAGTACATCCCGTTCGCTCAGACTGACCGTCTCAAGTTTCCACTTGTACGGGGAGGCAGAGATCCTAACCCGTTTACCGATTTCTTTAAGTTGATTCCCAAAGCGTTCCGCCAACAGAGTGTTGGTGTTGGAAGTAATCAGACAGATCTCTTCAGCCTGTTTGAGCGTGCGGACGGCTTGCGCGAGATCATTCAAATCCAATTGTTCAACGGTACGCGTGACACTCAACTGATACAACGATGCCATGTGGCTCACCATCGTTTGAAGAGAATCCCCCGGCTTAAATGGAGCATTAACATCCACGGTCGGGATTGAAGGAAGAGGAGTACTGACCAACAGTTCCTGAGCCACTTGTAAACGCACCTGATCGAAACCGTGATTGGTGAGCTTATGACAGAAACGGTACAGGGTGGAAGAAGAAACCCCCAGTTCGTTAAGTAGTTCAGTTTTACTGCGGGTGATAAAATCGACAGGACGTTCAATGATCAAGGTCCGAATGGCAAGTTCCGACGCAGACAAGGCATGCATTAGCTTCAGTTTATCGATCAGTTTCATGATTTCCCTTAAGGTGGATTGACACCTGTTTCTTGGCTTCATTATACACGCTTTGAGAATAAATTCTCATGTATAGGGGTTAAGCCATCGAATGTTGAGAAGCGTTGTTCACGTGTTCCACAGAAGGTTGAAGGTGGGTTGCCCCTTCGTATAATGAAGACAAATCCTCAAGGAGGGCTTCATGGAAAACGATCTAAAGCAGTGGAGTGATCGCCTGCGATTGGAAACCTGCCTTTGCCTGATTCACGCCAAAGGCGGACACATCGGCGGATCGATGTCGATCGTGGAGACACTGGCCGTTCTCTACGGAAAGCAGTTAAGGGTAGATCCTCAACGACCGCATTGGGATGAACGGGACTGGTTTATCCTCTCTAAAGGGCACAGTGGACCGGCCTATTTTGCGGCACTGGCACTTCGAGGCTTCTTCGACCTCAAAGTCCTGCAAACGTTGAATGCCGATGATACGATCTTGCCATCTCACCCAGACAGTTTAAAAACCCCAGGGGTAGATTGTACGACCGGATCCTTGGGACAAGGAATCTCGCAAGCCGTCGGCGTTGCTCTAGCGCTCAAACACCAACACAAACCCAACCGAGTTTATTGCATCGTTGGAGACGGTGAATGCAATGAAGGCCAGGTTTGGGAAGCCTTTCAATCAATGGTTGCGAATCACTTGGATAATTTGATCGTCTTCATCGACAACAATAAGGGTCAAAATGACGGAGCCACCAAAACCATTCACCTGGAGCTCAACTTCGAACCGCTAATGATGGGTTTGGGGTTCTACACCCAGGTGGTCAACGGTAACGATGTCGTCGCCATCGACAAAGCTATCGATCAAGCTAAACAACGCGTGAATCAACCCAGCGTGATCATCCTAAACACAACTAAAGGACAAGGGTTACCGTTTGTGGAAGCTATGGCTTCCAACCATCACATCGCCATCGATGAGGACATTAAAACAAAGATCTTGAACGCCTTAGGCGCCAAGGAGCCCGCATGACCTGGACACTCGAACTTAAGCATAAGCAAAGCAGTTTCCGAAGTGCCTACACCGAAACGTTGACTGAACTCATCCAACGTGATTCACGCATCATGGTCTTGGAAGCCGACTTGATGAAATCATCAGCGACCGATGGATTATTCAAAGCGTACCCCGAGCATTGCATCAACTTCGGAATCAGTGAAGCCAACATGATCTCGGCTTCAGGCGGCATGTCAAAAGCAGGTTTGTTGCCGTTTGCGCATTCATTTGCACCGTTTGCGACCCGAAGAGCTTTGGATCAGCTTTACATGTCGGTGGCTTACTCTCGGAATCATCTCTTCCTTTACGGATCGGATGCGGGAATCTGGTCTCAGCGCAACGGTGGTACCCACACGGCCAATGAGGATGTCGCGGTTTTGCGATCGATTCCGACCTGCCAGGTATTCGATCCCAGTGATCCGATCCAATTCCGTTGGCTGATGCGACAATACCGCGAACAGCCGGGATTCTACTATGTTCGCGGATCCCGAAAAAACGACATCAAGCACCTGTACACTGAAGATTCCACGTTTGAAATCGGCAAAGGGGTGGTGTTGCACCAAGGATCCAAAGTCGCTATCCTGGCCTGTGGTGTAATGGTTCATGAAGCCCTTGCCGCGGCAGATCACTTAAGATCGCACGGGATCGATCCGACCATTGTGGACTTCTTTAGCCTTAAACCGTACGATTCGGGGCTGTGTCAACACCTCTTCGCCACACACGACTTGATTGTGGTCGCAGAGAATGCCAGTGCCATCGGTGGATTGGGATCCCTGGTTGCCCTTGAATTAGCCCGGTCCAATCACCGCCCCCGTTTCCGGCATCTCGCCATCCCTGATGCGTTTGGTGAAGTCGGATCGTTGGAGTTCCTCAAAGCTAAATTCAAACTTCGTTCCGATGATATTGTCAACGAAGTGTTATCCGCCTTACTCCAATAAAGGAGATCTCATGATCGATTTCAACAACAAGCGAGAAGTCGCCCGCATCCTGCAGTACACCAACGTTTTACCGACACTGACTCACGATGAACTGATCAAACACCTGGATCAGTGCAAACACTACAGGTTTGATGCCGCCATGATCCCGCCCTGTTTCGTGAAGCAAGCCAAAGCCTATCTTAAGGGTACCGGGATCAAAGTCGCCTCCATCATCAATTTCCCAGCCGGCAACGATTCTTTGGCAATGAAACTGGCTGCCCTAAGGGAACTGATCAAAGATGGCGTCGATGAGTTCGATTTCCCCCCCAATCCCGGATATTTGTTGGGAGGGCAAGAAGACCTGTACTTGGATGAGATGGTGCAGATCACCCAGCTCGCCCACCACCACGGAGTTAAAGTCAAAGTGATGCTGGAGTTTGGGTTTCTCTCAGAACCCTTACGAATCAGAGCCGTAGAATTGGCTTCACAAGCCGGGGTCGACTGGATCAAGAACTCCAGCGGTTGGGGAGCCGGAGGAACACCGGCGACTGTCGACGATGTTCGGCTGATCAAACAACACATGCACGGCATCTCCAGGATCAAAGTCTCCGGTAAAGTCAACACCCTAAGCAAACTCAAAGAACTGGTGGAAGCCGGCGCTGAACTGGCTGGAACCAGCTCAGCTGTTCTGATCATGCAAGATTTGGAGGGCGATTCCAACGCCTATTAATCTTCAATCAATTGTAGCCATCCTGAGAAGGATGGCTTCTTTATGAGTGATTATCATGTTGATTATTGATCCCGTTCATTCCAAACTCAATAATCAAATCGGATACTTTCAAGAAGACCCGATCTGAAACTACGAAAGCAGACGCTGAGGGAAGCATATAAGCAAGAGCAGTCTAGTGAACGTTAACTAATCCAATTGAGTATGATGACACCTATTTACTCCAGCCGGCAGGGTCTAGATTGTACATGATGCTTATGGATATCTAGTGTTCATGTTGAGTGGACGAGTTGATAGCAGATCACCCTTCGTCCTAGTCTGCACTACTGATTTTATAGATCGTTGGGATCTCAACGGTTTTGGAGTCAGTCTTCACGTACTCTACCGTCACTTCGGTTTGACTAACGACAACCCTTAAGAATCCGGCAGAGGGAAACAAGTTACCTGATAGATACCCATAGTCTTCCGCATGGTTCACACTGGACCCGGCCGTTGCGGGTTGAGGAACAAGTTGATAGGTAATCCCGTCCAGGGTTTGTTGGGCAAAGAAGTGATCATGACCATGGAAGACCGCCGTTACTCCATATTCAACCAGAAGCTCGTGGATTGGTTTTCCCCATCCCGGTCGTTCTTCATCGAAATCATAGGTCCCATCTAGACTGTAACCGCCCCATTCAAAGTAGGAGGCTGCTTCAATACCCCCCCGTTCATTATCTCCATTACCGGCAATCAAGGCATGAATGAAGATGAACTTGAAGGGTGCGGAACTGTGCTTAAGGGTGTCTTGGAGCCAGTCATATTGGGTCTTCCCCAAAGTCCCGTTCCATCCGTCGCTGCTTATTCGGTCCAGTGTGAACGTATAGGGATCCAAGATCACAAACAAGGCATTGTTCTGAGTGAACGCAAAGTAATTGGCTGTTTGGGTGTTGCCACTGAGGATCGGTTGTGTCTGAGGGAAATAGGTCTGTCTCCAATGTAAAGCCTGGGCTCGGAGTGTCGGATCGAATCCGGTTTCTCCGTCATGATTGCCGGTCACCAGATAAAGCGGAACATCGCCGAGTAGATCGAAATACGATCTGGCTTCCAGATAACGTTGCTTGACTTCATCCTCAGATGCAGCGTATTTCTCGCTCATAAAGGTATCGCCCAGATCGATGACAAATGATGGAGCGCTTTGAACCATAAGCTCTAGGGTGTTCTTATAGAGTGCCTTGTCGGTGTTCTCATCAAGATGTGAATCCGCTTGGATCTCAAAGGCAAACCCTCCTTCAGGAACTGGAGTCATCGATAAGGATGACAGATCGAGATCCGTAGTTGCGATGGCTTGATTTTGACCGTAGGTCGATAGATCGTCTTGAGTCGTCTTCAACACGTTGACCTGATGGTCAACATCAACGGTAAATCGGTAGACCAAACCCGTCTGTTCGCTAGAAGTTTTGGCTCCCATGAAATATGTGCGAAGATAATCAACCTGAACGGCACTCGCACTCACGCTGACATTCAGATACCCTGAGTTCATCAGGGTATCGCCATTTTGGTAACTGGAGAAGTTGTTTTGTTGATCGGCGACTGTCTCTGCCGGTTTCGGTAAGGTCACATACACCACACCGTTGACCTCTTCTTTCGAAAACAGATGGTCATGGCCTTGAAAGAAGAGGGTAACGCCGGTATCTTCCATGATCTTCTGGATCGGTTTTCCCCAGCCCGGTCGTTCTTGATCAAACCGGTAGTTGCCTTGAGGATCATAGCCGCCCCATTCATATAAAGAAGCCATCTCAGATCCTCCCCTGAAATTCCCTAGCGCATGATGTGAGAATACAAACTTGAATTTGGCTGTGCTGTTCTCAAGCGTCGATCGGAACCAATCGTACTGAGTTTCTCCTAAAGTCCAAGCCCAGCCGTCCTTACTGACTTCACTGTCTTTTGCGGTTGGGGCTACCATGCTGTAACGATAGGGGTCGATTGAGACAAACAGCGCATCCCCCCAACTAAAGGCATAGTAGTTACCTACCGATCCAAACGATTCTTCATTCTCCTGATTGCCTGTATAAAACTCATTGGGTGTTGGATTCAGCATGTATTTGGCTCTGGACCGCGTACTGTAAGCAGCGATGTTATCCGTCGAGTTCTTCAAGAAGCTGCCGTACTCCCCCTCATGATTACCGATGGTCAGGAACAACGGTGCTTCTCGGGCAACCACACTTAAAAAGGGAAGTTGTTGAAGGTAGGTCGAATCGACCATCGCCTGGGTTACCTTCGTCAACTCTTTGGCTTGATCATTGAGGAAGGTATCGCCCAGATCAAAGAAGAAGTCCGGATTCAACTGATTCATCGCCAGCATGTTTTCCATGTAGAGGGTTTGATCCGCTTTGTTAAGGAGATGAGAGTCAGACTGAATCACGAAATTGAAATCAGAACCTTCAGAACGGGGGGTATGAAATTCATATGCCGAGGTGACACTGTACGTTAGGGCCTCTTGTTTTTTAAAAGCCAGTCGATAAACATAGGCAGAATCCGCCTCAAGACCCGTCATGGTTATGGTAGGGGATGAAGCCGCTTCAACGGTGATGCTCTTCGTCTCGGTGCGGATATCCTGATTCAATAATCCATAGATCACTTTGATGGTGAGTGTCTGATTGGGTATAACTTTTAGACTCATCGTCGAAAGGGTTGGTTTACCGAGTAGGAAGTTTCCGTCAAACTCAACCGTTTCACTGTCATCCAAGAGACTATTTTTTGAGGGTAGGAGCATAGCTGATATGGCTGTGCCGGCAATAACTAATAGAATCAGCCCGATCATTACCCCGCTTTTAGTCCACATTTTTCTCATGGTGTCGAATTGACTTTCGGACTGGACTCCACAAAATCAGCAGGTACAGCATACTTCCCCGCTTCTGGCGGCATCGCTCCGACACCAAATAAGTAGTCCGTATCAAACGTGTTAGGCATTGCGACTGGAGTCGAAAAGAGGTATGCACCATCTGGAACGACATCCAGATTCCTTAAGGCTATCAGTTTGGTCATCTGTTCATCGGTTAAAGTTGCCTTCACTTGAGCGAATCGGATTGCATAAAGCGCTGAAAGCTGTCCATCAAGTTCACCATACCGTTCAATGAGTGCGTAGACTTTGGCTTGATCGACGGTTTCACCGATCATGGCTTTTCTGAGTTCCGTCGAGACTTGAGTCCGAATGGAAACGATTTCGGCCATCTCGTCGCTCTGTTCCTCGATGATGCTGGTGATAAGAGCCCGCTGTGATGAGGTCAAGACATCAAGGAAGGCTTGACCGCTGTCTCCGGTGAGCGACGTGCTGATGAAATAATCAGGATTGTTCATGGCGGGATAATCCTTCATGTAGAAGCCTCCGAAATAGGTGCCGTGTCTTTCCGGACAAAAATAGACATCGGCATCAAGGCTGCCCTTGTACCAGGAGAACAGTTCGCTGGCGTACGTCATGACCGCAACGAACTCCGTATTGCTTAAGCTCTTCTTGAGTTCCTGATCTTCCTGGACATCCGGCCAGGTATTGTAATCATTAAAAGCCATCATCGAGAACTGATCGATCTGAGCTTGGGAGAATGAATGAATGATGGATCCAACCGTAACGGCCCGTTCATAACTCAGTTGGGCATCGATCAGATAGAGCTGAGCCGTATATTCGCCAACACTGTCCACGCTAAGTCCGGTTGACCCATCCGGGAACTCACCCTCCAAATTTCTGACAAAGGCTTCAATTAACGGAAAGCGGTTATAGGCAAACTGGACGTATAAGGGGGCTTGGGAAGTGGCCAGTTCGATCAGCTTTTGACGTTGGTCATCATCGAGGATCGATAACACGTTGTTGGCGATCCGACTCAGAAACTGAGTGTTGTGCCCATATCCCGCGATGTCAACGTCCCGCATGTATTGGAAACCAAAGAAATCGGCCACCTTTCCTGGAGGAATAAAAGTATCTGCGCCAAGGCTTCCCGTAATAAAGGCTAACCCACTGAAAGCGATCGTCGACAACTGCGCTTGATCACTGATGGCTTGTTCAACACTGTAATTGGGGTCGGGTGTGTTTTGATTTTGATCCTCATTGGAATCCGCATCCGGGGTAATTGGCTGGATCGAACACGCAGTAAGGAGAAGGAGACTGAAGAGAACGGCGATTGTTTTATGTTGTTTCACGTTGACCTTTCCGGCATTTAAAAATGCCTTTGTCGCTTTGAACAAAGGCATTATAGAAAGATTACGTGTAATCGACGTGTAATCAGACAGGAAGTCTCAGGATAAATTCGACACCGTTCTCCACGTTGCGGGCAAAGGCTTGCCCTTGATGAAGTTCGGCAATCTGTTTGACGATCGCTAAACCGATTCCATGACCTCCGGCGTCTCGGGTACGCGCTTTATCGACCTTATAGAAGAGGTTGTACAGTTTGGGCAACTCGCGTTCATCGATCTTGTCCCCGGTATTGAAGACGATGATATCGACAATTTTGTCGGTTGGAGTCGCCGAGAGTCGGATGACTTGATCTTGACCGCCATAGCGTACGGCGTTGACGATGTAGTTACCGAGAGCTTTCTCAAGCAATTCGTGATCTGCCTTAACCGATATCGGCTTCATGCTGATCAGTTCCAGGGTAAAGCCATTCTCTTTGGCATAGGGTTCATATTGATTCTGCAATGCTTCAAACACGTCATTGAGATCGATATCGGCCTTGTTCAACTGGATTGAAGCCTCTTCCAGGCGTGAAAGATCCAGAAGACCTCGGACGATCAGGTCCATCCGATCACACTCCTCAACGATAACATTGAGGTATTTGTCGACCTTCTCAGGGGTATCCGCGACGCCATGACTCAAGCCTTCAGCGTACCCTTTTATGGCACTGATGGGAGTCTTCAACTCGTGGGACATGTCTCGTGCCAGTTGTTTTCGCCGTTCAATATCCGATTTGAGTGATTCAAGACTATCATTCAGTTTGACTGAAATCGTATTGATGTTTTTGCTGAGTTCTCCCAGTTCATCACTGGAACTGACAATCACCCGATGAGAAAAATCCAGGTCAGCGATTTCTTTCGTGATCTGATTCATGGATCGTATGGGTTTGGTAAGGGTGTTGGAAAGCACTGACATCAAAAGGCTTCCGATGACGATGATCAAACCACCAATCATGAGAGTGAACTGATTGGCAATCAGAACACTGTCGCTGATGCCTTTCATGGGTTTGGTCAGAATGATGAAATCACCTTGTCTGCTTTGGGCAATGAAGGTTACTTTGGGGATCTCGCCTTCTTGCTTCAGGGTGGATCCATACGCATATGTCTGCATGATCGTGTCGAGATGTTCCAACAAGAAATCTTCGATTTCTTTGGGGATTTTCTCGCTTTGGGCATCCGTGGTTTTCTGATACGAGTTAAAAAGAATCTCATGATTGGCATTGATGATGAGGGTGCTGATCCCTTCCTGCCGGTCAATGGCATTGATCAAGTCAACGATCGAGCTGTCTTTGGTGTAGACGGCATCGATCGATTTATAGGTTGAATAGAGGGCCCCTTCATTTTTCATCAGATAGAAGTCATCCAGAAAAAGAGTGTTCAGCAGTACAATCATCACAATCAAAACGGAAAGGATCGAACCAAAAACCAAAAAGAGCTTGGTTCTAATGGTGATCTTCATTTTCGACCTCCATGAGATATCCGCTTCCACGAACGGTTTGGATCAACGCAGCACAGTCTCCCAACTTCGACCGCAGCATTTTGATGTGGGTGTCCACGTTACGAAGGTCACCTTCATAATCATAGCCCCAGATCTCATTCAACAGTTTGTTGCGGGACAAGACGATGTTTCTGTTCTCATAGAAACAGACTAATAACGCATACTCCTTATGATTAAGCGTGACTTCCTGGTCATGAACGAAAACCTTGTTGCGTTGCAGATCTATCGTGAGCCCATGGATTAAAACTCGGCTTTGATGCAGTTGCTTGGTTTTTCTCACCAATACTTCAACCCTGCTGATTAAAACATCATGGCTAAACGGCTTAGCGATATAATCATTGGCGCCGGTTCTCAAACCCTTGACTTCATGGGACTCATCTCCCAACGCTGTCAGCATCAAAACGGGGACTTCGCTTTCACGGCGGATCGTTGTCAAGACGTCCCAGCCATCCACCTTGGGCATCAAGACATCCAGAATGACCAGATCGATTTGCGGATCAGAAAAGAATAGCCGGAGCGCTTCCTGACCGTCAAACGCTGGGATCGGGTCATACCCTTGTGATTTTAGGATGTCGCACAGCAACTCACGCAGTACTCTGTCGTCATCCGCTACGAGTATTTTGATCTTCAATCAGTTCTCCCGGATTTTGTTAACTCCATTATACGCCTGACTCCGTAAGTCAGATTCTCATTCATCACTGTAGAATAGCCATGTGTAATCTGCATGTAAAACAGAAAAAAGCCATCCTTCTCAGGATGGCCTTATCGACTTTTGGTGGAGATGAGGCGTGCCGAATCCAGCACTACCGGTTTACTCGGGAAGCGTTGAATCAATGGATAAGATCGTTCAGACACAAGAGTCGCTAGACTGACATTTTCTTTATCCAAAGTCTTAATCTTTCTAAAAAGGACCAGGTTTTAACCTACCACTCTACGCATAAGATAAATCTCAGAAGGCTCTATTACAAATCCACTACAGGCAATATTTAAAAAGAGACATAGAATCTTGTTCAAGGCTATCTCTAAAATCTTCTATACACACGCTACTCAAACATAGAATTATTTCATACCTAGTTAAATGCCCAATCATTTGCCTGCTTGAACTGATTCAAAATATCAAAATAATCGAGATATTGTGAGGTTTCTAGATGCAAAATACCAGTGTCGGGGATGATCTCTTTGTCTTTTGTAATCATAACCAAATAAGCCGTCCCAATAAAATCACCATCGCAATCGTTCGCAAGGATTAGCATTTTCCCATTTTTATCAATAGATAACAGTACCATATCTCTCCAGAAAAACGGGTAATCTAGTTGCTTAATGATTTCGTTAAGTTCACTCTTTGAAAGAGGTTGTGGGGTTTCATTGGTGATTTTAGTGGAAAAGTATGATTCGGGATGTAGGGGTTGGTTCCAATCGTTCTCTTGTTTCAATTTCTCTACGATCTCATTATTAAAATAGTCAGCAAGCATGGATTGATTAAGTTCGGCATCATACCGACCCAGATACTCTTTTACATTGATGTTCTTCCCATCATAGAAAGATACCGTTTTATTATCAGATTCCTGGATGATACCCATTGCAATGACTAGGTTGTCATGCCAAACTACGCGACCTCGAAATCCGTATAAAGTCCTACCATAATTATCCTTCTCCAAAATGATTGCATCTGCTTGAAACCATGCGACAACACCCAACAAAGATTCACGACTCGCCACTTTTAAATCAAGATTTGTTGATGTGAATTTATTCTGAACTCTGCATGACATAAGTAACAAAGAAATACTCAGTATAAAAAATATAAACTTTTGACTTCTCCTAATCACGTTGCACACCTCCGTACATATCCGCCTGTGCCTCCCAAGGTCTTTTAAAGTAATCTTTAAAATCGTTTCCTCTACTTCTGTCAAGTTTAAGATATATTACGGAAGGTATTGCGACAGTAACTATATAACCGACTACTCCTTTTTCTCTAAACTGAACTGTGTGACCGTATTCATGCTTAACCATATTGATATTGTATTCTGTGGCTGTTTTTTCACTGTTAATAAACATTACCCCAAAACTAAATGGATCAGTAAAATCCTGTTTGACTACTCCAGCTCCTTTATAAAATGATAAAAAGTTGGCATCAAGGACTTCCACCTCGGAAGAATTAGTCAAATCAATTCTGTCGAGATCACTTCTAATCTCATCTATAGTAACTGAACCAGTAGCTAAAGCAAGCCCTGTTGATACAGTCATCAATCCCACTGTGCCTGTAGCGAAAATATAATATTCATATATCTCTTGAATTACTCTTACTCCAGCCTCTAGATTCATGCAGAAATCAACCAGCTCCTTCATTACGAACCCACTGCTGTCTCTATGATTGACCGGATTGCTCTCACAATACGCATACATGTTAGTCCCTAACAAGGTAGTACTCGCAGTTACTAATCCATCCGCATTGATAAACCGTCCGGTCACGGAGTCGTAGTACCGGCTGTTGAGGTAGTAGAGTCCCGTCTCGGTATCGAAGTAGTAGCCGCGATAACGGAAGGGATTCTCTTCACCGATCGTTGTGGCTAAGGATCCGGAGATGGGTTGTTGGTTCCCCCAGGCAT
>CAINEY010000020.1 GCA_903847945.1 uncultured bacterium | reverse complement strand
TTCATTCAAAGTCATCTTTCGGCTGGTGGGCGGGATCTTGTCCAGATCGAAGAACCCCACCTGATGGATCTCATGATTGGGGGTCAATGTCCCTCCGATCACAGAAGCTTGAAAGTACACCACATACTCACTGATGAGGGCCGGTGAGATGCGGTAGAGATCGCGTCGCAAGAGGGCCAACATCCTGTCTATTTTAACATGCAGACCCGTTTCCTGAAGCACTTCTTTAATGGCGGCTTCGGTGGGGCTTTCAAAGAGATCGCACCATCCTCCCGGAACGGCGTATCCCCCATCCGACTTCTCCTGCCCCATCAACAGTTGACCTTGTTCGTTGAACACGATGACCCGAACGGAAATGCTGGGGGTGGGATAAATGTCCTTCTGATACGGGATATCGATCGATGAGAAGCCGTGCTCGTCTTTGAGTTGCGCTTGCGCCAGATCCTGGAGTTCCCGATAATTCTCCAAGGCATACTCATCCTTGGAGAATTTGAGTCCGATGCGACTGATGGCCAAGACTTTGGCGATAAATTCAGTGTAGTTCATATCAGCGGTTGAACGCATCCGGGAGATCATTCTCCAAGAGGATGGTGTCTTTGGGGGAAGCGTGCTGATCCAGATACGCAAAGGCTTCTTTGACCGTATCGAAGACCCGGACATCTTCCATCGGGAATCCGGAATCGGCAAGCCCTTCATAGATCGGTTTGGATTGGGTCGGTCCTACCAGGAGCACCTGATCGGCACAGCCTAACATGGCTTTTCCGAATTGATAGTTGTAGAGGCGTTGCTGATCACCCAGATCGATCATCCCGGGGGTCACGATGTAACGCCGTCCCGGCATCATCTTGAGCACTTCCAGCGAACTGAGCGACCCTTCAGGGTTGGAATTGAAGGCGTTGTCGATGTATGTCAAGCCGTTGATCTTCTTGAGTTGCAAGCGGTGTTCGATATAATTCACGTTAGCAACGGCCTTTTGAAGCAAGGGCCAACTCAGTCCCAACTCCCGTCCCAAGGCGACGGCAACGAGGATGTTGGTGATGTTGTGTTTGCCCAAGAGTCGGGTTTTAAACGGCACGGACCCCTCAGCACTTACGATCTCAAAGACCGAGCCTTCCGGCGTAAAGGCGATGGAGATGGCCCGGTAATCGACATCCGGGTATTCGATCCCCACGGTCAGTCGTTTGACTGGATTCTTGAAGGCATAGGCTCGGATGTAGTCGTTGTCACCATTGACCACCGCTACCCCATCCGACGGCAACATCTCCACGATCTTGGTTTCTTCCTTGATGATGTTTTGGATGTTTTTAAACGTGTTAAGGTGTTCCGGACCGATGGAGGTCAGGATCCCATACTTGGGCTTCACAAACTTCATCAGGACACTGAGGTCTCCGACTTTATCGGCCCCCAGTTCCGCGATGAAGACCTGATGCAGGTTCTTGAGCTCATTGCGAATGGTCAGGGTAATGCCCATCGGTGTATTGAAGGACGCCGGGGTAGCCAAGGTGTAGTACTGTTCCGAGAGGATCTCGTTGAGGATGTTTTTCGAGGAGGTCTTCCCATACGATCCGGCAATCCCCACGATCATCAGGTTAGTGTTGCGCCGCAGTTCGCGAGCGGCTAAGCCCATGTAGAACGCCTTGATGAGTGCTTCCAGCGGAATCGTAATAGCGGCCATGAGAATCAACAGAATGTGCACGATCGAGGTCGCATACATCAGCGCAATCAACGGTAAGGGCGATAAGAGGTAATGCGACACCATCACGGTGATCAACACCAGGTTCATGATCGCCAAGACCACGATCTGACGTTTGACCCGGGTCGTAACTTTTAGTGGTTTGATGTAGTGTTTGCGGCGTTCCTTGTTGACGTCATGGATCGCTGTCCACCCCAAGATCACCAGCACGATGAGTTGTCCCAAGACCCCCATCATGGTGATGATAAAACTCATCACGATCCCTAAAACAACGGCCCCAATGATTGGAAACAGGCTCGTGCTTAAACTCGCTGTAAACCACTGCAGGTAACGGCGGATCTCATACCGGTTTTGCTGATACATGTGCAAAGCATGCTTGGCCGGTACATAGAAGAGCGCACACAGCGTCACAAAGTATAAGGGTCGAATGACCGGAATCAGGAGATCAAACATGCGTTTTGTCCTTTTCGAGGAAGTGCTCGAGGATGCGGTGGAAACGATCGATCTGATTGAAGTAGGCGTAATGCCCGTCGTTTTCGAAGACGACCAATCCGGCATCCGGAATCAGTCTCTCCATAGTCTTCCCCATCCACAGCGGTGTGGCATCATCTTTGTCACCCCAGATCAACAAGGTCGGTACACTGATATGGCTCAAATACGGCTTCAGATCACTGTTGACGATCTTGATGAAGGATTGACGTTTGACGCCATCCGCGTTCTTATAGTCGGCACTGCCGAAGGTTTTGGCCATTTTATCTTTATACGGAGCCAAGGCGTTGAGTTTGAAGAGCTGTTTGGCGGCTTTATAGGTAAAGATCTTGGCGTAATAATCCGGTCCTCTCCGCGGCTTTAAACCAGCGGCTCCGGTCAACACTAAACGATGAACCGGATATTGGGCTGCAAAGAGAATGGCCAATCGAGCCCCAAACGAATGGGCGATCAGGATGGGTTCTTCGATGCCTAAGCGATCGCAGAACACCTTCAAGTGCAGGGTGTACTCTTCGACACCCCAGGGTTGTTCCGGATGGCCGCTCTCCCCAAAGGAAGGCAAATCCAGCACAGTCACGCGAAACCATGGACTTAGAAAACGCTGGGTCGGCGCAAACATCGAGATGTTTTGGTCCCAGCCATGCAAACACACCACATCCCGGCCTTGACCGAGTTGCGTGTAGTTGATATCGATTCCGTTAACGGGAAGTATGGGCATGGTGGACCTCACTGGAGTGCCGCATCAGCGGCTTGTTCTTTGGTTTGACGACGGATGGCGAAGGTGACTCCTTCGTCTTCATTGCGGACATGCACAGCATACCCGTAAGCACTGGTCACCCGATGGACGATGGTTAATCCTAAACCGAATTGACCGCCGGTTCCGCGTTCATACGGCTTGAAGAGCTGAGCCATGCGATCGGCCGGGATCCGGATCCCGTCGTTGTAGACACTGAGCTCATCTTTGGACAGGTGCACTTCAACTCGCGTCTTAGCATAACGCAACGCATTGTCCAAAAGGTTTTCAACGACAACCCGCCACGGTTCTTCACTGCCCACGTAGGAACACGAGGTCAGTTCCGTACGCAGTTCGATGTGCGGACGCAACACTTTGACGGACTGAATGGATTTTTCGATGACGGACTTCATGTCGGTCTTCCCGGGTTTATCGGTATTGACCAGATATCCCATCCGGTTAAGCAAGAGTAAACTGTGCACTTTCTTTTCTAAGCGGGAGGCGTGTTCGATGATCACATCCACGCTGGCTTCCAACGTATCGTAAGGATAGATCCCGTCTTTGATGGATTCGCCGTACGATTTAATGGTCGCAATTGGGGTCTTCAAGTCATGGGAGATGTTGTGGACCATTTCCTCTTTGAGATCTTCCTGACGTTTGAGTTCATTATTCATGGTTACCAGTGCACTGGCTAACTCCCCGATCTCATCCTTGCGGTGAATGATGAGTTCGACTTTTTCACCGGTCTTAACGCTGTTGATGTAACTCTCCATTTGCTTCAGCGAATGGATGAGCGAAGCCACCCACGCCATCAAAAACAGGAAAATCAAGCCAACCATGATCAAGAGAATGTTGACGACTTCATTGATCAGGGTCGTCCGGAACTGATTCATGCTGGTGGTCACCAGGAAACTGACAATCCAAGAGTTGTTGCCCAATCGGGTACTCACGTACACCACGGAAGGCTCGATCCCCACCGATTCCAAATCGATGGTTTCCACGACTTGCGTGGCAATCTGCAGTTTGAACTCATCTTCGAGTTCTTCGCTGAGGGTCGTGGTGCTGTTGGTGATGGTCGGCTCACTGCCGGACGTGAAGTAAATGATGTGAACGACGCTGGGATCGCTGTTTTTAAACAGGTTTTCGCGGTCTTCGAAGTTGTAGTAGTTCTCTTTGACGGAAGCCTGGGATCGTTTGATAGTGGCGTACATCTGATTGCGGGCGATGTGCTCGATGTTGGAGAAGATGTACGACAAGAGGAAAAACCCGAACAGGAAAACGCTGACCAGCACCAAGCTGACCAGCTGTTGGGTCAAACTCATGTTTTCAATAAAATCCCGGACGCGTTTCATTTAGCCTAAGCGGTATCCGTAACCGTAAATGGTGTGAATGTTCAAATCTTTCAGTTTCTTGCGTAAACGGCGTAGCGTATCATCGACCACCCGATCGGAACCGTAGTAGTTGGTTTCCCATACGCGTTCAAGGATCTGTTCACGGGAGAAGGCAATGGTGCGATTGCGCACAAACATCATCAAGAGGTCAAACTCTTTGGTAGTCAGTTCGATTTCGGTCTCACCTTGATACACCTTGCGTTGAACCAAGTCGATCTCATAGCCATCCACATCGATGCGATCATCGTCTTTGTAGACACGGCGCATGATGTTGTTGACCCGCAAGACCAGTTCTTTGGGGGAGAATGGTTTGGTGATGTAATCGTCCGAGCCTTTCTCCAAGCCGATGATGCGATCAAACTCTTTATCGCGCGCCGACATGAAGATGACCGGCAGATTGGGGCTGTGTTTCTTGATCTCTTCGATCAAGTCAAAGCCGCTGCGGTTATCCAACATGATGTCCAGGATCCACAGTTGGATCTCCGGATCATGGACATGCGCTAAGGCACTGTCATAGGTCAGATACGATTGGACCGTGTAGGTTTCTTTCTCCAAATACCGTTTGACCAGTTCGTTGAGGTCTTTTTCATCTTCCACGATGGCAATGCAGCGTTTCACAGGTTTTCCTCCTCGATACAACGGACAATCGTCGCGACCAAGTCATCGCACTGCGCTTGGGTCGCCGCTTCCGCCATGACCCGAACCAAGGGTTCCGTTCCGGAAGGACGAACCAGAATGCGACCGTCAGATCCCAGCTGAGTACTCAAGGATTCGACCAATGCACTCAGTTTAGGGTGCTTCATCGCATTCTTCTTATCGTTGACGCGCACGTTGCGCAAGGTCTGCGGATAAATGGTCAAGCCGGTTTTGAGCTGAGCCAAGGTCTGTTTCTCGTCGCTCATGATTTTTAAGAGGGCCAAGGCCGTCAATAACCCATCGCCCGTGGTCAAGTAGTCTTTAAAAACGATGTGTCCGGATTGTTCACCGCCCAGGCTGTAATGCCCGTTCAACATCCGTTCGACAACGTACTTATCCCCCACCGGCGTTTGGATCGTCATGATGCCATACTGAGCCAAGGCCTTATGCAGACCCAGATTCGCCATGACCGTGGTCACGACGGTGTTCTCGTGGAGTTCCCCGTTCTTCTTCAGGTACTTACCCACCAGATACAGCATCGCATCTCCATCAACCAATTCCCCGTGTTCATCGACCGCAATCAATCGATCCGCATCCCCGTCAAAGGCCAATCCCAGGTCACTGTCGTGATCGGTGACGTAGGCTTGAAGGGCTTGAGGATGCGTTGAACCGCAATGAGCGTTGATGTTGATGCCGTTGGGTTGATTGGCGATCGCATGAACGGTCGCTCCAAAGGCTTCCAAGACGGGTTTGGCACTGACCGTGGCCGATCCATTGGCTGCATCGATGGCAATGTTGAATCCGGTCAGATCCATGTCAAAGAGACTCTTCAGATAATCGGTATAGGCCTGAAGTCCTTCAGGGTAGGTTTCGATCGTTCCGATGTGTCCATCGATGGCCAGTTGTAAGGTGACTTTCCCATCCAACACGGCTTCGATCTGCGCTTCCAGACTCTCATCGATCTTATAACCGTTGGAGCTGAAAATCTTGATGCCGTTGTCATCGTAGGGATTGTGGCTGGCACTGATCATGACACCTGCTACAAAATCCTGATTCGCAGTCAAATAAGCGATCGTTGGCGTCGGTACGACTCCGGCATCATATGCTCTGGCCGAAGTCGCGGCTAAACCCGCCAACACGGCGTGTTTGAGCATCCCTGAGGATAAACGCGTATCCATCCCGACCACGATCTTCTGACCGGGATACATGGCTCCCAAGGCTTGTCCGATGGTCAGGGCCATCTGCACGGTCAAGCCGTGATTGGCTTTGCCGCGGACCCCATCCGTCCCAAAATAATGTCCCATGGTTTCCCCCTGTTATTCGGTGACCTTGATCCGAATCGTGGATTTGACCAAGGTGTATTTGACTAAGTTACTGGGGCCTTCAACGTAGAGTTGTACTTCCTGTTCGCCCAAGGTGACGTTCTTCATATCGAAGTAGACGTAAAGCGAAGTTGACGTGATTGCATCGACATTCGTCTGCGTTCCGTACAGTTCTACAGCCGTGACGACATCGGCCAGATCGACCAGGGTAAAGCGGTAGCCCTTGACGTTGTTGGCGTATTCGATGATGACGTTGTCCAGGGTCTTGGTGACCGCCGGAGCCAGCGTGATCTGCATGTTGACGACGTTGACGCTGGTCTTGGTGACTCCGCTGGGCAGCGGAATATCGGCCACAACGTTGTTGGATTCACTGGTCAGTTGCGTCGCATCGATTGGCACTAAGACCGTATCGATGGCACCTAGGATCGTATCGCGACCGTAAATGGTGATGGTCGAGAAATCGTAGGTCACGGTTTCAATGGCCAATCCGTTGGGGATTTCACCCACCGGGGCGACCGCCACCGGAACGGTTTTATTGGGGGACGATACACTGACTTCGACCGTGACGGTCTTGGGCAAGATGTCCACATCCATGCGGTTTCCGTTTTGATCGTAGGCTACGACCGTACCTTCCTGCGTGAAATCGGTGGTCACTCCTGTCGCATCGATGAGGACTTTGACCATTCCGACTTTACTGAGGGTTTCCGCAGAAGCCCGAATGATGACTTCCTGATCGGATAGGACCGGGGTCGCTAAGACAAATTCCTGATTCATTTTGTCCAGGTTGACGAAGTCATACGACAACGCAAAGCGTTGGGAGATTTTCTTACGAATGGTGACCACGGCGGTCGATTGCGACAGGGCCACATCCACCCGACTCGAGAAGTCTTTAGGGGTCAGGGTGATCTGATGGGTTCCTTCCAAGAGTCCGGAGAGATCCGCAACGACGGAATAGGCTTTCTGCGAACGGATCAAGGCAATGTCGGAGAGATCCCCGACGACATACGCTTTCACGGTTTGAGGAATGCCGGTGATTTCATACACTTCGGAGTTGGCGACCACGGTGACCGGGATCGCATCGATCGTGTATCCGGACTGGACCGGGTTATCAAAGACAGCTTCCCCGAGGTTAAAGTTGATGGCCGTATACAACACCACCGCCAGGATCAGGGAAACCAGCTTACTGGTTTTTTGATTGTAGAGGAGCTTATCGAACCATACGCTGATGAACTTCAGGATGCGCAAGACGAAGCGTTCGATACTGGTGTAGGTCTTGACGACGCGTTGGCTCTGTTGGGCGATTTGCTTGGCTAATTCGAGCTTCTCTTGACCGGAGACATCCGGACGGCGTTTACGATTGGTCATGCCGGATTTCCTCCTTTCGAATCATCCGAGGACTCCCCTGGTAGATCCAAGGGCACTTGATTGGCGGATTCCGCTTTGCGTGACCGGGACAGTTTGGGTTCAGTCTTGGTTTTAGCTTCATCTTCCCGCAAATCGGCTAAGGTCTGGATCGGGTGATCGATCTCTTCAGAGGCTGTTTCCACTTCCATGGGCGGAGTTTTCACGACCTTGGCTTTCGCTTTGGGCTTTTGGAAGAGCCCGTCACTGTCGAGTTCCATCTCATCGAAGAGAATGGTTTGTTCGAGGTAGGCTTTGAGTTTATTGGCTGGGATGGGGGTCAAGACACCGCGTTCCGCGATCGAGATGTTGCCGGATTTCTCACTGACGACGATCGTGATGGAATCGGTGATCTCACTGATCCCGATGGCCGCCCGATGACGAGCCCCGATGCGCGGAGGAAGATCCGTGGTCGTTGGCGGGAAGTACGCAGATGCGCACGCCATGCGATCCCCTTGGATGATCACGGCACCGTCATGCAAGGGCGATGACGGATTGAAAATCGACTGGAGAAGATCATTGCTGACTAAAGCATTGATCTTGGTACCGGTCGCGATAAAGTTATTGAGGGAATGGCCTTGTTCGAGGGTAATCAAGGCACCGACATGATTGGAGGACAGATTCAACGTGGCTTCACTCAACGCTTCCACCAACTGCTGTTTCTCCGTTCCGGAGAGGGTGGTCAAGCGTGAGAAGACCGAGGTCTTCCCGATCCGTTCCAATAAACTGCGGATTTCGGGTTGGAACACGATGATGATACCCAAGAACCCGTAAGTGAGCAAGAATCCGGCCAGCCAACTGACGGCTGTCAGTCCGAAGAAGGTCGATAAGGCTTGAAGCAGTAAGATAAAAACAATGCCCTTAAAGATCTGGGAAGTACGGGCATTGTTGCGGACGATGCGTACGCCATAGTAAATCAATAACCAGAGCACCAGGATATCCAAAACCATGCGCAACAGCTGAACGATGGTTTGTACGGTCGTATAACTGAGCATCGCAAACCCTCCTCATATCTCACTCATTATAGCACAGCCCCAATTATGTGATAATTGAGTCGGTGTGAAATTATGTGAGGTGCCCAAAACCCATTGTGTGATACAATGAGGACTATGCAGACGACCTTAACACTCGATGAAAAAACCATAACCTTAATTGGAACCGCCCATGTCTCGAAAGCTTCTGCCTTGGAAGTGCAAGAGACCTTGGAGAACGGTTCGTTTGATGCCATCGCCATCGAACTCGATGAGGATCGCTATACGGCGATGACCGAGAATAAGCGCTGGGAGACCACGGACATTGTCCGAATCATCAAAGAAAAGAAGACAGGCTTATTGATGGCTCAACTCGTGCTTTCGGCGTATCAAAAGCGCTTGGCCCTTCAAAGCGAGATTCCGGTTGGACAAGAAATGATCACGGCAATCGACGTCGCTCACCGAAAGAACACTCGATTAGTGAAGATCGATCGCAGTGTGACCCTCACCTTCCAACGCATCTGGCGTTCCTTGAATTTCTGGGACAAGTTGGGCATGCTGAATCAATTGATCGGGGCTGCTTTTGAAAAAGAAGCCTTCACGGAAGCTGACATCGAAGCCCTCAAACAACAAGACCTTTTGGAAGCCTCCATGGCTGAAGTCTCCAAACGATTCCCCAAGATTGCCTTAACGTTGGTAGATGAACGTGATCGCATCATGGCGTATAAACTCCGTCACACCAAAGGCACCAACATCGTCGCCGTGGTGGGTGCTGCTCACGTCAACGGGATTTCCAAGTACCTCCAAGACCCGCACCTCACCATTCACGACCTGATGACCCTGCCCAAACCGGGATGGGGATCCAAAGCCGTCGGCTGGCTGATTCCCCTTTCCATCGGTGGCTTGATCTTGGCCACCATCGCCATCAACCCGGAAACGGCCTTGTCCACGATCTGGCGCTTCATCGCAGTCAATGGATCCTTGGCTGCACTGGGAACCCTGATTGCCTTGGGTCACCCCTTAAGCATCCTCACCGCCTTTGTGGCAGCGCCGATCGGGATCCTCTCACCGGTCCTCGCACCCGGGTGGTTTGCGGGACTGACCGAAGCCTGGGTCCATAAACCCGCCGTCAAGGACTTTATGGCGCTACAGGACGATGCGATGCACCTTAAAGGCTGGTGGCGTAACCGGGTCCTTCGGATCCTCTTGGTGGTCATGCTGGCGAATCTGTTTGCCTCGATCGGTTCGATCATCACTGCTTCTGACCTTCTCTCCTACCTCTTCAACTAAAAAAGGGCACTGCCCTTTTTATTTTTTCCATAGATCGAAGGGGTATTGGCGTTCGATTTTGAACCGCGCAAACTGATCGACCACATAGGGTTTGTCTTCCTGATACGTCACTCCAAACCAGGTGTTCTCCGACGACATGACCCGAACTTGGTAAGAGCCTTCCTGAAGGGTTTCCCCGATCAGGGTCGGAATAACATGTTCGCACTTAAGCGGATCTTGAGCTAACTTGGCCTCCAGGAAACGAAGCAGTTGCCGTTCCGCCAACTCAAAGACTTTGGGAGTAAACCCCCAGAAGTTCATCGAAACCAGCGCTTGCGGGTCCAATTCCTGCCAACTCACTTCATCCTGGGAACACACGATCTTTCCGTCTGAACGTTTGATACGCCGCCATTCGGTGACGCCGCTCAACACACCATCGGCCACCTGACACACGCCACGGCTCACGGAACCGGAGTCCGAAAGGGTCTTATCCAAACGATAACCGACCATCCCAAAGACGGAATCAGAAACCCCGAGATTCAGGAACTTCAACATCGTCTTGTAAGCATTCTTCCCGTAGTAATCATCAGCATTGCAAATCATGAACGGTTCCTTGACCTGATGACGGCACGCCCACAAGGCGTGTGTGGTTCCCCAAGGCTTGATCCGTCCTTCCGGCATCACAAATCCTCCCGGCAGATCGCTCATGTCTTGGTAGATGAATTCTACGTCGATAAAACCAGTTAACTTATCCGTTAACGCCGTTCTAAAGGCCGCTTCATGTTCTTTGCGGATGATGAGATATACTTTCTTGAATCCGGCTTCGATGGCATCATAAATCGAGAAATCAATGATGGATTCCCCGTTGTTACCGACCGTATCGATTTGCTTCAGACCGCCATAACGGCTGCCCATTCCGGCTGCCAGAATGACTAGACTTGGATTGTTCATAAAGACCTCGCTAGTTTCATTTTAACTGAGGATGACGTTTTCCTCAACCCTGTCCTGTGTATCCAGGACACCTTGAGCCTTCAACCACGCCACTAAAGCTTTAAAATCGCCATTGTAATGGAAGGTTGTGAGACCCAGAGTGGCTGCACTGTCACAATTCGCTTGGACATCATCGATAAAACCGGTTCGATGCGGATCCAATCCATAGGTCGACACCAAGACCTCAAAGAAACGGGGATCGGGTTTACTGAGTCGGATATCCGCCGAAATCTGGATCCCGTCAAACACGTCGAGGGCTTTTATTTTGGACTTGTAGGTGTGAAAACGCAGGGATGCATTGGATCCCAGGTAGAGTTTTAGTCCGTTTTGAGCCAGAGCTTTGGTCAACGGAATCATCCGTTCATCCATCTTATTGGCTTCCGGCCAACGGGTCACGATATCCCCGATGACTGAATGGAGCTCCTTAGGAAACAGGGCACAGACTGACTCGATGACCTGAGACTCCTCGATGAGTCCTTGATCGAGCAGTCGCCACTGAACACTGTGAAAGATGGCTTCAGTCAAGGGGTCAACGAGCGTTTCATCCTGAACGAAGTGCTTAACCAGACGGCGGGGTGTCCAATCGATGAGCACATTGCCCATATCGAAAATCAAGGCATCCAGGTTTCGTTGACTCATAGACGATTTAAACGATCCACCAGTGGGGCTTCCAAGGCTTCGTTGAAGGCACGACCACCATCGATATTCTGAGAGCGGTAGATCGGGGCCATCAAGCCTTGGTCTTCCAAGAGCTCCGCCACCCGATAGGTCAAGGCTTGGATGATCAGCGAGGTCGTCATCATCGACATTCCGCAGACTTTGGTTTTCGAACGGGGCAGTTCAATCATCGCATCCCCCTCTTCAACCAGGTTATCCAAGACGATATCCCCTAACTGGTAGAGGTTCTTTCCGCTGCTGTGTTTGGAAGGCAAGTGTTTGGAGGCTTCCACAGCCGTGATCACGATCAGGGTAGCCCCTTTCGCTTTGACCCCATACGCCAGTTCAATCGGCAAGGGATTACGACCGGAGTTGGAGATGACCACGACGGTATCTTCCGGTCGGATATCGACCTTCTTCACAAAGAGACTCCCTACGCCTTCCACGGTCTCATACTGACCTCCTGAAGGCTCTTTGATGGCTTTGGTGGGGATCAAACCTCCGGCCCGATGACAGAGCTCCAAAGCCCCCGCAAACGAATGTCCGGCCCCATACGCCTGAATGAGACCTCCGTTGAGGATGGTCTCCACCATGGCCTTTGCGGCAGCCTCTATGGCCTCGCTTTGGGTTGTTTCGATGCGGTGAACCAAATCAATAACGGTTGAATAAACGGGATTGTTCATACGTCCTCCTGATTAAATGTATAGATCGGCAATCGCATACAAGACGGCTTGGCCCTTAAGGATGACGCGATCACCACTGAGTTGGCACCACAGCGTTCCCCCGCGTTCCGATGCCTGTACCGCGACGAATTGATCCTTCTTCTGGGTCAATGCCCAATACGGGATCACATGACAGTGTCCCGAACCACACACCGGATCTTCAGGGATTCCCAGTTTCGGGGCGAAAGACCGGGTCACACAGTCTACAGCGCTGCCTCGAGAAGTCACATGCACCAGTAAACCATCGAGGGCTTTGATGGCTTCTTGATCAACCGACAATGATCTGACCTTGGCTTCATCCTCCACCACCAAAACCAGATCCCGTCCCAGATAAGCCTCATGAGGCTTGATTCCGATAGCCTTCCTCATAGCTTCTGTAACATCTACTTCCTTAAGTTCAAAGGCTGGGAAATCCAAGGATAACCACTCCCCATCCCGCTTAACAGTGAGTGCTCCACTCAACGTTTGAAAGTGAACGGTGTTCAACTCGGGTTCGATAAAGTGGGTAATGACATAGGCTGTCGCTAAAGTCGCATGACCACACAAATCGATCTCCCCTTTGGGTGTAAACCACCGCAAGTGATATCCGGAGTCGATCTTGGCCGCAAAAGCCGTTTCCGAGAGGTTGTTCTCTTTGGCGATAGCCAGCATCAACGAATCCTCGATCCAATCATCCAAGATGATGACGGCAGCCGGATTTCCGCCAAAGACTTTATCGGTGAAGGCATCCACCACGTATTGTTTCATTGTGTCTCCTTTGAAGTTGGTTCTTCGGAAGACTCTATGATCTTCCACCAGCCGTTTTGTTTAGCCCACTTTATGGTTTCAAGACCCGATGGCATCATCGTCCCCTTCGCCAGGTGAGCTTGAGCCCGCTTCAAATTCGTGATTGACCACACACTGTTGGGTTTTCGATGGCTGAAGCGTAACCAAAAACCATCCTTATCGCACGGATGCATCAACCCGTCGATCCATCCCCAACGGATGGCTTCATTGACCGCATCACCCAACGATAAACCCGGACATTGCCCTTTGATGCGTCTGATTTTGATCCACACGAAGGGGGTATCCGCATGATGAAGCGATAGCCAGTTTGACCACTCGTTAAGCTGATCCGTGATTAGGGCCGGTTCATGCATCGATTCCACGCTTTCAGTATACCCGATAAAAAAGCACAGGGTCACTGTGCTTTCGCGTTTATTGGAGTGGTTTGACACCTTGGATCGGGTGCTCATTGCTTATTGCCTTTGGATGGCCTAATCCATGAGCCTCTTCAACTCTTGACCATAGGTGTATTGACGAATCTGTCCCAACTGGATCATCAAGATGACCTGATCGATCTGATGGTCACGGACAAATTGAGCAAGGTTAAAATCGGACATCGTATCATTCAGATAGTCGGCTGAGAAGTAGTAGAAGTGACTGGTGTGATAACTCAATGGAAATCGGATCGGTGCCGTAAAAGAGTTACCGATGAGGAGCACCTTGGGCTTGTTCTCAAAGCCGCTGATGATTTCGACCACCGCATTAGCTCCTGTATACAGCCGTGAGTAATGATCAAAGTACTTAACCTTCAACTCTGGGGCTTGATTCACGTAAGACTGTACCCCGCCATAATTCTCAACCACATTACCGTTAACACTGATCTGAATCGGTTGATAATCATACCCATACCAACACACCGGATCACCGTCGACGTTGATGGCTCCGGCAACCTGTCGACTGTAGGAACCATAGAAGAATATCCCGTCGAAACACCGGGATTGTGAAACGGGTAACGGGTCTTCCTGAAACGCAAACTCAACCAACTGACGATACCCTTGATCAGCCCCGTACTGCGTCCAGTGATGATCGGTTCTATAATAAGTCTTTAAAAACTCCTCATGCGAATCGACGGTGAACACCGTATAAGGGATCTTGAGCGTTTCGTCGATGACGCTGGTAAAGGCGTCAAGATCAAAACTTTGGTATATCAAGGAAGTATCCCGATTCGCAGAAACGATGTAAAGCGAGGTATTCACTCCGAGTGTGTCTGCCATGGTGTTGAGTACATCCATGTTGCTTTGAATCTGCTTCTTGACAGAAGGACTCATCGTTACCGGGGCAGGTATCAGAAAAGCCTCTCCGTTAATGGTGACCCGGTTCAAGTCCGAGTACGCCTCAATGATCACCTTGCCATAGACTTTGGGTGGCACCAGGAATCGCATCGCATCGGTGAATGTCGTGTTTAGCGTATAAAACGAGGTCAACCAAGCATCTCGCCCCGGGAAATGATCTGCCATGGCTTCTTCCAAACGAGTCTGAAAGGTCGTTTCCATCCAAGATGACCAGGTCCAAGGAATGGCTTGGGTGCTCCGATGATTCTCCAATACCAAGACCCTAGGCGTGCCCACCTCCATGACAGTCACAACCCCCATTCCCGCAATGATCAACGCCATGATCAGGATAAACAATGAATGTTTCATGGGTGCCCTCCTAGAACCTGAAGTAAATAAACGTATTAAAACTGCGACTTACCAAGAACAGCGTGCTGATCAGAAACACGCCGATCAACGCCACATCATTCACCCAATCCAATCGCTGAAGGGCAGTTTTGAGCTGTTTTGGGACCGGAAACAGACCAATCACAGCCAAAAGAACGTAAGGCAAGGTATACGCCAGTAAAGGTGGAATCAACGTACCCGTGCCTTGTTTGAAACTCAACAAGACTGAAAGAAACGGTAATATCTTCGACGTTTCTTCAATCCTGAAGTAAGTGAATCCAATGATCAGGACACTAATCACATACCCATGTCGCACTATGCGGGGGCATTTCTCAAGGAGTTTAGAACCATAAAACTTCTCAAAAACCAAGACGATAAAGAAATGCATTCCAAACAACACATAGTTCCACGACGCCCCATGCCAAAGCCCGGTCAAAAACCACACCACAGCCAGATTGAAAATCACGCGAAGGGTCGACACACGGCTACCTCCCAGCGGAATGTAGACATAATCTTTGAACCACGTCCCCAGGGAAATGTGCCATCGGCGCCAAAACTCCGTAATGCTTTGAGAGCGATACGGCGCGTCGAAGTTCTCCAGAAAGTTGAAACCCATCATCTTCCCCATCCCAATGGCCATATCACTGTATCCGGAGAAGTCATAATAGATCTGTAAAAGGAAAGCTATAATGCCAAAGAAGGCATACGACCAACTCCATTGACTCCCACTCATCTCGAAAATCGCATCAGCAAGAATAGCTACCTGATTGGCGATAATGACTTTCTTGCCCAAACCCTTAATGAATCGGCGTAATCCATCAGCGATATTTTGAATGGTCGGCTGTCGGTTCGATAGTTCGTGTTCAACGGTAGCATATCGAACAATCGGTCCCGCGATGAGTTGCGGAAACATCACCACGTAAGCCAACAGGGTCGAAAAGCGGGTTTGAACAGCGACTTTCTCACGGTAGACATCAATCGTATACGACATGGTTTGAAAAGTATAGAAACTGATCCCGATCGGTAACGGTAACTCCAATAAGGTCAGTTTGAGGTTTAAGACAGCGTTCAGGGTAATGATTACAAAGTCCGCATACTTGAAGAAACCCAGTAACCCCAAATTGACCAAAATGGAAAGCACAAGATACACCTTAGCCAAGACAGGTTGATCGGTACGCACACGATCGATCAGTCTTGAGAAGAAGTAATCATTCAATGAGGAGATCAGCATGAGCAGTATGTAAACCGGTTCTCCCCAGGCGTAAAACAAGAGTGACGCAAAGATAAGGATGATGTTTCGAGCCCGATTGCCTTTCACCAGAAAATACAGCGCAAAGAACACCGGAAAGAACACAAAGAGAAACGTAAGACTACTAAAGACCATATCCTCACCCCAACCTGCCATAAGACAGACATTTTCTGTATTATCCCATACCTTAATGCACAAATACAGTACATCGGAGAAAGTAATTGGATTCGATTGAAATCACTACTATAAACTAAAGCTCATCGATCAGATCAACACCTACATCAAGAATACTGCGACAAGCTTAGGTTATACGGTCGTCGATGTGGCCGATGCGTTTGAAGCCTATACCGGAACTGAACCCTTGGTTGGCTTCAATATGGCCGCCACAACGGCAACCTATGATCCGCATCCGACTGATGCCGGTCATCGCATGATTTATGATCTGTTGGTTGCGGCTTCGACAACGGTCAAGAGACCTCGAAAGTAAAACCGCACTTCATCGCAAATGCGTAATAAAAAACCCTTCAATCCTGAAGGGTTTTTTGTGGTTAACTGGTGCCATCACCGAGAATCGAACTCAGAACTGGGCATTACCATTGCCCCGTTTTACCATTGAACTATGATGGCGTTGCCTAAATATAATAAATGAATTTAGGCAGGAATGCAAGTATTAGTTACTGAGGATTAGGGAAGTCGGTGGGGGCTGAAATCGCCGGTGTACGCAGGGCAAATTCCTTCTGCACATTGTACAACGAGACCAGGAACATGATGTAGAACACCATGGCGGTGACGATCGAAATCATGAACACCATGATCAAGCCGTAGAACAACCCGATGATCGGAGCAACCAACTGGCCAATCTCAAAGCCAATCGCCTCATTCGTCGGATTGGCCATGAGTTGAGTGAAGAGTTCTATTAATACAGTATACGAAACGGTCGTAAAGAGGGAAATCATAGCCGTAATCACGGCAATAACACCTACCACAAACAAGATCACGGACAAACGCCAGCGCTTGTACATTTTGGTTGTCAGGTTCGGCGTCTGCAGCTCATCTTTGTAGACCTGGATGCCTTTAAGGACGTTGTAGACGGCAATCAAACCAACGATCCCGGTCGCGATTCCAATAAAGAAACTGAACTCCTCGATATTGACCACATCCAAAAGGAACGTCACACCATTAAGCGCCATCAAGGCATAAACTAACGGCAAGGCCCGTTTGAAGTAGGTGTTCTCTTTGTCAATGGCTTGCATGCCTTGCATAACCAACGCATACCCACCGATTTGGAACAACGGGGCTAAGCTGATACCACTGACATCAATTCCCAGCAACATCACCAGAAAGCCATAAAAAATCAGATTCATAGGGTTCTCCTTTTTAGGTTATTCAACAACCGGTAACGATGGTAGTTCCGTCTCGGTTGTGACCTTTACGTCTTTAAGCTGATAGAAATAAACCACAAACAGAATGCGCACGATCACATAGGCCAACAGTAAGCCAATGCCCAGGATCAACAATACAATCAGAAACACCCCTGTGGCCGGAATGACCTCCGTGGTCAATAAGGTCAATAGTTCTTCACCCATGATGTTGAAGTTCGTGGGATCATCGATCACCAGAGATCCTCCCCACATCAGTGAAAAAATCACGGTAACCAAACCAACGGTGATGACCGCCACTAGTCCGCTACCCAACCAGAGCCCGGCTTTCCAATAGTTCATCAACCGTTGAGCCAGCTTCTTCATTGAGGGCTCGGTCGCATGGACCATGAATCCCTTCACCAACTGATAGGTCAGGATGAGAGAAAGAATTACCGGAGCCAAATCCGTAAACCCGCTATAGAGCACATCAATTGGACTGAGTTCGAGTACGGTGATCACACAGTGAACAGCGATGAGGATGATACTGAGAATATAGGCCGCTTTGAAGTGGGTCTTGTCCTTTCCCATCTGATAAGCCCCGATCAGAAACAAACTAAAGACGATCAGATCCATCGCAAAAACGATCACCATTTCGATATTGTCAGGAGTCGCAAAAAACAAGATTTGTGAACTGAATTCCCAAATCAATTCCACCAAGAATCCAGCAAACAGGTAGATCATACGGCACCTTTCATCGTGCGAAGCACTTGATTGACCCGGGCGATGGGTAAGCCCATGATGGTGTAGAAGTCGCCTTTGATGGATTTGACCATCAAGGCTCCACGGTCTTGAATGCCGTAAGCTCCGGCTTTATCGAGCGGTGAACCGGAGGCAATGTAACTGTCGATCCACGCATCGTCGAGCGGATAGAATTCCACATCGGCTTTCGAGTGGAAGACCACTTTATCAATGTCACTCAAAACGGCAACCGCAGTAATCACCTGGTGTTTCCGTCCGGAAAGTTTGCGTAACATCGCCTTGCCTTCTTCAGGATTGGCGGGTTTACCCAACACTTCCCCATCCACGACCACGACCGTATCGGAACCGATGACGATGGCATGCGGATGACGCGAAAGGACATCGTTGGCTTTGAGTACGGCCAGCTCTTCGATAGCTTTCTCCAGCTTGATGTCCGTGCGGATGATCTCTTCCACATTGGGATTCTCTGATGAAAACGGCATATTCAATAACAGCATCAGCTCGCGTCGACGCGGGCTCTGAGAGGCTAAAATCAATGGTCGCAACATACGCGTCCCCCTTGCACTACCCGCCCATTATACCAAACCTGACAAATGAATAAAAGGGACTAGAAGAGTCCCTTGTCTAAGATCTCGATGACTTCGTCCACGATCGGATCGAAGTTGTCTGTCTCTTTAAACATCACGTAATTCAAACCGATGAAGTTGGAGATCCCCATCAGCATGTACGCTACGACTTCCGCATTGTACGGTTTCAGTTGACCTTCACCAATGGCTTCCTGAATGTGTCGGGCATAGTTCTTTCCGAACTCGCTATAATAATCAATAAACAGTTTCTTATCGATGTAGAGCGATTCCCAAATGATGTTATACATGCTCTTGTGTTCATGGATGTACTCCAAGAATGCGCGTAACCCAACCCGCTCGGCGTCTTTTCGGGTTGTCGCCCCGGCTTCTTTTAAGCGCAGCGCAATGTACTTACGGATGTCATGGCTGTAATGCACCAACAAGTGTTTATACAAGCTCAACTTGTCTTCGAAATAGATGTAGAAGGTACCCGGAGCGACATCCGCCGTAGAGGTGATGTCGTTAATGGAACTGCCGTGATAGCCCTTCTTGAGGAAGCACTCTTCACCGGCTTTAACGATCCGCTCAAGAGTGACTTCACCGCGTTTTGTTTTGGGTTGTTTGACGAATCGGTTCATGGGTCCTCCTAGATGATGTCTTCAAGTTTCGTGGTCAATGTGAAGCCGATGACCAGACTGCTGAATAAGGTTGGTTTCTCATACATCAAGGCATGGCCGGATTCCGGAACAAAGACCAGCTGAGCCCGCGGAATGTGATGGGCCAAATAGCGTTGATTCTCGAAAGGCGTAATCAGATCCTGTTCACAGCCGACCACCAAGGTCGGGCATGTAATTTTGTGCAGATTATCTCGCTCATCCAGATCATTGGCACTGTCGGTCAAACGGATCATCGCATTGATGAACACCGGATTGGCGAACACCTGATGCAGGGTCTTTTTACGGTTTTCCATCCATTCCAAGTGCTCCTGATAGAACTTTGGGGAATAAATGACCGGGATGGTGGTCGAGTAATACGCCTTCGGATCTTTGGCCGCTTTATTCCACGCACGTCCCACTTCAACCAACCAATCGCTGGTGTAGGCCGTGGTGTTGAACAACATCAGCCGTTCCACCAGGTGCGGATAACGGATGGTCAGTTTTATGGCGACTTCACCTCCGTACGAGATCCCAAAGAGTGCACACTCTTTCAGATCCAGTTCGGTAATGAAGGCCTTCAACATCTCAACCTGAACGTCCTGATTATACACGATTCCATCGAGTTTTGACGACTGACCTTGATCCAAGAGATCGACCAGGATCAAGCGGTTGGACGCGCTGAAGGCTGGAATGAAGGGCTTCCAGCTGGCGGTGGTCATCATGATCCCGTTAAGGATCAACAGCGGCTTGCCTTCACCGTAACTTTCGTAGTAGATTGTTTGGTTTCCGTAGGCGAAGTTCATCGGATGATGATCCCCAGTTCTTTGGCTTCCGCCCACAGCTCATCGCGGAATTTCGGATGGGCGATCGCAATCAAGCGTTCGACCCGTTCGTGGATGTTGGTGCCACGTAACGCAGCCACACCATACTCCGTCACCACGAGGTCCACGTCATTGCGGGAGAGGGTCACGGCTGCCCCGGGTTTCAATTGAGGCACGATCTTGGAGGTTTCTTCTTTTTCACCGGTAATCGGATTACGCACCATCGCCGTGGAATACAAAGCGATGAAGGATTTCCCGTTCTTGGAGTTCTGGGCACCAATGGCGGTATCGGCTTGTCCGCCGGTACCGGAGAATTGCACCGATCCGATCGATTCGGAACAGCATTGACCGGTCAGGTCAATCTCAAGCGTGGTGTTGATGGAGATTTGGTTGTCGTTGAGTCCGATCGTGTGCGGATCATTGACGTAAGCACCATCCAAAACAGCAACGGCCGGATTCTTGTCGATGAAGTCATAAAGTTCCTGAGTGCCCAAGGCAAACGTACAGACCATTTTTCCGCGGTGCTGCTGTTTGTATTTGCCGGTGATGACGCCTAGTTTAGCCAAACGCATGAGGCCGGTCGTCAGCATTTCCGTGTGTACACCCAAATCTTTCTTGTGGACTAATGCGGCTGCTACAGCGTTGGGAATGCCCCCAATTCCCAATTGGATGCAATCGCCATCCTTAATGAAATCGGCGATGAATTGCCCGATTTTCTGGTCCTTCTCATTGACTTCCCCTTCCGGGAGCACCGGTGCGGGATAGTCGGCTTCGATGACATAATCCACGTCGCTTAACGGAAGTTCAACATCGCCCAAGGTGTAGGGCATGTTGGGATTGATTTCCAGGATGACCAGATCCGCCTCTTCGATGACGCGTTTCTCGTAGGTATTACTCAAAGACAACGACACATACCCGTGATTGTCCGGCATCGAGGCACTACCTACATAAATGTTGGTGTGCTTGTGCGCCAAGCGCTTGATCCCGGCTAAATGCAGGTGATTGGGAATAAAGGAAATGTTGCCGTTCTTATGCGCTTTGCGCAGCGTCGGTGAATAGAACCAGCCGTCGACAAAGAACGAGTTCTTGTAGGTTTCGCCCATAAAGGCAGCATCCGACATCGGCAAGCAATTCGTAACGGTGACTTTATTGACCAGATCGGCTACGGTATGCAACGCCTGCAAGAACAAGCGTCCTTCCGCTCCCCCTAAACCGGTCACAATGACATCGCCGCTTTTAACCAATTTAACCGCCGCTTCCGGCGTGATCCGTTTCGCTGAGTAATCCATAGGTCCTCCATTAAGGTGATGCGGGGGGAAGTGGTCCCCCCGCATGAATGATGTTAGTGCTTAGTTTCCGAGAATGCTGTCAATGCCTTCCAGACCCTTTTCAGCAGTCCAGATGCCCTTCTTGGTGGCATCGACACCGTCCCACGCCGGATTCAACACAGCTTTGGACAGATTCATTTCTTGGGTACCCATACGGGCGCCATCGGCGTAGTCAATGACACCACCAAACGGGTTGGTGATGGGGGCTTCTTCCATCGCTTCGATGTAGTTTTCCCAGTTCACGACTTTGCCTTCGAGACGTTTGAGGCCTTCGACGAAGTAGTAGGCAGCGATCCAACCGGTGATGGCGTAAGCATTGAGCGCGTAAGTCGCATCAATGTTGGCCTGGTAGAGCGCTAAAGCTTCGGCATGCGCCGCATCGAACGCGACCCAACCGTTACCGTACACATCGAATTTGCCTTGGATATCGTCAACAAACAGCGACGCGATGGCCGGGGAAACGTTGACGTAGGTGGTGATGACGTCTTTGTCGACACCCTGAGCCGCCAATTCTTTGATGATGGTCGGGATGGTCGCTTGGATGGAAGCCCCGATGATGAAATCAACGTTGGCTTCTTTGATGGTGGTGACAGCCGCAGAAACGTCCGCGCCGCCGACAGTGACTTGAACTTTAACGAGTTCGACGCCTTGGGCTTCGGCTTCAACTTCCGCGCCTTTCAGCATGTCTTTCCCGGCATCGTCATTGGTGTAGATAATGCCAATCTTCGCAGCGCCGTAGTCACCGACTGCACGGGCAACCATGATGCGGCCTTCCGTGGTGTAAATCGGTTGGACCGGGAAAATGTTGGTGTTCTTTTCTTCAACAGTCGCTTTGTCATCGTAGAGCATACCGATGCCAGTGGCGAAGTAGACGGCCGGAATACCGGCATCTTTGAGGTCTTGCAGGGTAGCACCGACAACCGGCGTTCCGAAGTGACCGACGATGGCGAACACTTGTTCGTCATTGATCATGGAATCCAAGCAAGCTTTCCCTTTAACCGGGTCGAATTCATCGTCCTGGTGCAGGAATTTGACGGTACGGCCATCAACACCGCCGGCGTCATTGACATACTTCAAATACGCTTCAATCCCGGCCACGAACGGAATACCGACAGCCGAGTAGAGACCGGACGTCGCGGCGCAGTTCGCAATCAGAACTTCGTCATCCGTGACACCCTGTGATGCGACTTCCTTCGGGGTGCAAGCGGTTAAGCCGGCAACCATCATGGAAGCGATCAAAACGAGTAACAGCTTCTTCATTTTTCCTCCTTGTATAACAATGCCTTTCGCATTTGTTACCTATTTGTGTGATCCGAGATAGGCTTGAATCAGCTTAGGATCATTAGCCAATTCGTTTGCAGGGCCCTGCATGGTGAGGGTTCCGACTTCCAAGACGTAGCCATAATCGGCGATCTTGAGCGTTTGGGCGGCATTCTGTTCGACGATGATGACGGTTGTCCCTTCCGAGGCGATTTCTTTGACGATGCGCATGATGTCTTGGACGATCAGCGGTGCCAAACCCAGTGAGGGTTCATCCAGCAAGAGGATCTTGGGTGAGCTCATCAGCGCACGGCCGATGGCCAGCATCTGTTGTTCACCGCCCGAAAGCGTGGATGCGATTTGTTTGCGGCGGGTCTTCAGGACCGGGAAGTACCCGTACACCCGTTCGAAGTTGCTGGTGATCTGCTTACGGTTTTTGACCGTAAACGCCCCGACGCGCAGATTCTCTTCGACGGTCAGGTCCCGAAAGACCTGTCGTCCTTCAGGACTCTGGGCAATCCCCAATCCGGCAATCTTCTCCGGTTCGAGGGTGTGAATGGGTTTCCCATAGAATTCAATGGAACCCGAGTAGGCCGGAACCAATCCGGAAATGGTGCGCAACGTGGTCGTTTTACCGGCCCCGTTGGCCCCCAAGAGGGCAACGATCGATCCTTCGTGAACGATGATGTCGACGCCTTTAAGGGCTTCGATCGCCCCGTATTTGACGCGCAGGTTCGAGATGCTTAAGGCAACGGGTTTCATGCGGCATCCTCCGTTCCCAGGTAAGCCGCCTGGACGGCTTTGTTGCGTTGGATTTCCTTCGGCGTCCCTACGGCAAGGAACTTCCCGAAGTTGATGGCGCAGATGCGGTCGCACACATCCATGACCAAGCGCATGTCGTGTTCCACCAAGAGGATCGAGGTGTGATACTTGTCGCGGATGGTGCGGATAACGTTGGCGAAATCCAAGGTTTCCGTGTCGTTGAGACCGGCAGCCGGCTCATCGAGAATGATAAGCTTGGGGTTACACATCAAGGTGCGGGCCAGTTCGACTTTCTTCAGGATCCCGTACGGTAAACCGTAGACGAGCCAATCCTTGCGATCTTCAATACCCAAGAACTTCAGGATCTCGATGGCTTGAGCCCGATAAGCGTTCTCTTCCATTTTGGCGGTCTTGGTGCTGAAGGCCTGACGCACGACTCCGGTCTTGTAGTCGATGTGACCGCCGATGAGCACATTGTCCAGGATGCTGAGTTCTTTGATGAGTTCAACGTTCTGGAAGGTGCGCACCAGGCCGTAACCGATGACTTCGTGTGATTTGTGGTGGGTGAGTTCCACGGTTTGACCTTGTTTCGATTTGAAGCGGATCGAGCCGTGGTTGGGTTTGTAGAATTGGGTAATGCAGTTGAAGACGGTGGTTTTCCCGGCCCCGTTGGGACCGATGAGTCCAAAGATCTCGCCTTCGTTGACTTCGAAGCTGACGTTATCGACGGCTTTGATTCCGCCGAAGGCGATGGAGAGCTCACTGATACTCAGGACGGTTTGTTCATTTAAGTCGTTCATGAGAAGCGCTCCTTCAGTTTAAGCCAGATCTTTTTGAAGTCTTTGGTGATTTGGATCAGCCCATAAGGGTAATACATGATCACGATGATGATGAGGATCCCGTTGACGATAAACGCAAAGTTCGGGATCGTTCCGAAATACGGGATCTGTTTGAGGATCAGATCCGGCATCGCGAAGACCACGAAGACGCCCAGGATGGTGCCATAAATGTTACGGGCACCGCCGATGATGATCGCCGCAACTAAGTTCAGCGAGAGCGCTAATGTCCACGATCCCGGATGGGTATACTTGATGAAATGCACGTAGAGAACCCCGGATAGTGAAGCCAAGGCAGTCGCCAATCCAAAGGCCATCAGACGGTACTTCAAGAGGTTGATGCCCATGGCTTGCGCCGCGGCTTCAGATCCGCGCATCGCATTGAGCGCACGACCGAATTGACCCTTCATCAGGTTGTGGATCAGGATCATGACGGCCACCAGGAAGATGACCAGGATCGTATACATCAAGATAGGAAACAGCGTTCGATTCGCCGGAGTCTGGGTGATAAAGCCCAAGATCGTGGGGAAGGAAATCGGTTTACCCGAGTACCCGCCGGTAAAGAAGTCGAAGACTTCGAACGTCTTACGCAGGATTTCCGAGACTGCCAGCGTAGCAATGGCCAGATAGAGGCCTTCGATCCGCAGGGAGATGAATCCAACCAGGATCCCGATCAGCGTCGGGATGATGACCGCAGCCACCAGTGCCAACTCAAACGGTAACTTTAAGTCGTGGGTCAAATAGGCAGAGATGTAGGCCGCCAAGCCCATAAAGCCGGCAGTTCCCAAGGAAACTAAGCCCGACCAGCCCAACAGGACGTTGAGTCCCAAGGCGGCGATCGAGTAGAAGATCACGGAAGCGACTAAGGTCAGGGTGCTGTTGCGCAGGACACCGGCCAGAATGAGGGCTGGAACCAGCATCAGCAAGCCGCCAAACCCGATGTAGGACACGATGGGATTCTTGAGTGAAAGGTTGAGTTTTTTCATGGTTACACCTTTTTCACGATCTTTTTCCCAATGATGCCGTTGGGGCGGAAGATGATGAAGATCAGAATGCTGAGCAGAACCAGTTGTTCACCCCACACATCCAAACCCAAGGGCTGACCGTAGAAGACGATCATGTTCTTGGCAATGGCGATGATGTAAGCTCCGATAACCGGACCGTAGAAACTCTGGAAACCACCCAAGACGCAGGCAATCAACGCATTGATCTGAACCGCATCCAAGACGTTGAGGTCAACTTTCGTCGCCGGAGCGATCATCACACCGGCCAAGACGCCCAAGACACCGGCCAAGGCCCAGGCCACCATGGTGACCGTCTTGGTGGGTACCCCCATCAAGCGCGCCGTCAATTCATTGGAGGCCGTGGTGCGAACCGCTAAACCCCATTTGGTGCGTTGAAGAATGTAGAAGAACAGCGACATCAGCGCTAAGCCGAAGACGATGTTGAACACGGCATTGTAGGAGATCGTTGCCCCCAGGACATCAAATTCACCGCCCTGGATGAGCTTCGGTAACGGTAAGGGATCGACTCCAAATACCGTTGAAGCCAAACCCAAGACCACCATGATCAACCCTAAGGTGATGATCTGTTTGGAGATCGGAGCGATGCGTTTGGCTCGGCGAATGATCACCAAGTCCACCAGTACCCCCATCAAGAAGGCTGTCGCCACCCCCATCAAGATCGCCAGCCACAAGGGCATGCGTCCATACAGGAAGAAGAAGGTAACCGCAAAGGTGTTGAACATCCCCATGGCCCCTTGGGCGAAGTGGGTGATGTTGGATGTGCGATAAATGATGATGATGCCTAAAGCGGCCAGTGCGTACACACTGCCCGTCTCCAAGCTTCTTAACAGCAACTGCATGAAAATGGCCATTAAGCTTTACCCCACTGGACGATGTTGGCTGCCCAAACGTAACCGATCCCGGCCGCGATCATGCAGACGACAGTGCCGTCTTTGATCTTGCCTTGGTCGAGTCCCAGCTTAAGCGAGAGGATCTGGTCGACCTGACCCATGTGGCCATAGTCTTCCAAGTAAACCGTTTGATCTTCATACAGGCCCAGATCCTTGAGCATGCCCAAGTGACCGGAGCGTTTGATGTGCAAGATATCGAGGTAACCGATGTCACTGCGGGCTTTGTTGGATTTAGCCAAGGCCTTGTCGATGCAGGTCAGCCAGTTGGCCTGGGAAACTTCATTTAAGCGGGCTTTCATCTTTTCAGGATCCAATAAGCGCAGCGATTTGTAGGCACTATTCAGGTTGTCGGTGGTGATCGGATTCAGCGTACCGCCGATTTCGACCCCGGCCGTACGGGCCAGTGACCCATCCGAGATGAGGTGTGAACCCAACAGCAGGTTCTTATCCATGCCTTTACGCAAGATGAGCGCTCCGCCGCCAGCAGACAGGTTGTACATCATCGACATGTTCTTGTCGGTATAATCGACGAAATCACCATTGCGGTATCCGCCGGCCACCAAGACGGTTTTCACGTCCGGATCGGCAATCAGCATGTCTTTCGCCATCTTCAAGGCACTGACCGAGGTGCAGCACCGGTTTTGAACGTCGATGCCCCAGGCGTTGGTCGCCCCGATGCGATCTTGAATGTAAAGGGCTGAGGTAGTCAAGGGATACTCTTTCCACTCTTCCCCAAAACACAGAATGACATCGATCTCTTTAGGATCGATGTTGGCATCTTTCACCGCCTCAAGGGCCGCCAAAGCACCCATCTCCTGGGTCCCGTCTTGAGGTCCAGGGATGGTCTTTTTGTTGATGCCGAGTTTTTCACGCACAGCGTCTTCGCTCCACACGCCGTTGGTGGCTGCCGCGATTTGCGCAGCGCTCATCGTGGTGGAGGGCAAATAGACGCCGATGCCCAGTATTCCGATGTTTTCTGACATGGGCTTATGCGTTGGCTTTCAACGTCTCCACAAACAGGGAGGGTTTATCCGTGACCATCGAGTGACCGACACCTTCAAAGACATGCAAGGTGGCGCGATCCCCGAAGGTCGCTTTCATTTCGTGGGCAAACATCACCGGAACAACCATGTCGTCGGCACCGTGCAGGATGACGACCGGGCATTTCACCAAGTCAATGCGTCCTGAACCGTCCGCAACCAAGGAACGTTCGTGGGTCATGTTGAAGTGAACCAGACTGTAGTCGACATCGACCAGGTTACGTTGCTTCAGCATCGCTTCGAGGTAAGCGTCGTAGTCTTCCGCGTTCGGCTGGACTTTGTTGTAGATGACCGCATTCCAGATGGCTTTCAAGGTGTTCTTATCGCGATTGGCATAGGCCATCAGGATGGGAACGACTTGAACCAGGTCGACTTTGATTTCATCTTTGGTCGTGATGGGTTGGGTCAGGATCGGTTGATACTTTTCGTCCTTTTTGAACATCGGGTAGCCTTTGATACCCACCGAATCCAAGAGGATGACTTTCTTCACGCGATCCGGCATATCTGCCGCCAGTTCCAACACGATCCCGCCGCCGGTGGACCAGCCCAAGATCGTGAAGTCACGCAGGTTGAGGGCTTCGACCCATCCTTCGAGATCTTTCGCGAAATCGCGCAGGCTGTTGAGTTCGGCTTTGTAGGAACTGTCCCCAAAACCGCGCAGATCCGGTGCGTAGACGTGGTAATCCTTTTCCAGTGCTTCCATGGTGGTCTGGAAATGGACGGAAGAGCTCATGTTGCCATGAACCAAGACAATCGTTTTGTGTCCGGACCCTGCTTCACGGTACGCGACGGTTTCCCCGTTGGGGAGTTGAACGAACTGAACCGGGTAATTCTTCATAGTCTCATGCCTCCATTGACTTCAAGCACCTGTCCGGTGAAGTACGAGGATTCATCACTGGCCAACCACAGCGCCGCATCGGCGATCTCATGGGGTTGACCCAAACGGCCCAACATCGTCATGGCTGCGAATTTATCCAAGAGTTCCTGGGGAACGGTTTTAAGAATGTCCGTCATGATGTAACCCGGAGCGATGGCGTTGACGCGGACGTTGCCGCCCTTCATCGCAAACTCCTTGGCCCAGGTCTTACTCATCCCGATGACTCCCGCTTTGGAAGCAGCGTAGTTGGCTTGGCCGATGTTGCCGTAGACGCCAACGATCGAGGAAATGTTGATGATGCTGCCGCCTTTGGCTTCCTGCATGACCGGTCCCACCCAACGGGTCAGATTGAAGACCCCTTTGAGGTTGACGGCGATGACGGCATCAAACATGTCGTCGGTCATCTTCTTGGTCAATGCATCCTTGGTGATCCCGGCGTTGTTGACCAGGATGTCGATGCGACCGTATTTTTCAAGGACGTAATCCGTCAGGACTTTGCACGCGGCTCCATCCGTGACGTTGAGTTTATACCCTTCCACGTTGGGATTGCTGTAAGCCAGATCCCCCATATCGACCGCAACGACTTTGGCGCCTTCACGGGCGAAGGTTTCGGCCATCGCTTGGCCCAATCCTTTGGCTCCACCGGTGACGATGGCGACTTTTCCTTCTAAACGCATGAGTGATGTTCCTTCTTTCCTAGAGTTTTTTGGCGATGACGGCTGTGCCCATCCCGCCCCCGATGCACAAGGACGCCAGTCCCAGTTTCGCATCGCTGTGCAACATGTCGTGAACCAGGGTCACCAGAATGCGGTTTCCCGAAGCCCCGACCGGATGACCCAAGGCAATGGCTCCGCCGTAGGGGTTAGTCTTGGCGAGGATGGCTTCTTCGCTCATCCCGTGTTCTTCCGACAACTCATGCACGACGCCCAGACTTTGTGCCGCAAACGCTTCATTGAGTTCGAAGACATCGATGTCGCTGAGTTTGAGGCCCGCCTGTTTGAGGGCTTGTCGAATCGCCGGGGTAGGACCGAGTCCCATCAGTGTCGGCTCGACACCGCCCTGCCCTATCCCGATCAATTCAACCAGAGGACGTAAATCAAATTGCTTTACGGCTTCTTCCGAAGCCAAAAGCATCGCGCTAGCACCGTCATTGATGCCGGAAGAGGTTCCGGCGGTCACCGATCCGTCCTTTTTGAAGGCCGGCCGCAATCCAGCCAGTCTAGCCAGATCGGTTTTACGGTTGGGGTATTCATCGTTGGCGAAGACGAGCTCGTCTTTACCGACTTTCACGGTCAACGGGACGATTTCTTCGGCGAAAGCACCGGAATCAACCGCTTTAATGGCTTTTTGTTGAGATGCGTAGGCAAAGGCTTCTTGCGTTTCGCGGGAAATGTTATACTTTGTAGCGATGTTCTCTGCGGTGACGCCCATGTGCTGCCCGTCAAAGGCATCCCACAACGCATCACTCAGCATGTGGTCATTCATCGTCAGCGGACCCATTTTGACTCCGGTACGCACATCTTTGTTGACCAGGTACGGTGCTTGGCTCATGTTCTCCACGCCACCGGCCACCACCAACTGATGGATCCCGGCTTTGATGGCGGTATACGCCAACATGACGCTCTTCATTCCTGAACCGCACACCATGTTGACCCCGTAGGCCGGCACACTCACCGGAACCCCGGCCTTGATGGCCGCTTGACGGGCAACCCCTTGGCCTTGACCGGCCGGAAGGATGTTCCCCATGACGACTTCATCGAGGTGTTTCGGATCCAGCTTGGCATCCTCAAGAACGGCTTTGATGACGACAGCTCCCAGATCCCCGTCGGAAACGGACTTCAAGGACCCTAGAAAGGATCCCAGTGCCGTCCGCTTGGCACTGACCACATACACTTTCGACATAACGCTCCTGTCCTTTCATATATGAAAGGTGATTCATATTACAGTTTTAGTTTAGATGAGCCGTTTGGTTTTGTCAACAGGTTTGTAAGCGTTTTCGGTGAAATCGCACTTCTTCCCCACACTTAAAAAACAACCGGTCGTTCCGGTTGTTTTAGTGGGCGATTATTGGGTGATGTCGGCAATGGTTTTGACGTAAAGATCGAAGCCGCTGATGCTCATCAAGGCATCATGACGACCCTTCTCTGCGATCAGCGCCTGAAGCTTAACGGCTTCGGGATCCTCCGCATAATCATAGTTCATGGCGTTACGAATCGCCTTCTGCAGATTTTCTGTGGGCAGTTTCAGATCCAAACATTCCCGTAAAGGTTTGATGAACCGATCATTGGCGGAGAGCTTGCGCAAGGGTGAACGCGCGACGCGAACGGCTTCATCCGCGATGTGCGGGTTACGGAAACGTTCGAGGGTCTTGGCGATGTAGGCAGCTTGTTCATCCCGTCCAAAGCCGTGTTTAGCGGATAAGAGCGCTCCGGTTTCCTGCAGGACGCCATTAGCCAAGTCGGCAATCTCGTCATCGGCCATGGCATCGCGAATCGTGGCATAACCTTTGGCGTAAGCCACATAAGCGACAGTCGCATGACCGGTGTTGACGGTGAAGAGTTTGCGTTCGATGTAGGCCTGAAGTTTATCGGAAAGGTGCATCCCGATGACTTTCAGTTCGCCTTTGACGGCTTTCGCATCCACGACCCATTCGTAGAACGGTTCGACTTGGACGGTTAACGGATCAGCATGGTGCTGATTAGGGACGATGCGATCGACGGCTGCATCCGGAAACCCCACGTAGGTGTTCACGTACGCTTGGGCATCAGCACTTAAGAGCGGCATCAAGGCATGTTTGATCTGCGTGGACCCACCGATGGTGTTCTCACACGCAATGACGTTGACCAAACGATTGACCTTGTAGGTGGCTTGCGTTTCAAAGACCGCAACGAGTTGACGCGCCACGATCGGCAAGATCGAGGGACCAACAGCCGTGGTGATCAAATCGGCTTGCAAGAGGGCTTGGGTCGCTGCTTGCGCATCGTGAACACTGTGCAGCGCATCCACATCCTCAACATCAATGGCGGTTACGGTCTCTCCAACGAGTTCGACGGTATACCGCCGTTGAGCCTTCAAGTGATTGATGAGGGTCTCACTGACATCCAAGAAGGTCACGTGATACCCGGACTGATTGAGCAGTAAACCGATAAAGCCACGCCCGATGTTTCCGGCGCCGAAATGAACCGCATGTTTCATAGATCGTTCTCCTGGGTCAGTAACGTGTAGATGACCTCGACATCCTGATGTGCCACGACTCTGGCGACTTCTTCCTCTTCCCCAAACACCGTAGCGATGTTGGAGAGGATGGTCATGTGGTCTTCGCCTTGACCGGCCAAACCAACAACTAACTGGACCTTTTCCCCGTGCCAGTCGATGCCTTGGGGGTAGATGTGCACAACGATGCCGCTGGTTTTGATGTAGCGTTTGTACTCGTATTCCCCGTGCGGTAAAGCAATCGCGTTGCCCATGTAGACGGAGAGGCTGTGATCGCGTTCCAGCATGCCTTCGATGTATTCGGGTTCCACGTAACCGCTGGCCACTAAGGCTTCCCCGGCTTTGCGGATGGCGGTGTCGCTGTCCGTGGTCGGGCAGTTCACCGCGATGTTTTCTTTGAGTAAGACGGGCAGACGGTTCATGATTTTTACCTCCTCGATGACCTTTCTGTAGTAGTCGATGGATACGAAGTCGATGAGTCCGAAGACTTTGGCGTTGGGATAGGCTTTTCGCAAACGCTCTTCAAAGCTGTGATGGGTCACCACCAGATCGGCATGCCCGATGTCGGTGTCGACTGAGACGTTGGAGACTTGAGCGACAAGATTCAGCTTGCGCAGTTCGCGTTTAAGCAGGCTGGCTCCTAAAGCACTGGAGCCCATCCCGGCATCGCACACGACGACAATGGTGGGATTCATGGGGTCACCTGGGTCAGGATCCAGGCGTTGAAGGGTTCACTCACGCGGCGTTTGACCTCCTGTTTCAGTCGGTGTTTATCCTCACCGAAGACAGCTGCTTTATAGGATTCATCTTCCAAGAGCGAAGCGGAGAGGACACTCATCAATCGATGGAGTTCAGGGTGAACCTCCGGCGGGATCAATAAGATGACGACGACATGGATGTTGGAGGCATCCAAGTGGGTAAAGACGCCAACTTCGGGACGGAACACCATCATGACCGGATGGGTTACCCCCGATGACTTGGCATGAAACAGCATGAATCCGTCTTCTTCGAGAATGACAGCTCCCAAGGCTTCCCGTTCATGCAGGTCATGCACGATCTGTTTGCCTTGGCGCTCGTTCTTGCCGATGCGATACCCAGCCAGACTGATGAGTTGATCTTTGCTGAGATCGGCTTTGACGGCGATGGAGTCGACGCCATCGATCAAGGCACTGAGGGCACTGCTGACATCCCGGATCGCTTGAATGTGATCGGTGGGGGTCACCGCACTGGTTTCATGGCGTCTGGGGAGTTGGCTGAGCGCATAGACTTGGCTCTTGATGGTTTCAATGTCCGCATCCGAGAGGAGCGGATTGACCTGGATCACCGGTAAGGGGGTCGGTCCCAATTCCATCGTGCTGATCAACAAGTCGAAGTTCTCATGAGACAACTGATCCAGATCGACCTGCGATCGGGGAACGATCGTGATGTCGTCTTTGAAGAGGCGTTTGATGCGGGAAGCCAACAAGGCACTGATCCCGATGCCGGAGGCACACAAGACGGCCACATTGACGATCCGCCGCGGAACATTCTGGGTTAAGCGTTCCAAGGCGGCTCCGAAGTGCAAGGCCAGATACGCCACTTCATCGTCATTGAAGAGAAGCTGATGTTGCTGACCTAAACGTTGAGTGGCGATCAAGGTTTGACGGTAGACCTCAGGGTACTGGGTCTGGATCTGTTTAAGTAAGGGGTTGCGGATCTGCAGTTTGTATTTGATGCGCGTGAGGGCCGGTCGCAAGTGCGTGATCAGTCCGCTGATTAAGAGGTCATCTTGTTTGACGCTGCTGTGAGTAACAGCTTCGAAATGGTCGACCAGCTGATACACCAGCCGTTGCAGTTCATACGGCGACACCACATCTTCAAGTTCCGAAGCGGGTTGTTCCTCGATGTGCAAGAGCCTTGCTCCCTTAAGATGCATCGTAATATAAGCCAGTTCTTCATGCGGGAAGGTGAGGTCGAACTCGTCTTCGAAGTGTTCGGCCAACTCTTTCGCCCGTTCAAACATCGGATCCTTGCGTAAACGAGCCAAAAGTTCTTCTCCGATCAGGATGGGATCGTGATGGCGCATGCGTTCGATGGCGATGGTCAGATGCAGGATCAGGCCGATGTAGGAATTTTGGGCCAAGCGGTGGATCCACACGTTATCGTTGTCCTTGAGGACTTGGATGACTTGCCAGAGGATCTCCTTGTTGAGAACGGACAGGATGGAATCCGGGCCTTGATGGCGGAAGTAATCTTCGATGTCCCAGGGCGTATTGCGGCTGGAAATCAAACGGGAGAACTTGTCTTCTTCGATGTGCTGGTAGATGAAATCGGTGATGGCCTTGCGGAAGTCTTCTTCGCTGCCTTCACAGGTGAGGTTGTTGCCGGGCTTACGAACCAGGGTCAAATGGTAATCGTTGAGTAAGGGCTCCAAACTGTTGATGTCGTTGGAGATGGTGGCTTCGGAGACTTGGAACTGATGGGCGTAGGTGATCAGTTTTTGAAGACCCTTGTTTTTAAGGAGTTCGGCCAAGAGGACCTGCTGGCGTTCATCCTTATCCAACATCCCCTGATTGGCAGAGATCTGAAGCAGTAAACTCTTAAAATGCAGGCGATCATCGACACTGCCGTCGAGTTTGACGCCTAATCCGGTTTTTGAGCTGAGTTGGAGCTGATAAGGGCGTAGGATCCCGTTGATGTCCTTCATTTCCCGGAAGAGGGTCCGTTTGGAGGTCTTCACTAAAAGCGCCAACTCCGAGACGGTCAAGTATGCATCGCTGTCGGAAAGAATGGCTAAGGCTTGGATCATGCGCGGGGAAAGAATCGCGAGTCGGTTACTCATCACCCCCATTATACGCAAGTTCGCTGACGAATGCTTAGTGACAGAATTGAATTGTGCGTGAAACCCTTACTGCCAAAAGTAAAAAAGGAACCCGTTTGGGTTCCTTTTGGGATTATTTGTCTTCCGTGAAACGCTTGACGATCAAGTCGTATTCTGGAGCGCCGACAAAATTCTTGATGGAGATCACTTCGACGCCGGGGTGTTCTTTCCGTGCGCGAGCCGCTAAAGAATCATGCGTCACGATCAGTTGGACATCCGACGGTACGTCTTCGATCGACGTGTGCGTCACGGCGATGTCGACACCGGCCGTTTTGAGTTTCTTCTTAAGGGTGCTCGCCCCCATCGCGCTGGACCCCATGCCAGCGTCACAGGCAAACACGATTTTCTTGATCGAGGCCATGATTAACCTTTGTTGGCTTTGGAGACAGCGGACGCTTCGTCGAGTTCAGCTTTGGTTTCAGTGAATTTATAAATGAAGGATGAAACGAAGAAGGAGACAGCGGCGGACGTCGCAATGCCCAACAGGACTTTCCACAGATCAGCGGAAGCCATGGCAGCCAACGCGAAGACGGAACCCGGTGACGGAGGAGCCACCAGACCGGCATCCAAGAGAACGAAGGTGAACACGCCGGTGGCGCCGCCCAAGATGACGGAGGCCAACAGCAACGGATTCATCAGGACATACGGGAAGTAGATTTCATGGATCCCGCCCAAGAAGTGGATGATGATCGCACTCGGCGCGGAGTCTTTGGCTAAGCCTTTACCGAAGAACCAACAGGCCAACAGAACGCCCAAGCCCGGTCCCGGATTGGTTTCAATGAGGTAGAAGATGGATTTGCCGGCATCAGCAACCTGAGCCAAGCCCAAGGGACCGAAGACCCCGTGGTTGATGGCGTTGTTGAGGAAGAGGATCTTGGCCGGTTCAACCACCAAGGAAGCCAAGGGCAAGAGGCCCATGTCGACGATCGCTTTGACGCCATCGCCGAAGAAGTTGGTAACGTTGGTCACGATCGGACCGATAACGATTTGAGCAAACAGCGCGAAGACTGCGGCGATGATCCCGGCGGAGAAGTTGGCCACCAGCATTTCGAAGCCGGAAGCGATCTTGCCATCCACGAGTTCATCAAATTTCTTCAAGACGTAAGCGGTAATCGGACCCACGATCATGGCGCCCAAGAACATCGGAACGCCACCGCCGACGATAACGCCAGCCGTAGCCACGGCACCAACCACGGCACCGCGTTGACCATGAACCACACGACCGCCGGTATACCCGATCAGGATCGGCAGCAAGTAGGTGATGATCGGTCCAACTGTCTTGGACAATTCAGCGGAATATTCCCACTTTCCAAGCCAGCCCGTCGGAATAAACAAGGCAGTGATCAGACCCCAAGCAACGAAGGCGCCCAGATTCGGCATGACCATTCCGCTGAGGAAGCGACCAAATTTTTGAATCTTCTCTTTCATTTTTACCTCCCTT
>CAINEY010000019.1 GCA_903847945.1 uncultured bacterium | reverse complement strand
GGGGCTATGGTATAGTTATTAGGCACTTAGGTGATCCCCGGAGGCTTAGCTCAGCTGGGAGAGCAACTGCCTTACAAGCAGTGGGTCGGGGGTTCGATCCCCTCAGCTTCCACCAAAAGCACCTAAGATGCCGGCTTAGCTCAACTGGCAGAGCAACTGATTTGTAATCAGTAGGTTGGGGGTTCAAGTCCTCTAGCCGGCACCATTGGCCTTAATACCTGGGGAGGTAGCGAAGTGGCTAAACGCGGTTGACTGTAAATCAATTCTCTCCGAGTTCGGCGGTTCGAATCCGTCCCTCCCCACCATTCTTTATTGGGGTATAGCCAAGTGGTAAGGCACCAGACTTTGACTCTGGCATCTCCCTGGTTCGATCCCAGGTACCCCAGCCAAATTGTGACCCGGTAGCTCAGGTGGTAGAGCAACTGACTTTTAATCAGTGGGTCGAAGGTTCGAGTCCTTTCCGGGTCACCATTCTGTTTACCACCGCGGATGTAGTTCAATGGTAGAACTTCAGCCTTCCAAGCTGACTACGCGAGTTCGATTCTCGTCATCCGCTCCATTGAACTTTGAAGCCCTTAAATAGGGCTTTTTTCATGGTCATATCAAGGAAGGCTACTTAGTGCAGATACTCACACTGTGCGTGACAGCATGTTGTTAAGCTAAGGATATATGATTTGACTCCACCACAAACAAACTGTTTATGATAGAGTAATCATAGAAAGGGTGGGCTCGATAAACATGATTCTTGTTCTTTGACTCACAGAGGATTTATAAGTGAGCATCTATGGTTATCGACTCAATAAATTTGGGACCGTTCCAGATTAGGGGTGATTAAATTGAAGAAATGGTTAATTCCTGTATCGTATTTTATATTTGGTATGTTTGTGTATTTTGTTGAGGATTTTGGATTAGGTATAGTAAATGAAGCATCAATGACACTAAGAAAATCTCTTAACTCATTTAACATGATCATGTTTATTGCGATCCCCGTTTTTGTAGTTTCACTAATGTATCGAAAAGGAAAAATTAGTTATAATTCCAAAGATGCAATATATACATTCTATATACTCTGCACATTTGTCGTTATTAGTGTGTTCTGGATCATCACAATCACTTGGAAGTAAGAAACTTTTCAAGCACTTATAAAGATCCTGATGGCAATCAATACAATTGAATATTTAGGCTAGATTGATAATTAATAGAACTGGACTGCAGTAGTTTATAAGAGAGCCCTCGGGGGTGAATCAGAGGGTAGAAAGGTATTCTCGAGTAATTGACTTGTTTTGAAATCGTGTTGAGAAGGATTATTCTAATAGGACTATGAATAACGGATGATAAGGGGAAAACATGACACCAGATGAATTGTTAGGAGTAGTATTATTGATCATTGGTTATCCAGTAATCTATTTAGCTGGAGGATTTTCACTTTTCTTCCCCACAATAAGGAAATACCTTAGAAGACATGATATAGAAGACTATCGAAAGAATGACCGGAAATGGAAATGGTTCTATCTTAACAAGGTCGGCATTCTCCCGTGGAATCTGTTGCTCCCATACTGGGGGTTTGCACTCGGGCTTCTTTTAGCTGAAGTTTTCGCAATAGTATACATATTGACTGATTTACTTGTTTTTAGAATTTTGCTAACTATATTTTTTTGTATATTTGTGTTCTCATTGTTCTACCAAATTGATATAGAGAAACGAAAAAGGAATAAGAAGTGATCAGATAAGAATAGTTTGGGTTTAGTGATGTCAAGTTGAGTCAACATTTTTATGAGTAAAATACATACTCGAGACATAGAGGTTAACAAAAATGAATGCAGAATCTCGTTGGTATGCTAGTTAAGACTGAAGTGCATTTATAAGAAAGCCCTTTGAGATGTATCTTAGGGGTCGAAATGTATTATCTCCAAGCCGACTAGTTCATAATTATCGATCATAACTGAGATCCACTTTCTAGTCTGTATAAATCGTCTCTGACTATACAAATGACTATACAAAACGGTCGGCGGGGGAAAGAATGGGAACGTTTTGGATGATTTATTCGGGGTTTGAAGGCGAAGGAAAGGTAGGGAAAACAACCCCTCCAATCTCGTCATCCGCTCCATTGAACTTTGAAGCCCTTAAAGAGGGCTTTTTTCATGGGTTTTCAAAATGGGGAATCATCAATGCATAATTAGTTTACCGAAGTATTGAAGTTCCTCAAGTTTTAACTCCATTTTGGTTCGCTATGTATGATTAAAAGAGGTTAAGCCGTGGAAGTAGCGACTCTATTACTAAGGTATATAGCTAACCAGCACACAATCACTGATGTATGACTTCACCTATAGCATGTTGCGACAAACACACTGAATAGCTAAATACCCGAGTGTGATTTAATTTCCTCAACCTATATCAATCAACAATCCTTATCGCACAACTGCGATTCATAAATTGGATTTGTTCCGAATTTTTAAAGATTATTGACGAATGGAGTACACAAAGTATATTATGAAAATGATGAATTTATCGAATTTTTGTTATAACAATAATCGAAAATAAGGAGCCACATGTGCACTGATGGGATGCAGGAACTAAAGGCTAGAGTAGACAAAACTGTACTGAATAAATGGAGAAGTCTCCTGGACCAACTCGTGGATTTGACAGCTGCTCCAAAGATACTGATCCTTCAGATGAACTCGGGTATTGCAGATATTGTGATTTCTCTCGGAAGTGATCAATCGATCACTCTTGGGGAAAAACACCAAGCAGACTTGGGTCTACTCATAAGTCATATCGTGGAATCAAAAGAATTTGTCTTTTGTGATGATGTCTCTCAGAATGCACAATGGAAGGATTCACCCCTGTATTCACTGGGGATCAAAGCATTTATGGGTTGTCCGATCCGTTGGCCAAACGGGGAAGCTTTTGGTTCATTGTGTGTGTTGGATATCAAAGCCAGGCCATTTACCGAACAGGTCAAGGCCTTGCTGCTACAGATTTCCGGACTATTTCAAGATGATCTTGCCCGGATCTATATCGAGAATGATCGTGATCGTTTGACTAAGGACAATGAAACGTTAAAGAAGTCGCTCCTAGAAGCAAAAGCTCATTATGATAATACGTTCAAATCATCCCCGGTAGGGCTAGTGATTTCTTCAATGAGCACGGGGAAAATTGTTGATGTAAACCAAGCTTTTCAAGATATCTTTGGTTACACCAAGGATGAGTCCATTGGGAAATCAGCCCTTGAATTAGATCTATATTGGGATCTCTCGGAGCGGGACAGAATCGTCCAGAAACTTAAGAACGGTGAACTTATTCGAAGTTATGAAATGTCGATGCGCACCAAAAGTGGAGAACGAAAGATTGTGCAGGCAAGTCTAGAATCAACAGTTTGGGCTGGTCAGAATTACCTAATCACACAGGTATTCGACATTAACACTCTCCGACATATCCAACTCGAAGCCCAGCTCTTAAGCGAACGCTACCTCTTGGCGACACGTGCTGCTCAAGCGGGGATTTGGGACTGGGACATTGTCAATAATGTGCTGATTTGGGATGATCAGATGTACCGTATCTACGATGCAACCAGAGAGGAGTTCGGCGGGGCCTATGAGGCTTGGCTTGCGCGCATCCACCCCGAAGATATGGAGAAAGCAGATCATGAATCAAGAATGGCTGTATTGGGTCAAAAAGAATACGCGACCGAGTTTAGGATTCTGACTTCTATGGGAACCATTCGTTTCATTAAAGCTTATGGTGACGTTATTTGTGATCCGCAAGGTAATCCTTTGCGGATGGTTGGAGTGAATTTCGATATCACGGCACAAAAGCAACTTGAATCAGATTTGAGTGTTAGCGAACAAAAATATAAAGATCTATTTAATCAGAACTCTGCTGTTCGAATTGTTGTTGATGTTGAGACCGGCAACTTGTTTGACGTCAATCCTGCCGCCTGCAGTTTCTATGGTTATTCACGGGATCAACTCCTTTCTATGAATGCAACTTCCATCAATGGTATGCCCATAGAGAGGGTATTGAAAATTCTGGAATCGGCATATTATAGAAAAAGAGATCACTTTCAAACAAAACACCAACTGGCGAGTGGTGAGTTCAGAGATGTCGAGATTTTCAGTGGTCCGATCGACATCAATCACAGAAAATACGTAAACTGCATCGTTCAAGATGTGACTGAACGAAAGAAAACGGAACAAAAACTCATCGCCAGTGAAGCCAGGTATAGAGAGATCTTCCATAATAACTCGGCAGCGCAGATTCTTGTGAATCCAGAAACGCTCGTGATCGAAGATGCTAATCCTGCTGCGCTTGGTTTTTATGGGTATTCTCTCGAAGAAATCAAGATGAAAACACTGTGGGAATTAAATGCTTCAGGGGAGAGCAGCATCTCATCAAAGTTGGGTCAAACGTTTTCGAAAGGTTCCAATCACTTTATTACTCAACATAAATTGGCAGATCAAACGATCCGCGATGTCGAGGTGTTTAACGGGATCATCCAAGTAGAGGAACGAAGATTAATACACGCCATCATTTACGACATCACTGAAAGTAGTAAAGCGATTCTGGATCTTGTTGAGAGTGAACGGCGTTTTAGGCAACTCATCGAGAATGCACCGGACGGGATTATCGTTGAAACTGATGGCTTCTTTGCGTATGTAAATCAAAAAGCCGCTAAACTTATTCATGCAGACAAACAAGATGATCTGATTGGTTCCTCCCTAGTAGATTTTTTCATGCCAAATGACCGAGAATACATTCGGTTGCTCATCCAAGATCTGCATGAAGGTGTAAAAATCCGAATGTTCAGTGAGGAAACGATTATGAGGCTCGATGGGGAACTGGTTGATGTAGAATTGTCTGCCGTACCATTTCGATACAACGAAAAGGATGGTGCTTTGATTTATCTGCATGACATGTCTGAACGAAGAGAGTTTGAAAGAAATAAAGCGGAAATGGAGTCGCAGCTTCGGCAGAAACAGAAGCTTGAGTCGATTGGGACCCTTGCCGGTGGGGTTGCCCATGAGATCAATAATCCTATCAATGGAATCATCAATTATGCTGAGCTGATTGCGGATGGAAATCTTTCTAGCGAACAGATGAAAGAGTTCAGTCAGGGCATCATTTTTGAAGGTAAGCGGATCGCTGACATTGTTAAAAACTTACTTAGTTTTGCCCGACAGGAAAAACAATCGCATAGTCCGGCCCAAATCAGTGACATCATCAACCAGACAGTCTCGCTCATGCGGGTCATGCTTCGTCACGATCAAATTGCACTAGAACTGGATATCCCGGAGGGGTTGCCCAGTATTAAGTGCCGTAGTAACCAGATCCAGCAGGTGATCATGAACCTGATAACCAATGCGAGGGATGCCCTCAATGTTAAATATGTTGGATATCATGAGAAGAAGTTGATTAAGATCGATTGCAGAATGTTTCAAAAAGATGGCCGGCGTTGGTTTAGAATCACTGTCCTTGATTTCGGAACCGGTATTCCGGCAGAGATCATGGAACGGATTTTCGACCCGTTCTTCACGACAAAACCCAGAGATGAAGGGACAGGACTCGGTCTTTCGATTAGTCACGGAATCGTCAAGGATCATCATGGGGAACTATACTTTGAAACAGAACCAGGTAAATTCACGCGAGCGATTCTGATCCTTCCGGTTGATAACGGTTGGTCGATTCAAGAAGATCAATAAGGAGACAAGGACATGTCCAAAGTACTAGTTGTCGATGATGAAATGAGCATTCGGATAACTTTAGGCGAGTTTCTTAAGCAAGAAGGGTATGAAGTCTTCACGGCAGAGAACGTGAAGAAGGCTACTGAGTTGTTGTCTGAGCACAGTTTTGATGTGGTTCTTTCGGATATCATTATGCCCCAAGACTCCGGCATCAGTTTGCTCAAACTGATCCGTGAACAGAATCCAGAGGTTCGCGTCATTATGATGACCGGGGAGCCAACGGTAGATACGGCTGTAGATGCCATTCGGCAAGGGGCTCATGATTACTTGACGAAACCTGTATTTCGTAACTCAGTGATAAATTCCGTACGACATGCGGTGGATTTCAAGCAACTCAGTGATGAAAAACACAGACTAGAGCAAGAAAATCAGGCCCATCGCCAGAATCTAGAGCGTTTGGTGATCGAACGAACCGAGAAACTTCGGCATGCGATGTTGAACACAGCTTTTGCCACTGCTGCAATGCTGGACTTACGCGACCCTTATACAGCAGGACATCAACGTCGTGTTGGCAGCCTTGCGCGAGCCATTGGTAAAGAGTTAGCTCTTCCTGATGAAACCATCGAAGGGCTACATATTGCCGGTTGTATCCATGACATTGGCAAGATCACCGTACCCTTTGAAATCCTTACAAAACCTGTTCAGCTTTCACCGAATGAATATGCCATCATCAAAGAGCACCCAAGGAAGGGCTACGAAGTGTTGAAGAGTTACGAAATGCCGTGGCCAATCGCTGAGATCGTTTATCATCATCATGAGCGGTTAAACGGAAGTGGATATCCGCAAGGATTAACAGCCGACCAAATCGGACTAGAGACACGGATCATTTCTGTTGCGGATGTCGTCGAAGCTATGTCATCACACCGTCCATATCGACCAAGTCTGGGTTTAGATGCGGCTTTACAAGAAATCGAAACTAACAAAGGCAGACTCTATGATACGCAAGTCGTGGATGCGTGTTTAGTCCTTTTTAGAGAGAAGGGCTATAAACTTGAAGATGAATAGTACGGTTAGTCAGACTTCTTGAAAACTCCTTATAAACAAGCCCCATTCGGGGCTTGTTTTGATTCTAAGGTTTTTGTAGATGACTTAAGCCTTAATGAGCACTTCGATGTAGTCGATCTTGCCGTCACGGATGAAGAGACTGCGGCTGGAGTCAGTATCCAGGGTATCCGTGAATTCGGTGTGCGATCCGTTGGTGAAGTGAACGGTGATGTGCGACTTGTCGGAGAGGGTGTAGATGACCGGAACTGTACCGAAGGTAAAGGCTAAGGAGTTCGGTTTCAGGGTGAAGGTCGAGGTCAAACCGGTTGGACGGGGTAAGGTCCAGGTTTGGGCTTGGCTTAAGAACTCGGCACGATCAAGAAGAACCGGATCGAAGTGCACACGGCCTTCGTTGACCAGAACACCCAGTTCGGTGAAACGGGCGATGATGTCTTCTTTGACCTGACCGGTCAATCCGGGTTGTTGGACACCGGCGAAGGAGGGGGTATGCGAGTAAGCATCCGTGGGGAAGGCACCGTAGAGGGCCGGGGATTTTTCGATCCCGATGCCGGCTTTGGTGATGCGGTAGGCCTCACGCAAGGCTTTGGCTTGAGCATCCAAGCCATGCGCGTTGAAGCTGTCCATGAAGCTTTCCTGGGTCGCTAAGGCGAGTTTTGACACCATGTGCCAGTAGATTGAACCCAAGCCTTCATACTTGTAGAAGGTCCCGGAACGGCCGGTGAAGGCATGGTGATTGAAGAGATCCGCAAAGAGATTCTTAACGTGACGGATGTCATCCGCTTTGTATTCACCGGTGGCTTTGAGGGCGTACTCCATGTCGGCTCCGTTACGGAAGGTTCCGTTGAAATGGTAGTTGCCGTTGACATCGACTTCGATAAAACGGGTCCGTTTCAATTTGAGTTCGTTGACTAAGATCGGGGAGGCATTGACCTGTTCCTTGGGGATGATGTTTTTATCGAGGAACTTGGGCAACTCACGATTGGGATACAGCATGTAGCTGTCCTGATCGGCACGGTAGATGGCGCTGGTACGCAGAGCACTGAGCACACTTAAGGTTTCCTGGGCCGAGAGGGCTTTGGAGCTGAGGACGGCGACTTGGCCTTCCAACATTTCATACAGGTGCGACAGAGAGCACGCGTGACCGTCAAACTTGATCAGGTTGTAGGCGTGGTAGAGTCCGTCAGGACGTTTGTTTTTGTGGATGGAGTCGTTGAGATGCGCCAGACTGGTGGTGAGGAAGGTATTGAGCTGAGCCATGGAAAGCGTGGCTTTTTCACCGCTGAATCCTTGGGTGTAAACGGTGTTACGGTAGGTTTCACCGATCTGGCCTAAGGCTTGGACCATGTCGAAGCGTTCGGCATCGCTGAGTGGTTTGCCTAAACGATGAGCCGAGGCTGATAAGACCTTGTCGGTTTGTTGGAAGAGGTGGAGCACTTCGGTCGAGAGTTCGATCGAGGTTAAACCGGATTCTTGGATCAGGGATTGCAGGAAACGCTGGTAGCGGTGAAGGTAATACAGGGTGACCATCGATAAGCCGTTACCGACCAAGGCATTATTCGCATCGTTCCATTCGGGACGCTGGGTGTTCATCCAGATCCCGCCTTCAGGGACGTAGTTGGTGAGTTTGGACAACATGGTCACCAACAGTTTCTCCAAGAGATTGACTTTAACGGTAGAACCGTTACGGTGGATGAGTTTTCCGTCAGCACCGATTTGCGCGGTCAAGGCATCGACTTTTTCATCCAGGTCATAATCGTAGTCGATGCTGTTGTGCGGGTTCTCCATGAGCGCCTTAAAGCCTTTGATGCGGTAGGGGACATTGGCGTACACGAAGATCGGTTTATGCAGGTAATCGTGAAGTTTGGAGGGGTTGTAGGCTTTGGAAAGCTCCATCAGTTTCAAGAGGTAAATGATCTGATGATCGCCCCAATAGCCGATGTTGGACCAGGCGTCGTGCGGATTGGGGGCTTCCCAATCCATGCCGCTCTTGGTGATGCGGTAGGGGTTGTACCCGTCAGCGGTCGACGCATTCACAAACTTGGCGATGATGCTTTCGGTGAAGTCGGGATAAGAGATCGATAAGGCTTCCCAGTTTTGGAAGATGTCGCGCCAGTTGCCTTCGAAGTTCAGTTTACGGCTGCCGTCTTCTTTGACGATCTCGATGCTGAAACGATTCCAGGGCCGGCTGGGATCCCCGTGACGACGGCTGTAGGTCAAGGGCAGGTATTCCATGACCAAGCGTTCAAAGTCCGGAGCGTTGAGGGCTTCGACTTTGGCAAGGAGCGCATCATGACGGATGGTGCTGGGTAAGGCTTCGATAAAGGTGGTGTATTGCGCATGAACCGGCTTATTCCAAACCTTGACGAACGATTCGAAATCCTCGCGATCGATCCAGTAGTCGTTGGCGTAGACTCCACCGCGCATGATGTTGTAGAGGGTGTTGGAGAAGTGACGGTTACTGACTTTCTGATTGGCACTGACTTGTAAGCCATCAGCCGTATACACCAGCCGTTTGAGGTTGGCGTCGCCTTTGGCGATATCGGCATTGATCTTGGCGATCAGATCCTGGTCGTCTTTCAGCGATTTGACGCGGGCGATGACATGAGAGGGGCCTTGGTTGAGTTCGGCGGCGATGACCCAATCTTTCGCTGAATTGGCGTTCAGGTTGAGATCGCTGACAACGTAATAGGAGCCGCGACGGCCTTTCACGTCGGTTTCTTCGGTGATCGGTTGGTTGGATTCGAAGGTGGGGAGTTGTTGTTCGGAGAGGAGAATCGTGGGATGATCCAAGCCTTTGGACCACACGGTGGTGGCCTTGAGCGATTCGCTGGGTTCAGCCCGGTCGGAGAGGATGGAACTCAGAGTGTAAATGCCCAATCCGACTTCCTTGACCAGTTCACAGCGTTTGTACCCGTCCAAAAGGGTGCTTAACGAGGTTTGAAGGTTCGAATTGACCCCGTACGGCAGAAGATTTCTTATGCCGTCCAAGACACGAACCGAGACCGGTTGATCACTGAGGTTACGAACTTCGGAGGTTTTGATGAAGCCGTAGGCGTCACTGTTTTTCCAGGCGGTGCAGAAGGCAACACCTAAGTCGTGGTTGATCTCTTCGAAACGGATCTTGTTTCCGATTGTGTTTTTATACAGGTTGCGGGATATCGCATAGACATTGCTCTGGTGAGTCGAAAACGGTTTCCACACGTAGTGCTGGTTGTTTTTGGTGACCACCAGGATCGAGTTGGAGCCGGTGGTTTCGACACTGTCGTGGATCTTATCGTCGGTTTCATACGGGAACAAGGCATTATCGGGGTTCTTGCGTCCGCAGGTCAGTCCACCGGTACTGGAAATAAACATCCAGTGATCGACATCACTGACGACCGTCATGAAGAAGGGAGCCATTTTGTCGTAGTTTTCGATCTTAAAGGTGGATTCTCCGTCGATCGTGACCGTTTTGAGCTCAACCGATGCCGGGTTGAGTTTCAGCGGAGCCTTTCCAAAGCATAAATTCGATGTCATGGTGGATTTTCCTCTCGTGATTGTTAGGATCTGATGTAATCGATTACATCGTGCCATATTTAGTATAGCATTGAAATAAGCAAAGTTGAGAGTTTTGTGAAATCGCTTTCGTAAAAGGTTTTCGAGAGGTTCAAGGCGACAGAAAGTGACTGAAAAAGGGGATAAAAACACGAGGACTCCGACATAAGTTCAACCTGAGCGTTAAGGTCTCGAAATGAAACCCTGAGGCTTCCTTGACATCAAGGGGTAGGCACTCTAAAATGAAGCCTTAGGTGATGCCATGCTCTTTAACTCGTTTGATTTTGCCATTTTCTTGCCGATCGTCTTCACCCTGTATTGGTTGTCGCGTAAATCGGTTAAATTACAGAACCTGATTATCGTCATTTCCAGTTACGTTTTCTATGGATGGTGGGATTGGCGCTATCTGTTTTTATTCATTCTCAGCATCACCACGGCGTACATCACGGGTCGTTGGATGGATACGGTTGAAGATCGTCGTCAACGGCTGTGGATCTTATTGAGTTGCATCATCCTGAACTTCGGAATCTTAGGGTACTACAAGTACGCCAACTTCTTTGTGGCGAATTTCGTTGACGTGGTGCGCTTTTTCGGGATGTCACTCAGCGTGGACCGACTCAATGTTATCTTACCGGTCGGTATCAGTTTCTATACCTTTCAAGCGATGGGCTATACGATTGATGTGTACCGCCGGGATTTGAAGGCAGCACACAACTACATTGAGTTCACCGCCTTCATCAGCTTCTTTCCGCAATTGGTGGCCGGTCCGATCGAACGGGCGGCGAACTTATTACCTCAGTTTAAAACGGCGCGTCACTTCAACGGGGTAGAAGCCAGTGATGGGATGCGTCAGATCCTGTGGGGCTTGTTTAAGAAGGTCGTCGTGGCCGATAATGCGGCTGTAGTCGTCAATGCGGTGTTTGCGAACGTCGGTGCCCAAAGCGGATCGACGCTGGCTTTAGGCATCGTGCTCTTTGCGTTTCAGATCTACGGAGACTTCTCGGGGTATTCCGATATGGCCGTTGGGGTAGGGAAACTCTTTGGGATCACGTTGATGAAAAACTTCGCGACCCCTTACTTTTCACGGGATATTGCCGAGTTCTGGCGGCGTTGGCACATTTCGTTATCGACGTGGTTTCGCGATTATGTCTACATTCCCATGGGGGGCAACCGAAAAGGTTATGCCCGTACCGTGGTCAATACGATGGTGCTCTTCTTGGTCAGCGGTTTATGGCATGGGGCCAACTGGACCTTTGTGGCTTGGGGTGCGGCCAATGCGCTGTTGTTTCTGCCGCTGGTTCTTCGGCGCCAGAACCGAAAACATCTGGATATCGTCGCTAAAGGCAAGTTGCTTCCCAACGCCCGTGAACTGGGCGAAATGTTGCTGACATTCACGTTATCGACATTGGCATGGGTCTTCTTTAGAGCCGTATCCATCCAACAAGCCCTGCAGTATTTTAAAGGACTGTTCTCGCTGAGTCTCTTCCAACTGCCTACATTGACGCTCGACATTGGTGTGGCAATCTTCGCCATTTCGGTCCTGGTGGTGGTGGAATGGCTGGGCCGTGAAGGCTCGTATGCACTGGAACGCGTCGGACTGGTTCAAAGCCGGCCGGTGCGGTGGGCTATTTATTATGCCGTGTTGGGCCTTGTGATCGCGTTTGGCGTCTCCTCCCAAGCGTTTGTGTACTTCCAGTTCTAACTATGAAAAATTTCCTCACCAAACTGATGTTGTTTCTCTTACCCATTGTCTTGGCCGGTGGATTGGCTGAAGGTGCTTTGCGGTCCATTCCCAATGATTACGCCACCAAAGCCAAGGCTGTCATCGATAAAGCCGAGTCTCTTGAAGTGCTATTTTTCGGCAGTTCCCACACCTTGTATGGGATCGATCCTTCCGTGATGAGCATTGAAGGGTATAATCTGGCTCATCCTTCGCAAAGCATTGACTTGGATTACCGCCTTTATCAGCGTTTTGCGCCGCAGTTACCAAATCTATCCACGGTGGTCATCACGGTTTCGTCCTTCTCGCTTTTCTCCACCTTGGCAACCGGCTTGGAGCAATGGCGTTTGGCCAACTATGCGATGTATTATGACCTAAAGCTACCTTGGAGTTTGGAGAATCAAACGGAGCTCTTCAGCAATGCCTTTAAAACCAGTGCATTGAAACTATGGCGTTACTACGTGTCGAATCAGAATCCCATTTGGATCAACGATTTCGGTTTCCAAGCCAAACCGGCTTCAACCACGCTGGATTTCACGGAAAGTGCCATTTTGGCGGCTTCCCGTCACACGTATTCGGATTGGTCAGCCCTTGAACAGCAAACTCAAGCATTGACTGAGTTTGTTGCTTCAGTAACCGCCAAGGGGCAACGGGTGATTTTGCTGATTCCACCGGCAACAGCCGCTTATGTTGAACGGATCAGCGCTGCGCAGATGACGAAGACCCGGGAGATTATTCAAGGATTAGCTGAATCCAACGCGTTGGTCACGGTTCTAGATTTGTTGAGTGACGATCGCTTTGAACTCGGTGATTTCTACGATGCCGATCACTTGAATCAACAGGGGGCTCATAAACTGAGCGAACTGTTGGATAGCCTCATCACTACCACCCCTTAACGGAGAAACCATGACGCATCACAACCCTTTGGGTTCCGAAAAAATCGGAACCCTCATTCTTAAATTCTCCGTTCCGGCGATTATCGGGATGGTGGTCAGTGCCACCTACAACATCGTCGATCGCATCTACATCGGTAATGCGGCCGATTTAGGGCCCAACGGATTGGCAGGGATCACGGTCAGTTTTCCGCTCATGCTGATTCAGTTGGCCATCGGTGTCTTGTTTGGGGTCGGTGGAGCGACGCTTTTTGCGATCCGACTGGGTCAAAAGAAACCCCAGGAAGCCGAGCAGGTTCTGGGCAATGCACTTGTCTTGCTGGTGGTGACCGGTTTGTCGTATACGATCTTTGGGGAAGTGTTCCTCAATCCGATCCTGCAACTCTTTGGTGCTTCGGAAACGGTCTTGCCGTATGCGGCGGATTACCTGCGCGTCATTTTCTTGGGTTCTGTCTTTCAGATCGTCAGTCTGGGCATGAATCATTTTGTCCGTGCCGATGGCAGTCCGAAAATCGCCATGATGACGATGTTTATCGGGGCCGGCATCAACATTGTGCTGGATCCGGTGTTTATTTATGGGTTTGGGTGGGGGATGGCCGGGGCTGCCTGGGCCACCATTTTGGCTCAAGCCGTTTCAGCAACCTGGGTGGTGCTTTACTTTATCGGTAAACGCAGTCATCATCACTTGCACAAAGTTAATTTACGCATCCAACCCGCCTTGATCCAACAGATCGCTGCGTTAGGTTTACCGGGATTTTTACTTCAACTGGCCAGCAGTGTTCTCAACACCGTCCTCAATAAATCACTGTTGACCTATGGCGGAGATTTGGCGATCTCCGGAATGGGCGTCATCAACAGTGTTCAAACTTTCCTGGTCATGCCGGTCATTGGTCTTAACCAAGGGGTTCAACCCATCGTCAGTTTCAACTTCGGGGCACACCAAATCCAACGCGTACGAGAAGCCATTTTGAAAGCCATGGGCATCGCCACGGTGATCGTGGGGACTGGGTTTCTGGTGACTCGTTTCTTTCCGTCGCTCTTGGTGGCCTTGTTTAACCGCGATGCCGCATTGATGGCGTTTACGGTTCCAGCCTTAAGCACCTGGTTTTTGATGTTGCCGGTCGTGGGATTTCAGATCTTGGGTGCCAACTTCTTCCAAGCCATCGGACGTTATAAAACGGCCATGGTGCTGACCCTGACCCGTCAAGTCCTGATTCTGATTCCGGCCGTACTGATCTTGCCGATGCTCTATGGCCTACAGGGGATCCTGTATGCGGCTCCCATTGCGGATGGTTTAGCTGCTGTGTTGACCTTGATCGTGTTTTTAAAGGCACTCAAAGAATTGGAAAACATCCCGGTACCTGTGAATACCGGGGCTCAAAACGACGTGTTGGGAGAATGATCATTTGTGTTTGAAAGCGTAGTATTCCGTGTCTTTCAACGGATCGATGTCGGATTCTTTGGAGGCTTCCACGGGATAGAAGACCGCTAAGCCATAGAGATCCTCAAATGTGATCCAATCGATCATGGTTTGAAAATGGGTTTGATTGACGCGGATTCGTTCGTTATCTAGACGAAAACGGGTCTTGATCGGACTTTGGATCAGCACGGTTTCACCCCTTTTGAGGGCGTCAATGACATCATCCAGGTGAGCGTAAGGGTTATGTGAGTTCACCATTTAATTATGCCTGAAAAGGTGACTTAGGGGAAGGGTGTATTCCTAAGGAAGTGCGTGCTACAATAAAGACAACCTTCAAGGAGCCTTATGCGAACTCTCAGCGTTTCCGTTATCACCCAAACGGTTAAAACCTTGTTTATGGAAGCCAATGTCGACATTGGATCGTCGATGCTCAGCGCCCTGCAGCGTCATGTCGTAAGCGAAGCCTCGCCCTTAGGCAAGAGCGTTTTGGCTCAAATCATAGAAAACGATCAGGTCGCTAAAGAAAAACACAGGCCCATCTGTCAGGATACCGGCATGTCGGTAGTCTTTGTGAAGTTGGGTCAAGATGTGCACCTGGTGGACGGCGATCTCAACGACGCCATTCACGAAGGCGTCCGACAAGCCTATCGCGACGGCTATCTGCGTAAATCCGTGATCAGTGATCCGTTGTATGCGCGACTCAATACGAAAGACAATACCCCGGCAGTCATTCATTTGGAACTGGTGAGCGGCGATCGGGTAGAACTCGAAGTGATGCCCAAAGGCTTCGGCAGTGAAAACATGAGTGCCTTAAAACTGTTTGCCCCGTCGGTTGGAGTAGACGGTGTCAAGCGCTTTATCCTGGACACAATCCAAAAAGCCGGTCCCAATGCCTGTCCCCCCATGATCGTGGGGGTGGGAATCGGTGGAACATTTGAAATGGCGGCCCTGTTGGCGAAGAAGGCCGTGCTGCGATCAACCGATCATCCGACATCCGATCCAAAGTATACAGAACTTGAGAAAGAACTCTTGGTGGAAGCCAATGCTCTAGGTTTGGGACCGGCTGGTTTGGGTGGAACTACCACGGCTTTAGCCATCAATATCGAGACGTATCCTACTCACATCGCGTCGATTCCTGTTGCCGTCAACATCAGCTGCCATGCCTCCCGGCATGCCAAGGCCATCGTATGAACGCCAAGAACATCACATTACCCTTGACCGATGAGGTCATCTCGACATTACACGCCGGTGATCTGGTTCACCTGAATGGTGTACTGTACACGGCGCGGGATGCCGCCCATGCGCGGTTGTTTGAAGCCTTGAATCGCAAGGAACCTTTACCGGTTGATTTTAAAGGACACACGGTGTACTACGTCGGACCGACCCCGGCCCAACCCGGACAGGTCGTCGGATCAGCGGGTCCCACCTCCAGTTATCGGATGGATCCTTTTACTCCGGCTCTTTTGGATTATGGCTTGAAAGGAATCATCGGAAAAGGCGATCGCAGCTCAGCGGTTATCGAGGCTCTCGTTCGCAATCATGCGGTCTATTTTACCGCCATTGGAGGATTAGGTGCGCTTATCTCAGAAAGTATCATCGCCAGTGACGTTATTGCCTATGCGGATTTGGGTACCGAAGCCATTCATCGTTTTACCGTGAACGACTTTCCGGCGATCGTGACCATCGACTGTTTCGGCAACAACCTATACACCTCCCAACAAGCCCTGTATCGAAAGGATTCCCATGACTGAACACGATGAGAAAGCACTGAATGCGCATGCCGCTTGGCGCGGAAAATTGCGCACCCAGGTCGTTTCACCGGTCTCCACCAAAGCGGAATTGAGTTTGGCGTATACGCCCGGGGTTGCTGCCCCGTGCGTCGCGATCGCCAAGGATCCGCAAGCCGTCTTTACCTACACGGGGAAGGGGCATACGGTTGCCGTGATTACGGATGGGAGTGCCGTTTTAGGTTTAGGCAATATCGGTCCTTTGGCCAGTTTACCGGTCATGGAAGGGAAGTGTGCCTTGTTCAAAGCGTTTGGGGATATGGATGCCGTGCCGATTGCCCTGGATACTCAGGATCCGCAAACCTTGATCACCACGATCAAAGCCCTCGCTCCAGCCTTTGGCGGGATTAATCTCGAAGACATCAGTGCACCACGTTGCGTCGAAATCGAACGCGCTTTGGTGGAAGCCTTGGATATCCCGGTCTTTCACGATGACCAGCACGGAACCGCCATCGTGGTCAGTGCAGCCTTACGCAACGCCTTGAAACTGGTCCACAAAGACTTGAGTCAGGTGCGTCTTGTCATCAGCGGTGCCGGGGCAGCCGGCAGTGCCATCGTCAAGATGCTGCACGGGTTAGGGGCTCGTCATTTGACGGTGTTTGACAAGGCCGGACAACTGCACGCCGATCGGGAGTCGCTGGACTTCCTTCAAAAAGAACTATTAACTTTGATTCCCTCAACTCCACGTTTTGGATCCCTGGCTGATGCCCTCAAAGGATCCGATGTGTTCATCGGGGTCTCTGCGCCCAACCTGGTCAGTGAAGCCATGGTGGGATCGATGGTACAGGATCCGATCGTATTTGCGTTGGCTAATCCAACACCGGAAATCAGTTACGATGAGGCGATCCGGGGTGGTGCAGCGATCGCAGCGACCGGACGATCCGATCGACCCAATCAGGTCAATAATGTCCTGGCATTTCCGGGACTCTTTAAAGGCGCTTTATCGGTTCAAGCCAAACGCATCACCCCGGCGATGATGCAGGCGGCCGTGGATGCCCTGGCTAATCTAGTGGGAGATGACCTGAGCCCTACAATGATCTTACCAGGCGCCTTGGATCCGCGAGTCGCTGAAACGGTAGCCTTGGCTGTCGCCCACGCTGCCAACGAAGTTTCAACGAAGTGAACCCGAAGTGGGTTTCCTGAAAGCGCTTTACATGGTAAACTTAAGAAGACAGAACTCGCTGTCGTCTATGAACCCATTGAGTATCAAGCCCGATCACTTTAACCACCTGCGCGATGATTCATCGCGTTTTTACGTGATCTTATCTGGAGGAAAACATGCTGTCGTTTCATGAACCATTGCGGTATGCGACGTTTTTTGCCCCGCGAGGCAGTCAGCGCATGGTAGCTTTGGGACATCAGATTGCCCAACGCTATTTATTGCCCACCGATCAACTGATTGGGATCATCGGGGATGCCGGAAGCGGAAAATCGCTGCTCATCAAAGGCATGTTTCCGGGTTTGGAACTGACCAATGACGATGACGGGATCAATCAACGCCCGGCACCGCTGATTCGTGATGCGCAACGGCACAAGTTCAGTTCGCATACTTATCACCTCGATGTGCGCTTTGAATTAGCTTTTGTGCAACGCTATGAACTGGTGGATGCCATTAAGGCGGCCTTAGCTCAGGAACGGCGCATCGTGTTGGAACACTTCGATTCGATCTATCACGAGTTGGGCATCAACGGGGAACTGTTGGTGGCCATCGGGGAAGAAGTGATCGTGGTTCGACCCAACCTCTTTGGCCCTGAACCCGATGATTTGAAAGGCACGGTCTACAAATCCTTGCGCTATCGTCGGATGGCCCATAGTGCCGAAGACCTCTTGGTGCATATCCTAGAGAGTGATTACGGGATCGTCTGTGATGGTCATGGGGATGTCAAACACGGCTTTATCTTGTCCTTTAACACGAAACCCGATATACCGGTCAAGGACCTGGAAGCCAAAGTGAACGCGTTGATTGCCACCGATGCGGAAATCACCTACAAGGATGCGACCCACATCACCATCGGATCCTCGATCATCCAGCATTGTACGGGACCGCGCATCCATGTGCGGCACACCCAAGAAATCAAGAACTTCCGGCTCTTGGACGATTACGTTTATGATCCGGTCAAGAAGACCTACGAACTGGTCGGGATGGTCACCGAAGAAACCATCCACGACATCCATCGCATCAATCACTTCGGAGACTAGGGGAACTATGGAAAAAACTACAGTGGTCATCGGAGTGATCGGTGCCGATGTGCATGCGGTCGGTAACCGCATCATCGACTATGCATTGACGCAAGCCGGCTTCAATGTCGTCAATTTGGGCGTCATGGTGTCGCAGAAGGAATTTGTCGATGCGGTCATTGAAACGAATGCCAAGGCGATCTTTGTGTCCAGTTTATACGGACACGGGGAGTTGGATTGCCGCGGCATGGGGGATCTGCTCAAGGAAGCCGGTCTCGAGAAGGTGCTGCTTTATGCCGGCGGGAATCTGGTGGTCGGCAAGACGGACTTTGAGCCGGTCGAAGAAGCCTTCAAAGCCATGGGTTTTGATCGCGTGTATCCTCCGGGAACCGACATTAATCAAGGCATTGCCGATTTAAAGGCCGATCTGGCTGCTTTGGGCTAATGGGCACGTATTTACTCTTGGATGTCGGATCGACCTTCACCAAAGGCTTAATCGTCGATACGGACGAAGTCAAGATCCTTGGTCATGCCCAAGCACCGACCACGGCTCAAACCGACATCGTCGAAGGCATCGAGGCCGTCAAGGCAAAGCTGGCAGACGTGATTGCCGCTCATCCCTTGACCGCTACCCGACTCTGCAGTTCTGCCAAAGGCGGACTGAAGATGATTGCGGTTGGCTTAGTGCCGGATCTGACCCTCAAAGCCGCAACCCTGGCGTGTACCAGTGCCGGAGCGAAACTTGTGGGGACCTATTCCTTTACGCTCTCCGAACGGGAAGTGGAGGCCATCGAATCGGCTCAATGTGATGTATTGCTGTTGGCGGGCGGAACCGACGGCGGTAACCAAGAAGTCATCATCGCCAACGCCAAAGCGTTGTCACGGTTGACCCCGCGCTTTCCCATCATCTACGCCGGGAATAAATCCGCTGCCGATGTTGCGGTACCGATCTTGCGCCAGCACGGATTTACCGTAAGTGTTTCCGACAACGTCATGCCGACGACCGGGGTGCTTCAGGTCGATTCGGCCCGCGAAGCCATCCGTGCCGTGTTTCTGGATACCATCGTCAAAGCCAAAGGGCTTTCGTCGGTCGCATCCGTCATCGAGAACGTGGTATACCCGACGCCCTCCAGTGTGCTGGATGCGCTGAGCTTACTAGCCAATGGAACCCCGAACCAACCCGGTTGGGGGGATCTCATGGCGGTGGATATCGGGGGAGCGACCACCGATGTCTACACGATGCATCAGCGTTTACCGGTTTCCGACAACGCTATGGTGCGGGGTCTTCCGGATCCGCTCATCAAACGCACGGTGGAAGGGGACTTGGGGGTTCGCTTCAATGCGGCCTCGGTCATTGACCACTTGTCCCGTGTGGAAAGTGTCGATCAGGGCTTATCGGATTACGCTCATTCCTTAGCGCTACATCCCCATCAAGCAGCTAATCCTGACTTTGATGTCCGTTTGGCTGGGGCCTGTGCCCGATTGGCGGCACAGCGACATGCCGGACGACTGGAGAGCGCCTACACCCCGATGGGGCGCATCGATCTTCAAGTCGGAAAGGACCTTCGTCCATTAAAGACCGTCATCGGGATCGGCGGTCCGCTGATCCATGCGAAAGATGTCCAAGAGATCTTGAGTCAGGTCCGATACAATCCGGCTCAACCCGAGATCCTCTTGCCTGTGGATCCGCATTACGCCTTGGATAAACACTATGTCATCAGCGGCTTAGGGCTCTTGGCGAAAAGCCATCCGGATGCCGTCTTGACCTTACTCAAACAAACCGTGGAGGAGTTGACCCATGATCAATCATAAGATGCCTTTAGCCGAGTTTATGGCCCAACGGGCAGACGTATTAGCCCAATGGGAGACCGGAAAAGAAGTCGATCTCGAGGAAGCTTTGGCGTATCAGAAAGCCATTGCCCCGCAGAAACGCTTCAGTGCCCGACTGATGAAAGCCAAGGCGGAAGGGGAAACCCTCATTCAGCCGCGGGCCGGAGTCGCCTTACCCGAAGAACACCTCAAGCTTCTTAAAACCCTTCAGGATGAAGGGACGGCCGATTTGTTGCCGACGACCATCGATTCCTATACACGTCATAACCGGTATGCCGAAGCCAAAGTCGGCATCGATGAGTCCATCAAAACAGGTAAATCGTTGCTCAATGGATTTCCAGCCGTCAATCACGGGGTTGCGGTGTGTCGACGCATTGTCGAAAACCTGCAGGTCCCGCTTCAAGTGCGTCACGGAACACCGGATGCCCGATTACTGGCGGAAATCACGATGGCCGGGGGCTTTACATCCTTTGAAGGCGGAGGTATTTCCTACAATATTCCGTATGCGAAAAATCATTCGCTGGAACGTACCATCACGGATTGGCAATACGTCGATCGCTTGATCGGGTATTACCAAGATCACGGCATCACCATCAACCGGGAACCCTTTGGGCCCTTGACCGGCACCTTGGTTCCTCCCTGCATTTCCCACAGTGTCGCCATCCTGGAGAGCTTGTTGGCAGCCCAACAAGGCGTTACCTGCATCACCGTTGGCTATGGCCAGTGCGGTAACCTCATCCAGGACATCGCCGCGATCCGCACCTTGGAGAAACTGATGCACGAGTACTTGCACCGCTATGGTTTTGACAAGGTTCAAGTCACCACGGTCTTCCATCAATGGATGGGAGGCTTCCCGCAGGATGAAGCCAAAGCCTACGGCGTCATCGCCTGGGGGGCCGCAACGGCCGTCTTGGCAGGGGCCACCAAAGTCATCGTCAAATCCCCGCATGAAGCCTATGGCGTTCCGACAGCAGCCGCCAACGCCAACGGTCTAAAAACCACCAAACAGCTGACGATGATGTTGAAGGATCAAGTCGCCATCGAACACACGTTGATCCAAGCGGAGATGGCCATCATCGATCGGGAAACCCGCTCGATCCTGGAAGCTGTATTGACTTTGGGTCAAAACGATTTCGGGATCAGTGTCGTTCGCGGCTTCGAAGCCGGGTTGATCGACGTGCCGTTTGCTCCGGCGCTCTGCAACGCCAATAAAGCCCTTCCGGCCCGTGATCATCACGGAGCCGTCCGGTTTTTGGACTTTGGGAACTTGCCGTTTGATGAAGACCTCAAAGCCTTCCATCGGGCCAAACTGGAAGAACGGGCCAAAGCCGAACGGCGAGAGGTCAGTTTCCAGATGGTCATCGATGATATTTATGCCGTCAGTAAAGGCCACTTGGTTGGCCGTCCCCGATAGGAGCCCACGATGATACTCGATGTTGTGACCAGTTGCGGTCGTACCGGATTCTTCTTTGATGATCAGCGCGCCATTAAAAACGGTGCCGCCCATGACGGAAACTTTTATGTGGGAGATCCGGTGACGCCGGGCTTTACGAAGATCCGTCAAGCCGGGGAATCGTTATCCATTCAACTCATCCTCAGCGACGGTCAAGTTGCTTTGGGGGATTGTTGTGCCGTGCAATACAGCGGTGCCGGAGGACGGGATCCGCTCTTCTTGGCAGCCGAATTTGCGCAAGTGGTCGAAAACGAAATCAAACCGCGTTTGATGAACCGATCCTTGACCGCTTTTAAACCCTTGGCTGACGAGTTCGATCACTTGGAACTCAACGGAAAACGGATCCATACGGCGTTACGCTATGGGATCACTCAAGCGCTCTTGGATGCGGTCGCCAAAGCGACTCACCGCACAATGGCTCAGGTCATTGCCGATGAGTACGGCTTGACCCTTGATCCGCAACCCATTCCCATCTTCAGTCAGAGCGGGGATGACCGTTACGCTAATGTCGACAAGATGATCCTCAAAGGCAGTGCTGTCTTACCGCACGGCCTGATCAATCACGTCGATTCAAAACTGGGCCGTCATGGCGAACTTCTCTTGGAGTATGTGACCTGGTTGCGTCATCGCATCACCGATCACAAACCCTCTTCGGACTATCATCCGGTCATTCACTTGGATCTGTATGGTACCCTGGGAATCATCTTTGGTCATGACACCAAGGCTCTGGTCGATTATCTCAAGACCTTGGAAGAAGCCGCCCATCCCTACCATTTACGCATTGAAGGTCCCGTGGATTGGGACGATCGCGAAGCGACGATGCAAGGATTGGCTGAGATCACCGCCCAGTTGGATGAGCGGGGGATCAACGTCGAAATCGTGGCGGACGAGTGGTGCAATACGCTTGAAGATATCCGATATTTTGCCGATCACAAGGCTGGACACATGGTCCAAATCAAAACGCCGGATTTGGGTGGGATTCAGAATACGGTTGAAGCCGTGTTGTATTGTAAAGCCAAAGGTATCGGGGCCTATCAAGGCGGAACCTGCAATGAGACCGATGTCAGTGCCAAAGTCTGTGTCCATTTGGCCATGGCTACGCGTCCCGATCAGATTCTGGCCAAACCCGGCATGGGCGTCGATGAAGGCTACATGATCGTTCACAATGAAATGCAGCGCATCATTGCCTTGACCAAAGCCTTGGCCCGTAAGGAGAACGTATGAACGAAATCAAGATCTTAAGCACGACGGCCATCTTGGGGTATGGATTCCCTATGGCTAGCTTTGAAGCCGGTATGGCGCATCATCCCGACTGCATCGCTGTCGACGCCGGCAGTACCGATCCGGGACCCTATTACTTAGGCGCCGGTGTTTCCTTCACGGATCGATTCGCCGTTAAACGCGATTTGGGCATCATGATCGGTGCGGGGATCGAACACCACATTCCCGTGCTGGTCGGTAGTGCCGGAGGCAGTGGTGCCAAGCCGCATCTGGAATGGACCTTGGATATTATCCGCGAAATCGCGCTTGAGCAGGGCCTTCACTTTAGGATGGCTGTTATTACTGCGGATTTCGATCCAAAAGAAGTCTTGGCGGCTCATCGTGCCGGAAAGCTTAAACCGCTCCATCCAGCTCCGGAAGCCACCGAAGACGACATCCTACAATCGACCCACATTGTCGGTCAGATGGGGGTTGAACCCTATCTGGAAGCCTTAAAGACCGGAGCCGATGTCATCGTCGCCGGACGGGCTTACGATCCGGCCGTGTTTGCGGCGTTACCGATCCTCAAAGGCTTCGATAAAGGCTTGTCGCTGCATTGCGGGAAGATCCTGGAATGTGCAGCCATTGCCTCTACACCGGGCAGCGGATCCGACTGCATGCTGGGAACCATCACCAAGGATTCCTTCATCCTGCAAACCCTCAATCCAATTCGCCGTTGCACCACGCTCAGCGTCAGTGCTCATACCCTTTACGAAAAGACTGACCCTTACGTGTTACCGGGACCGGGTGGAACCATCGATCTTCACGATTGCGTGTTTACCCAGTTGGATGAACAACGTGTCGAAGTCAAAGGCAGCCGGTTCATTCCCAGTGATCCTTACACGATCAAACTGGAAGCTGCCAAAGTGGTGGGGTATCGGACGGTGAGTTTGGCGGGAGTCCGGGATCCGTTCTTCATCCAAAAGATCGACGACATCCTTGCCGGAGTGACCCAACGCGTCAACGACAACTTCAAGACGCTGAAGGACTATCACCTTAATTTCAAAGTGTACGGCCGTGACGGCGTCATGGGTGCTTTGGAACCGCAGAAAACGATCACCTCGCATGAGTTGGCCATCGTCATCGATGCGGTCGCTCCGACGCAAGACATCGCCAATACGATCTGCAGTTTTGCGCGCAGTACGATGTTGCACTACGGCTATGAAGGCCGTATCGCAACCGCCGGTAACCTGGCCTTTCCGTATTCCCCCAGCGATTTCAAAGTGGGACCTGTCTACAACTTCAGCCTCTACCACCTCTTGGCTGTCAGCGATCCGGTGGCTCCCTTCAAGCTCAGCTTGATGACCCTGTGAGGTAACCATGAAAACCAAACTGACCTCCCTTGCGAAAGTCATACGTTCTAAAAATTCCGGGCCTTATGAAATTACCTTCGATGTGATCTTCAAAGACCAATCCACTTACGAGATGGCCGTGGCCCGTCAACTCATCACGAGATCGACCATCGCGAAGCTGTATCACATTCCGGAAACAGATGTAATCGCCTTGGTGCATTTCAAACCGGCCAACGCCATCAAAGCCACCATTATCCGTCCGATGGCCAGCGGAGACATCCGGGAAACCGATGTCTACGGCGCTCAACAACACGCCCCACTCTTGGATCTCGAATTTGACATATAAAAACGTCCGTCAGGACGTTTTGTTTAGGGTTCTAAAGCGTTTAGGAAGTCCGCATACAGAAACTGCATTTGTTCATCGATGAAGGATTTGGTAAAGAAGGGGACCGTTGCATGTTGGGCATGCAGGGCTGCCCATTCTTCCGTGTAGTCGACCAAGGGAATCAAACGGAAGTCACGTCGACCCACTTCGAAGTGATTAACGATGGGGATAATCTTGATTTCGTCGATCACTACGCGATTGGCTGAGGTGTTTTTGACGATCGTCGCTTGAACCAAGATGCCCGTTTGAAACATCGCATTGAAGAAGTCGTTGGTGCGATAAATATCCGTCTCACCCGAAACCAGATTGCCCAGCGAGTAAAACACGATCGTTTTGTGCCCTGTGGCACTGGTCAACACGTCGGCAGTTTGCGGGGTGTGCGGATGATTGCCGATGATGAGATCCACGCCTTCTTCATTCATCACGCGGGCTGCATCGCGTTGCGAATCCGATAGGGTATAGGTGAACTCTCGTCCCCAGTGGATCGCGACAATCACTGCATCGCTTAGGGCTTTGGCAGCCCGAATATCGGCTCGTAACTGAGCTTCACGCTGCGCATCGAATTCCCGTTGGGAATTCAAGAAGACACGAGTCACGAAACTCAATGAGGCCGGAGGTTTGCGGTTGATGGCGTAAGTGTAGGTCAACACGGCGATTTTGATGCCGTTTTTTTCAAGAATGGGGATCGTGTTGGCTTTTTTGGGATCATCGGTCACACCGATAGCGGTGATGCCGGCATCACTCAGATTCTTGAGGGTATTGGTGATCCCGGGCAGTCCTTTATCGTAGACGTGATTGTTGGAGAGGGTCAACACGTTGAATCCGGCATCGGCTAGCTCCTTGGCGAGTCCGGCAGGGGCATTGAACACAAACGGATCTCCGCTGACCCCTAAGGTTTCACCGCCGATGACCACTTCCTGATTACCCACCACATAATCCCCGGTGAGATAGGGTTGGATCCCGGCGAAGTAGGACGAAAAATCGCCTTGGGCATCCGCATAGTTGGCCGTTTCAAACAACAGATCCCCGGTGAACGTCATCGTGACCCGCTGGATCGGAACCGTAGACTCATGCGGATAATCGATTCCCGGCTTTAAGGTAAACGCGGAAGAAGGCGTCTGACAACTGCATAGCAGCAGAAGGATAAGGGATAACCACACACATCGTTTTCGCATTAGTTTCAGTATACCATCGGAAAAAAGATAAAGTTGTCCAGTTCTTCACCGAAACGGGGAAGGGACTTGGTATAATAAGAACATTGAAGAGGAACGTTATGACGAAAATCGCGATATTGACCGATTCCGGATGCGGAATCACCACAACAGAAGCAAAAACTCACGGGATCTTTGTCATCCCGTTGTTGGTTCTGATAGGAAACGAGACTTACCATGACGGAGTCGATCTGCAAACCCAGGATGTTTATCAGGCATTAAGAGACGGGAAGTATCCCAAGACCTCCACCCCGATGTATCAATCGGTGGAAGACATGCTTCGACAGATCAAAGAACTGGGCTATACCGAAGTCCTGGCCATTCCGCTTTCAGCGGGTCTTTCCAGTACGCACCAATCGATCCGTTTGGCTGCTGAAGAAGTCGGGATCTCCACCACGGTGATCGATGTCTACAGCACCTGTCTGATCCAAAAGCATGTGGCCATCAAGGCCAAAAAATTGGCCGATCAAGGGTTGAATGCTCGCGAAATCGAAGAACGCTTAAACCGCATCATTGCCACCAGCAATACCCTGATCTTGCCGGATGATCTGGATCATTTGGCTAAGGGCGGACGCTTGACGCCGCTAGCGGCTTCGCTGGCCAACCTCTTGAAGATCAAACCGGTCCTGCAACTCAATAAATCCACGCAAGGCCGTATCGATGTCTATGCGAAGATCCGTACGGAACGTAAAGCCCTCGAACACACCATCGAAACCCTCCACGATACCTTTGAAGGCAAGAAGGTGGCCATCTACATCATCCATTCGGCCGCCGGAGACCGCACCCAGGACGCCAAACGGCTGTTGCTGGAAAAGGGCTATGATCCCAATGCGATCGCCGTTCATGACATCGCGGCTGTCATCGCCTCGCATACCGGATTGAACTGTTTGGGCATTCAATTTATCGAAGAACTTTAATGATCCGTACCGGATCGAAAGGACCCTATGAACTATCGCATTGAAGGCACACCGCTTCCTGTCGTGATCGTGGAACTCGATCCCAACGAAACGATGATTACTGAAGGAGGTTCCATGAGTTGGATGAACGATGCCATGAAAATGGAAACGACATCCGGCGGAGGCATCGGCAAGATGTTTGGACGCTTGGTCTCCGGAGAAAGTCTGTTTTTGAATCGCTATACGGCCGTTGGTAAACCCGGCATGATTGCCTTTGCTTCCTCGTTTCCGGGATCCATCCTCAAAGTGGATGTTTCGCCCAATGCCCCGGTGGTCGTTCAGAAATCCGCGTTCTTGGCCGCCACGGAAGGTGTGGAACTGAGTGTCCACTTCCAGAAGAAAGTCGGAGCCGGTTTCTTCGGCGGTGAAGGCTTCATCATGCAGAAGCTTTCCGGTCAAGGCACAGCCTTTGTGGAGATCGATGGGCATGCGATGGAATACACATTGGGTGCCGGTGAGAAGATGATCGTTGATACCGGTTATTTGGCACTGATGGAAAGCACCTGTTCGATGGACATCGTGATGGTTCCGGGTGTCAAGAATGTCTTGTTAGGCGGTGAAGGCCTCTTCAATACGGTGATCAGTGGTCCGGGCAAGATCGTTCTTCAAACCCAACCGATCTCCAAAGTCGCCAACATCATTCAACACTTCTTACCGCATAATCCAAAATAAGCGAAAAAAAAGACGAAAAACAGGCCAAATCGGCCTGTTTTTTGTGTAAGATGAAACTAAGAAGAAACCAAGGAGAATCACATGAACCTCTTGCCTGGTGTCAAACACTTAACGTATACGCCACAACCTTTTGCTGTACCGACCACTTGGGTCGTCCAATCCAATCCGCTCAGTAAGGCCGCTTCCGATGAACTCAAACGCATCGTCAAACTTCAGCTGGCGACCTCCATGGCGCATCTGCGCTTTGTGCTCAATGCGAATCTGGGAAAAGAAGGGTATGTGCTCACCATCGATCCCAGTGGCGTCAGCATCGAACACGCCACCCCCAACGGAGCCTTCTACGCCATCAAGACGCTCAAACAACTCTTGATCCAGTATCCGTCCCGCTTACCGGGCTGCGTCATCACCGATGAACCGGAATTGCCGGTGCGCGGCTACTTGCTCGACATCAGCCGCAACAAGATTCCCACGATGGCCACGCTGATGGGCATCGCGGATTTATTGGCCGATCTCAAATATAATCACTTTGAGCTTTACGTCGAAGGCTTCTCCTTCAAGTATCCCGGCTTCGATGCGCTTTATGGACCCCACGATACCCCACTGACCCTCAACGAATTCATGCGTTTACAACGCTACTGCGCTGCCCGCATGATCGATCTGGTACCCAACCACAACGGCTTGGGTCACATGAGTGCCTGGTTGGCTTTACCGGCTTATAAAGATCTGGCAGTCATGGAGGAAGGCATGTACATGTGGGGGGCTCATCGGGCTCCAAGTACGGTCAATCCCTTGGATCCGCGAAGCTTGAACTTGGTCAAAGCCTACACGACTCCGGTACTTAAGGCTTCGAAATCGCATTATTTTCACCTCAACCTGGATGAACCCTATGAGTTGGGTCACGGAAAGACCGAAGCCAAGGCCAATGAAGTCGGTGTCGGTCGCATCTATCTGGACTATTTGAAAGAGCTGGTCAGTCATGTTGCGGCCCACAAGAAGACCGCCTTGGTGTGGGGCGATATCCTTAACCAGTATCCCGAATTGCTTGGAGAACTGCCCAAAAACATGGTTTTTGTCGATTGGGGTTATGACGCGGATTATCCCTTTGAAACCTCGCTTAAGCGCATCGCAGAGACTGGAGTCCGCTTTATGGCGGCACCTGGAACCTCCACCTGGAACTCCTTGTTGGGTCGGACCACGGACATGGTTGAAAACATCGCCAATGCCTGTGCCGCGGTCAAACATCACGGCGGAGAAGGGGTCTTATTGACCGACTGGGGCGATGCCGGACATCCTCAACCCTTCGCTGCCTCTTGGCTCCCACTGGCCTTATGTGCCCAACAGAGCTGGTCAACCCGTGAAGGGGCCATGCACAATGCCACTGCGTATCTCAATACGATCCTCATCCAAGATGCGAATGCGATGATCGGGTCTTTGGTGGCTGATCTGGGCCGTTACGATCGTTACCAACGCACGCCCAAACCCAACGCCACGGATCTGATGACGCTCTTCTACCAAGCCTACAGTCAGACACCTTCTTTTGCGGAACACCTGAAGAATCACCGTTTCGGAGAACCCGAGATCAACGGCTTGATGTTGCGGGAAATCAAGGATTGGCGCTTACGCTTAAAACTCGTTAAATCCAAAAACAGTGCCCAGCGTCCCCAACTCAAAGCACTGGGGGAATCCATCGACTTGTTTGAGACCCTGATCTTGACCTATCGCGCCTTGCATCAAGACACCCCGTCACGTTTACGCCGTAAAACGCTGAAGAAATTAGCCAACGAATGGCCGATTCGCATCCGTCGCTTCCGGACACAATGGTTGCGGGCTAACCGCATCAGTCAACTTGACGACACCGTCGGTACCTTTGAACGCATCGCTGATCATTTACAGACCATTGCGGATGCGGACTAGTTGCGTCCTGTTTGTTTAATCAACGACTGCCCATTATAATGACCACGAGGTGACCTATGAAACGTTCACAGCTTTTACTCTTTACGAATCTCTTTACCATCCTGTATCTGTGTTTTGGGTATTACCTGTTCATTGCTTTCAGTATCAATGGACAAAACGGGGATGCCGGCTTGGGAATCCTGATTTTAGCTGTAATATCGATCTTCTTGATTCCGCACCTGATCCTTTTCTCGGTTGGACTGATTCTGGGTTGGGTGGCGTATGCGAAAAACAGCCCGGGTTTTACCTTGGCTTCAGCCATTCTCTATACCTTAGGGTCGTTGACCTTGGTGTTCTATTTCTGGTTTGGCTTGGTATCGACCGTTTTGGCCTATGTGGCGTATGTGTTGATGCTGAAAGCACGCAAGACGGCTCAACTTAATACGGTTGATCCGCTGCCTTAAGGAGTTCCTATGGAAAAGTTTGATATGGCCGTATTGGGTATGGCGGTCATGGGCAAGAATCTGGCCCTCAACATCGCCGATCACGGTTACCGGGTTGCTGTATATAACCGGACGACAGAAGTCGCTAAAGAAGTGGTCACTCAAAACCCGCAATTAGGCTTAGCTACGTCCCTCGAAGAACTGGTTTCAATCCTTAGTAAGCCGCGTAAACTGATCATCATGGTCAAAGCCGGTTCAGCCGTAGATGCCGTGATCGATCAACTCGTTCCGCTTTTGGACCAGGGCGACATCCTGATCGATGCCGGAAACACGTTCTTTACAGATACGATCCGGCGTGAAAAAGCCTTGGCTGCACACGGAATCCATTTCATCGGGATGGGCGTGTCCGGAGGGGAAGAAGGGGCTCGTTTTGGACCAGCCATCATGCCTTCCGGGGATCGAAAAGCCCATGCGCAGCTCCAACCGATCCTCGAAGCCATTAGTGCCAAAGTGGACGGGGAAGCCTGTACGGCCTACATCGGCGAGAACGGTTCAGGTCACTATGTCAAAATGGTGCACAACGGCATCGAATACGGCGATATGGAACTGATTGCCGAAGCGTACCATGTGCTCAAGCACGTCGGCTCACGCACCAACGCACAATTGGCGACTCTTTTCGACCGATACAACAAAGGTCCCTTGGATTCCTACCTGATACAGATCACTGCCGACATCTTTAAAACCAAGGATGATCTGGGGGATGGGGAGTTGGTCGATAAGATCCTGGATACGGCGGGTCAAAAAGGAACCGGGCTGTGGACGTCCAAAGAAGCCTTGGATCTTGGCGTCAATATCTCCGTGATCACAGCGGCCGTCAATGCGCGGCTCATCTCATCGGATCGTCCCTTGCGGATTGCTGCCCAATCGGTCTTACCGGAAGGAGCACTCTCAGTATCCGCTCCTGATAACCTGGATGATTTAGTTGAGAAAGCCTTGTATGCGGCGAAAGTCATTTCGTATGCGCAAGGGTTTGACTTGTTGTCCAAAGCCCAAAAGGCTTACGGGTGGGATCTGGATTTTAAAGCCATCGCGAAACTCTTCCGTGGAGGATGCATCATCCGGGCGAAGTTCCTCAATCAAATCGCTAGAGCCTTTGACGACAAAGCCCTAGCTAACCTACTTTTGGATCCGTTCTTTACAGAGGTCTTACGTGAAGGGATCGTGGCTTTACGCCACGTCGTGCCCTTGGGACTTCAGAGCGGCGTTCCCATGCCGGCTTTTGGGGCAGCATTAAGCTATTACGATGCGTTCCGCAGCACGTCCTTGTCGACCAATCTCATCCAAGCCCAACGCGATTATTTCGGGGCGCACACTTATCAGCGAACCGATCGGGAAGGGGCTTTCCATTATGAGCACTGGGGTAAACATGACTGAAGCCACCCGCTTCACCATTTTCGGTTCCACCGGGGATTTGACCTACCGCAAGCTCTTGCCGGCACTCTATCAGTTGGAAGCGCGAGGCTTATTGGCCAGCGGGTTAACGATCACCTGTGTGGGACGCAAACCGTTGACGGCGGTGACGTATGTCGCGACGGCCCGTCCGTGGATCGAGAAAGGATCGCGCTTTCGGGTCGATCCGGAGATCTTTGCGCGCTTTGAAGCCCGGTTTCGTTATGTCGAAATGGAAATTACCCAGGTGGAAGATTATGACCTGTTGGTGGATGAATCCGAAGGGGATCACCTCTATTACTTTGCGGTCGCTCCGGCCTATTTTGAACCCATCGCCCGCAATCTGAAAGAAGCCGGAGTCCTCAATCAAGGAACCCATCGGGTCATCCTGGAGAAACCCTTTGGCGAAGATGAAACGCATGCCCGGCATCTCAATACCGTTCTGACCGATATCTTTGGAGAAAGCAACCTGTATCGCATCGATCATTATCTGGGAAAGGAAATGATCCAGAACATTCTGGCGATCCGTTTCGCCAATCGGCTCTTTGAAGGCATCTGGAACCGCAACTTCATCAAAGAGATCCAGATCACGGCAGCCGAAACCATCGGCGTTGAGAATCGGGGACCCTATTACGAGAAGGCCGGAGCCATTCAAGACATGGTTCAGAATCATCTGCTTCAGCTCTTGTCGTACGTGCTCATGGATCCGCCCACCTCACGTAGTGAAGAAGCCATCCAGCGTCAACAAAGCGACATCATCCGCTCTCTTTCCGTGACGGAGATGGTATTGGGTCAGTACAGCGCCAACGGGGAACTCAAGGGTTATCGTGAGGAGTCCAAAGTCGATCCGCAGTCCGTAACGGAGACCTTTGTGGCCTTGAAGTTGGGTTCCTCCCATGAGAAATTCATCGGGGTTCCAATCTATCTGCGCACCGGAAAACGCTTGGATCAAAAAGCCACCACGATTACGGTCCTCTTTAAGACCCCTTCGTCGCCCTTGTTTGACAACCTCAAGTCGCATCAGGAAATGCTGATCATCAAAATCCAACCCGATGAAGGCATCTACTTCCGCTTCAATGCGAAAAAACCGGGAACCGATCAAACGATCAACCCGGTCATGATGAACTTCTGTCAAAGCTGCATCTACGAGAATCGCATCAACACTCCGGAAGCCTATGAACGGCTCTTGGGGGATGCCTTGCGTCACGATAAGACACTCTTTACCGGGTGGGACATGGTGGAGTTGACCTGGCAGTTTGCGAGTGCCTTGAGTGCCTTCAAAACCAAACACGGGGTGATGCTTCAGCTCTATCCCGCCAATACGGATGGTCCGCAAGCCGCACAGGATCTCTTACACCACACCGGATCGACCTGGATCCGTTCCGACATTACCGAAGAAGCCTACGCCCTCTAATCCAGGGCGTTTTTTTTGCGTATAATGAGAGTATGAAACGAAAACTCGGTTTAGCGCTCTCGGGGGGCGGCATTAAAGCGTATTGTCAGATCGGCGTCTACCGGGCCTTTGAAGAACAGGGTCTAGTTGTCGATGGTTTTGCGGGGACCTCGATGGGATCGATCGTCGCAGCCTTGATGGCTACCGGCATCACCGCCAGCGAACTACAGGAGCGACTCTTGAACTTGGAAGCAACGGTTAAAAAAGAAAAGCTCTTCACGGCCAATCCGGTGGATCTGGTGCCGCTGGTCACCAAACGGGCGGATGGGTTTATTCCCAGCACCGGTTTCGATAAAGCCCTCAAAGTGCATCTGGATGCCTTAGGGGTTCGATACTTATCGGATTTGAAAGCACCGTTTGTGTGTGTGGCCGTCGATCTGGTCAGCGGACGACCGGTGTTCTTCACCAACGATCCTGCCGCTTTCATTAACGAAAAACACGCGATCGTCATCAGTGAAGCGGAAGTAGGCTTTGCTTTACGGGCCTCGTGTTCCTTTCCGTTGGTGTTTCAGTCCGCCAAGTTTGACGGCATGCACCTGGTGGATGGGGGAGTTCTCATGAATGTCCCCGTTGAACCTTTGCGGACTATGGGTTTTGAGAAAGTAATTTCTGTAACCATGCAGGATCTGCCGGAGTTTGATCCGGAAGCCGGGCTAAAAGATGTCGCCTTACGCATCATTGACCTGATGGTGAATGACTCGGAATTGGTCATGATCGCTCAATCCGATCTCAACATCAACGTCAAATCCGGGAAGATCAGTATCTTCTCGTTTGGGAAAGGCAGTCAGATGATCGAGCGGGGGTATAAAGCCGCGCTTAAACAATTCGATCAGGTCTCTAAACTGACCCTGTCAAAGAAACGCTTTTGGCTGTAAACTGAGCTAAGAAACGCCGATGCGCCGTGATCACGGATAAGTGATCCAGCGTAATCGGATCGACATACCGATAAGGCTGACTCCCGTCGTCGATCAGCACAAACGTCATCTCCCACACGCGGTGAGAGAAGACATGTTTGGCGGTTCCGACGGGTTTTGCGTTTTTAGGGAGTAAAGTGATTTCGGGTAAACGGTAAAAGCCCTTCAGTAAGGTATCATCATGTTGATCGGTCAGGGCGATCTGGCCCAACTCGTTACGGTAAATGGCGATGATCTTGGTTTGAACGGGAGATTTTTTCGTGGCGGATTTGACCGGGTAGTCAAGCATGTTGCCTTGAGCTTTGGCTTTACACTCTGCTTTCAACGGACACATCTCACAGTTCGGTCTTTTCGGTGTACACACCAAAGCCCCCAACTCCATCATGGCTTGGGTGAAAATCGAGGGGGTGGCACTCGCCATCCACTGCGTCATTGCGTCATGGACGTGTGTCTTAAGAGCCGAGGAACCCAGCGGATCGCTCAGTCCCAAATAGCGGGAAACCACCCGATAGACATTCCCATCGATGGCGACAGCTTTCTCCTCGAAACAGATCGAGGCAATGGCGGCAGCAGTGTAAGGACCGATTCCCGGAAGCGAACTGATGGACTCGGCTTTGTCGGGGAAGGGTAGGTGTTGATTGTGCAAGACACGGGCAGCCTTGGCGATATTGCGGACCCGGGTGTAGTAACCAAGGCCTTCCCAGGCTTTCAGTAACTCCTCATCCGATGCCAGTGCCAAGGATTCTAAGTTCGGCCACTTCGCCATCCAGCGCGCATAATACGGCAACATCGTATCGATTTGAGTTTGTTGGGCCATGATTTCACTGATCCAGATGCGATAAGGATCTTTCGAGGTGCGAAAGGGCAAGGGACGCTGATGGATCAAAAACCAGTCTTGGAGGGCTTGTGTGACAGTCATGGCTTTATTATAGGCAGATTAAAAGCGATTTTCATCGCTTTTAATGGAGGATAAGATACTCTGCACTGCATTTTGGAGGGAAATGAAGAACGATTCTGTCGCGAAGTTGTCGGCTTCACCTTTATTATACGCAAGGAATTGAAAACGCGAGTGAAAGGAAAGTGAAACATAACGGCCTGTTTTTACTCACCATCTTGACCTGCGTGCTATAATAACTATCGCTTGAAAGCAGGTACCTATGCGAAATCAGAAGATTATCAACATTGCCGTCATCGCTCACGTTGACGCGGGGAAGAGCACCCTCGTCGATGCGCTCTTACAACAGTCCGGTGTTTTCCGGGAAAACGAAGTTTTAGTGTCCCAAGTCATGGATTCCAACGCCTTGGAACGTGAACGCGGCATTACCATCTACGCCAAGAACTGTGCCATCCAAACGCACGGTGTCAAGATCAATATCGTCGATACGCCGGGTCACGCTGACTTCTCGTCGGAAGTCGAACGCATCATCCGAACGGTCGACACGGTCATCTTGTTGGTGGACTCCGCCGAAGGACCGATGCCGCAGACCCGGTTTGTCTTGCATAAATCGCTGGAGCTGGGTTTAAAACCGATCCTGCTCATCAACAAGATCGATAAACAAGACCAACGAGCCGAAGAAGTGGTCGATTTGGTGTATGACTTGTTCTTGTCGCTGGATGCCACCGATGAACAACTTGATTTTCCCATTCTCTACGGGATTGCCCGTCAAGGCATCGTCAAACGCAGTTTGGATGATGAGTCCACGGATCTGGAACCCTTGTTTGAAACGATTGTCAAGCACGTGGGAACCTATCCGGAAAAGGATGATGAACCCACGCAGATGCAGGTCAGTTCCTTGGCTTACGACGACTACATCGGACGCTTAGGCATCGGACGACTTTATCAAGGCACCTTGAAAGTCGGACAATCCGTTTTAGTGTCGCGTGGTGCTTCGATGATCCGTCATTCCGTCACGCAGCTTTTCGTCTATGAAGGCCTGAAGCGGGTTCCGGTTACGGAAGCCCACAGCGGGGATATCGTCATCATCGCCGGGATCGCCGACATTTCGATCGGGGATACCTTATGCGATCTCAATAATCCGATGCCTTTGCCCATGATCCCCATCGAAGAACCGACCCTGTCGATGAACTTCTTGGTCAACAGTTCGCCGTTTGCGGGACGTTCCGGAAAGTACGTGACGTCACGAAACTTGCGTGAGCGGCTACTCAAAGAACTCGAAGTCAATGTCGGGTTGAAGGTCGAAATGCTGGAAAGTACCGACCGCTTCAAAGTCTCCGGACGTGGTGAGCTCCATCTGACCATTTTGATCGAAAACATGCGCCGTGAAGGCTATGAGTTGGCTGTTTCGAAACCCGAAGTCATTTACCGTTATCGTTCCGGTGAAAAGATGGAACCCCTCGAAGAAGTCATCACGACCGTGCCTGAAATCTACTCCGGTGTCGTCATTTCGAAACTGAACCTGCGGAAAGCACAGATGACCAACATGGATGAACACAAAGGCTATGTGACCATCACCTGGCAAGCCCCGACCCGTTCCTTGATTGGGTATCGCAGTGAGTTCATCAACGATACGCGCGGAGAAGGAACACTCGTCCGTCAATTGGCCGGTTATACCCCCTACGTCGGTGAACTGCCGCAACGTTCCAACGGAGTCATGATTTCAACGGAAACCGGTACGGCGATGACCTACTCGATCTTCTACCTGCAGGAACGCGGTCAGTTCTTTATCGGCCCGCAAACCGAAGTCTATCAGGGGATGATCGTCGGGGTATCTTCCCGAGATCTTGACATGGAAGTCAATCCCACCAAAAACAAGAAGGCCACGGCGGTTCGTTCCACCGGGGCCGATGAAGCCATGCGCTTGACTCCTCCGCGTCAGTTGACCCTGGAGTATGCGGTCGAGTTCATCAACGACGATGAACTGGTCGAAGTGACTCCGGATGCCATCCGTTTACGCAAGAAATTCCTCAACCCGATCGATCGCAAGAACGCCAATCGGGCCGCTCGTCTGGAGGTCGTGGATGAGTAAGTTTGGTTTTACCCTCCTACATACCGACAAAAACTCCGGTGCCCGCACTGGGATTTTGCATACCCCGCACGGGGATGTATTGACGCCGATGTTTATGCCGGTGGGGACCTTGGCGACCGTCAAATTCGTCTCACCGGAAGAATTGACCGCGATGAAGGCCGGGGTGATCTTGTCCAACACGTATCACTTATGGCTGCGTCCGGGTGAACAGGTTGTCAAAGCTGCCGGCGGATTGCATAAATTCATGAACGTGGATCGACCCATCCTGACCGACAGCGGCGGATTCCAAGTTTTCTCCCTGGCGGATTCGCGAAAGATCACCGAAGAGGGGGTTACCTTCAAGAATCATCTCAACGGAGATACGATGTTTCTGTCGCCGGAGAAGGCGATCCAAATCCAAAATGATCTGGGTGCAGACATCATCATGAGTCTGGATGAATGTCCGGCTTATCCCAGCACGCATAACTACATGAAAGCCAGTGTTGAACGGACATTGCGATGGGCTAAGCGCGGCAAAGAAGCGCATCAAAACGAGAATCAAGCCCTCTTTGGGATCGTTCAAGGCGGCGATTACGCCGATCTGCGTGAACACTGTGCCAAAGCCTTGGTCGACATGGACTTCCCTGGTTATTCGATCGGAGGCACCAGTGTTGGTGAAGACAAGGCTACCCTTTACCGCATGATCGATCATTCGATCGTGCATTTACCGACCCACAAACCCCGTTACCTCATGGGGGTCGGTTCGACCGATGCGATCCTGGAAGGGGTCTTGCGCGGAGTCGACATGTTTGACTGTGTTTTACCAACCCGTATTGCCCGACACGGCACGTTGATGACCTCTGAAGGACGCCTTAATATCCGCAATGCCAAAAACGAAATGGACTTCGGTCCCATCGATCCGCAGTGCGACTGTTACACGTGCCAAAACTACTCAAGAGCCTATCTGCGTCATTTGATTCGGTGCGATGAAGGCCTGGGTCAACGTCTTTTGTCCATCCACAACCTGCGTTTCCTCATCAAACTGACCGAAGAGGTTCGTCAGGCCATCAATGAAGACCGCTTTACCGAATTCAAAGACGCCTACTTCAAAAAACATCACCTCAACAGCGTGAACTCCCGCGGATTCTAATGAAAACCAGCGATTTCGATTTCCATCTGCCCCCTGAACTGATTGCCCAACACCCCTTGGAAAAGCGCAGTGCATCGCGCCTTTTGGTACTGGATCGACCAACGCAATCCTTCACTCATCAGCACTTCACCGATGTGCCATCCTACCTTAAAGCGGGGGATGTGCTGGTGCTCAATGACACGAAAGTCTTGCCGGCACGGCTCTTTGGGATCAAAGAAGAAACCGGAGCGCATCTGGAGTGTCTGATCCTGCGCATTTTGAAGGATCATGTGGAATGTTTAGTCAAGAAAGCGAAAACCGTCAAAGTCGGTACCCGCATTAATTTCGGGGAGGGACGATTGATCCTGGAGTGTACGGAAGTGCTCGAAGAAGGGTTACGTCGCTTTGCGATTCGGTCCCCGGGCATTTTCCTAGAGATCCTGGCGGAGTTGGGGACGGTACCCCTACCTCCGTACATCAAAGAGAAGCTGGACGATCCCGATCGCTATCAAACCGTCTACGCGAAAAATCCCGGATCGGCGGCAGCACCAACAGCTGGTCTGCATTTTACCCCGGAACTCTTGGATGAGATTCGAGCCAAAGGTATAACCATCGTCACCATCACCCTGCATGTGGGCTTAGGTACGTTCCGTCCGGTAGAAGCCGACGAGGTGTCCAAGCACGTCATGCATGAAGAGTACTATGAGGTCTCGGCGAGTGCCGCAACGACGATGAATCAGGCGAAAGCGGAAGGCCGACGCATCATCGCCGTGGGGACCACCAGTGTGCGAACCTTGGAGACGCAGATGAGCCGTCACGGGGAGTTCCGTGAAGAACTCTCCAGCACGTCCATCTTCATCACCCCGGGCTACACCTACAAAGCCGTGGATGCGCTGATCACCAATTTCCACTTACCGAAATCAACCTTGGTGATGCTGGTGAGTGCCTTAGCGGGAAGAGAATTCATCCTGCGAGCCTATCACGAAGCCGTTGAGCAGCGTTACCGGTTCTTCTCATTTGGAGATGCCATGTTGATCCTTTAGCACCTGCGGGTGCTTTTCTTTTGGGTCAGATGTGGTAAAGTGAAACCGTGAAAAAGCCACAGAACCTGCATCAGTGGGAAATCCAGCACTTGAGCGAGATCGCCAAACTAACGACCAAACCCAAGCTTTTGATGCATTCGTGCTGTGCCGTCTGTAATGCCTGGCCTTTGGAGTATTTGTATCCGTATTTTGACATCAACCTCTACTACAACAACTCCAACATCGCACCGCTTGACGAATATGAACTGCGTTTGAGCGAACTGAAGCATTACGTGGAGCACTTCAACACAACTCATCAAACCTCGATCGAAATCGCCGAAGAACCTTACGATTACGAAACGTACAAGGCGACTTATCTCAAAAAAAGAGCCGACGATAAAGAGGGAACTCTGCGGTGCGGAATGTGTTATGCCTTGCGCATCAACCAAGCCCTTCAGTATGCCTCAAGTCATGGTTTTCATTACGTCACTACGGTGATGACCATCTCCCGACAGAAGAACGCCGATAAGATCAACGACATCGCCAAACGCTTGATGGGGGCTTATCCCAATCTGACCTATTTCTACTCCAACTTCAAGAAAGCCAGAGGCATTGATTTCAGCGTCAAAACCGCTAAAGCCTTGGGCATCTACCGTCAAGAATATTGCGGGTGTGAATACTCCTTCGATCACTTGAGTCACGATTGACGAAAGGGGCGATCTCGCCGTATAATGAACCCAACGACAATGACCGAAACCCGTGTGTTTCTTGGCCAATCCAGAAAGTTTTGGGATGATGAAACAAAACCGACGGAAACACACATGTCCTTCGCGAGTCGGGAACCTGAACATCAGTAAGGTTCTCCGGGCAGACCGTTACCCTGTTTGAGCACCGCGTGCGGTGAAACTTAGGTGGTACCACGTTAAACGTCCTTGGGTGACGTTTTTTATTTTAAGGAGGAAGTATGTTGAAACTCGAAATGCCGACGATCAGGACAGCACGACTGATCTTGCGGCCAATTACTGAAGCGGATGCACCGGATATGTATGCGTACGCGTCCGATCCGGAGAACCTGTACTTTGTTTGGTTTCCCCAACACACCAGTGTAGAGGATTCGGCACATGTGATTCGCGAATTCTTCTTGAATCGGCCCCAACGCGGATTACCGGAGCCTTACGCGATCGTCGAAGCGCAAAGCGGTCGCATGATCGGCACCATCGACATTCACACCGTACGTTTCGGAGATGTCGGAGAGTTGGGCTACATCCTCAACAAAGCCTATTGGAATCGCGGCTATACCACCGAAGCCCTGCAGGCACTGATTGGAGTCGCCTTCCATTACTGCGGATTCTGGAGGGTAGAGATCCAGCACCACGCCGACAATCATTCCTCCGAAGCCGTCATCCGTAAAGCCGGCTTCATCAAAGAAGGGGTCTTCCGACAACGCAAGTTCGATGAAGCCCTCAACAAGCGCGGCGATTATTGTTTTTACGGCATCAATCTGACCGATGAGGTGGTCAACACCCGTTACACCCAGGAGCACTATGAAAAAACCCTTAGCCACTAAGTATGACGCCCAAAGCGTCGAAAACGGCCGTTACGCCAAGGCCGTGGAAGCCGGATACTTTACCGCCGGTGATCAGTCTAAGACCCCCTTTACGATCGTGATCCCGCCCCCCAACGTGACCGGGAAACTGCACTTGGGGCATGCGTGGGATACGACCCTTCAGGACATCATCGCCCGCATGAAACGCATGCAGGGCTTTGACATGCTGTGGTTACCGGGCATGGATCATGCGGGAATCGCCACCCAAGCCAAAGTCGATGCCCGCTTGAAAGCGCAAGGCATTTCGCGATACGACATCGGCCGTGAGAAGTTCTTGGAAGTGGCTTGGCAATGGAAACACGAGTATGCGAGCTTTATTCGCGATCAGTGGGCGAAACTGGGCCTGTCCTTGGATTACACCCGGGAACGCTTTACGCTGGATGAAGGGCTCAATAAGGCCGTAAACCGGGTCTTTGTTGATCTCTACAAGGCAGGGTTGATCTATCAGGGTGAACGCATCATCAATTGGGATCCGCAAGCCCAAACCGCCCTCAGCAACATCGAAGTCATCCACAAGGAAGTGGAGGGCAGTTTCTACACGTTCAAGTACACCGTGGTTGAAACCGGGGAGAGCTTGGCGGTGAGTACCACCCGTCCCGAAACCATGTTTGGGGACGTGGCGGTGTTTGTGCACCCCGAGGATGATCGCTTTAAGCATCTGGTGGGAAAAACTGTCATCAATCCGGCCAACCATCAGCCGATGCCGATCTTAGCCGATGACTACATCGACCGCGAGTTCGGAACCGGGGCCATGAAGTGTACCCCCGCCCATGATCCCAACGACTTTACGCTTTCGGAAAAACATGATCTGCCTAAAGTGGTCTGCATGAACCCCGATGGGACGATGAACGAACTGGCCGGTGACTACAATGGGCTCGATCGCTTCGAATGCCGTAAACGCTTGACGCAGCGCATTACCGACGAAGGCAATACCGTTAAAATCGAAAAACACATCCACCAGGTCGGTCACAGTGAACGGACCGATGTCATCGTGGAACCGTACTTGTCGAAACAGTGGTTCGTGCGTATGAAACCGTTAGCTCAAGCGGTGTTGGAGGCGGCTGAACAGGGGGATAAGGTCGAGTTCATTCCCGATCGCTTCGAAGGCACGTTCAATCATTGGCTGACCAACATCGAAGACTGGTGCATCTCCCGTCAACTCTGGTGGGGTCACCGCATTCCCGTGTGGACCCACAACGTGACCGGTGAACAGATCGTCGCCGAAGAAGCCCCGGCTGACTTCGAGAACTACACTCAGGACGAAGATGTCTTGGATACCTGGTTCTCCAGTGCCCTATGGCCCTTCAGTACTTTGGGTTGGCCTGAAGAGAGTGCTGACTTTGAGCGGTATTATCCGACCGATGTCTTGGTGACCGGCTATGACATCATCTTCTTCTGGGCGGCCCGCATGGTCTTCCAAGCCCGTTATTTCACCAAGAAAGTGCCCTTCAAACAAGCCCTTATTCATGGTTTGATCCGCGACAGCGAAGGACGCAAGATGAGTAAATCCTTAGGCAACGGGGTCGATCCGATGGATGTCATCGATCAGTACGGTGCCGATGCCTTGCGCTTCTTCTTGACGACCAACTCCGCGCCGGGTCTTGATCTGCGCTATTCCACGGAGAAAGTGGAAGCCAGCTGGAACTTCATCAATAAGCTCTGGAATGCCTCCCGCTTCGTGCAGATGAACTTACCGGATGACTTTGAGTTGGAACCGGTGGGTAAACTGAAACTGAGTGCCGTGGATCGGTGGATCCTGGGCCGTTGCGATGAGACGATCACGAAAGTGACCCAAGCCATGGAACGCTATGACTTTGCGTTGGCCGGAAGCTTCCTTTACAGCTTCATCTGGGATGACTACTGTTCGTGGTTTATCGAACTCTCCAAATCCAACCTCAGTTCGAGCGATCCTCAAACCGTTCGCGCGAGCCGCAACACCTTGGTGCATGTCCTAAAGGTCATCTTGAAGTTGGTCCATCCGACGATGCCGTTTGCCTCGGAAGCCATCTACGAGAGTTTCTTCGAGGAAGCGCTGTGTGTGTCAAGTTGGCCTCAACCTTTAGGCCTAATCGATCAGACGGCTTTGGATGAGACGCAAACCTTGATTTCGATCATCTCCGAGATTCGCGCCATTCGCGCCGAATACGGATTGAAACCTTCTCAAGCCTTGAGTGTCAAACTGTCGATGCCGCTGGATACCGTGCGTCGCGATACGTTAGTGAAGATGGTGAAGACCGACGTTGTCGAAACCTTGGAAGGGGATGTGGTCAGCCGTGCTGTCGTGGGTGGGTCGTTGGACATCGCGCTGAGTGCCCTGGTGGATCTGGAAAGCGAACTGCAACGCTTGGGCAAAGAGAAAGAAAAACTGCTCAGCGAGATTGCCCGCGGGGAAGGGATGCTGAAGAATCCACGCTTTGTGGAAGCGGCTCCCCCTCAAAAAGTTGCCGCCGAACAAGCCAAATTGGCCGAATACCAGCGTCAGTATGAGCTGGTCTGCGAACAACTCGATAAACTGAGCAAGAGCGGTAGCAAATAACCTTGAATTCTTGTATAATTATCGTGCTATTTGGCAACAGCCACAGGAGGAAATATGAGCACAAAGTATGTGTACCTGTTCTCTGAAGGCGACGGCAAAATGAAGAACCTGTTGGGTGGCAAAGGCGCCAACTTGGCCGAAATGACCAAGCTGGGCATGCCGGTCCCCCAAGGATTCACCGTCACGACCGAAGCGTGCACCCGTTATTACGATGATAACGAAAGCATTTCTCCGGCGATTCAGAACGAAATTTTCGAGTATCTGACCAAGCTCGAAGGCCTGACCGGCAAGACCTTCGGTTCAAAAGACAACCCGTTGTTGGTGTCGGTTCGTTCCGGTTCCCGCGCGTCCATGCCGGGGATGATGGACACCATCCTCAACTTGGGTCTGACGGATGAAGTCGTGGTCGGGTTTGCGAAACTCACCAACAACCCGCGTTTCGCCTATGACTCGTACCGCCGTTTCATTCAGATGTTCTCGGATGTCGTCATGGAGATCTCCAAGAAGAAATTCGAAGAGATCATCGATGAGATGAAAGAAGAACGTCACATCAAACTGGATACCGAATTTACTGCGGAAGACCTGCAGGAAATGGTCGTCAAGTTCAAAGCCTTCTACAAGAAACACAAAGGCACGGATTTCCCGCAAGATCCCAAAGTCCAGCTGATCGAATCCGTCAAAGCGGTCTTCCGTTCCTGGAACAACCCGCGTGCCGTGTATTACCGTCGTTTAAATGAAATCCCCTCGGATTGGGGAACAGCCGTCAACGTGCAGTCCATGGTCTTCGGAAACATGGGCGATGATTCGGGAACCGGGGTTGCCTTTACCCGCAACGCCGCCACCGGGGAGAAGAAACTCTTCGGCGAATTCCTGATGAATGCCCAAGGGGAAGACGTCGTCGCTGGCATTCGTACGCCGATGACCATCGATAAACTGCAGGAAGTTATGCCGCATGTTTATGATGAATTCGTCACGATCTGCGATCGTTTGGAAGCGCACTACAAAGACATGCAAGACATGGAGTTCACCATCGAAAAGGGTAAACTCTACATGCTTCAGACCCGTAACGGGAAACGGACTGCTGCAGCCGCCTTGAAGATTGCCGTCGACCTGGTTCAGGAAGGCATGATCTCCAAAGAAGATGCCATTCTGCAAGTCGATCCGAAACAACTCGATGCCCTGCTTCACCCGCAATTCGATCCGGCAGCCTTAAAAGCTGCGGAAGTCGTGGGTTCAGCCTTGCCGGCTTCTCCGGGGGCTGCTTCCGGGAAAGTCGTCTTTACGGCGGCGGATGCCGTCGAATGGACTGAACGCGGTGAGAAAGTCATTCTCGTGCGTTTGGAAACCTCACCGGAAGACATCGAAGGCATGCACGTCTCGCAAGGGATCCTGACCGCGCGCGGCGGGATGACCAGCCATGCGGCCGTTGTGGCCCGTGGGATGGGAACGTGCTGTGTTTCCGGTTGTGGTGACATCAAGTTCACCGGACCGAAATCCTTCACCTTGGGTGGCCGTTCCTTCAAAGAAGGCGATGCCATTTCCTTGGATGGATCGACCGGGAAAATCTACGGTCAAGCCGTCAAGACCATGCCGGCCTCCATTACCGGCGACTTTAAGACCTTGATGGGATGGGCCGATGAAGTCCGTACCCTTAAAGTCCGCACCAATGCCGACACCCCGAAGGATGCTGCTCAAGCTGTTATCTTCGGCGCTGAAGGGATCGGGTTGGTTCGTACCGAACACATGTTCTTCGAAGGCGACCGCATCAAAGCTATGCGTGAGATGATCGTGGCCAAGACCGAAGAACAACGCCGCAAAGCGTTGGCCAAACTCTTGCCGATGCAACGCAGCGATTTCGAAGGTATCTATGAAGCCATGGAATACCGTCCGGTCACGATCCGTTACTTGGATCCGCCCCTGCATGAATTCCTGCCGACCAAAGAAGAAGACATCGTTGAGTTGGCGCATGAAATGAAACTGGATGTTCAGGAACTCAAGAACATCATTACCAGCCTGCATGAGTTCAACCCGATGATGGGTCACCGCGGCTGCCGTTTGGCCGTTTCCTATCCGGAAATCGCTGAAATGCAGACCCAAGCCGTCATCGAAGCCGCCATCAACATCAACAAGAAACATCCGGAATGGCATGTCAAACCGGAAATCATGATTCCGTTGGTCGGTGAAATCAAAGAACTCAAGTACGTCAAAGACATCGTGGTTCGCATAGCGGATGCCTTGATTGAAAAAGCCGGTGTTAAGCTGGACTACCTCGTGGGGACGATGATTGAAATCCCGCGTGCGGCGCTCTTGGCCGATGAAATCGCCAAGGAAGCCGAATTCTTCTCGTTTGGTACCAACGACCTCACGCAGATGACCTTCGGGTTCTCCCGCGATGATGCCGGAGCCTTTCTCAACTCCTACTACGACAAGAAGATCTTCGAACAGGATCCCTTCGCCCGTCTGGACCAGAACGGTGTCGGTAAACTGGTGGAAATGTCGGTCAAACTCGGCAAACAAACCCGTCCGGACATCAAACTGGGCATCTGTGGTGAACACGGCGGCGATCCCAGCTCGGTTGAATTCTGTCACCGCGTGGGCCTGACCTATGTCAGTTGCTCACCGTTCCGCGTTCCCATCGCCCGTTTGGCTGCTGCCCACGCGGCAATCAAAGAAAAACGCGCCAAAGCCTAACCTAAAAAGCGGAGCAATCCGCTTTTTGTTTGCTATAATTGAAGTAACAGGAGCGCTCATGAACGTCATCTTCGGAACTTATACCAAGCGCCTCAGCCAAGGCCTCTACACGGCCACCCTCGAGCAAGGCCACCTGAGTCATCTTCAGCCGCTGACTGCTTTAGCTAATCCAACCTACCTGGCGCTGCATCACCAAGCGCTTTTTTCGGTTGTCCAAAAAGGGGATCACGGCGGCATCGCGTGTTTTGAGGACGGAAAGTTTATCAATGAAGTACTTTTACCGGGTTCATCCCCGTGCCACGTCAGTATCGTCGACCATTTGGATCTTATCTTGGCAGCCAATTACCATCAAGGCACGATCACGGTTTACGATTATGCGGAAGGACAGGGGATCACGTTAACGCAAACCATCGCTTATGGTTCAGGATCTCACGCCCACTTTATCCGTTACATCCCTCATTTCAACGAAGTGATCGTCTGCGATCTGGGTTTGGGCAAAGTGTTGTCCTATGCGATCATCGATCGGCAATTAGTCTTAAAACAAGAGTTCGGCGGATTAACGGTTCAAGGTCCGCGGCATGCGGTGGCTCATCCCACCAAAGACGCGCTCTATGTGTTTGCGGAACTCAGCAGCGAACTGTTGGTGTTTAAGCGAACTCCAACGGGACTCGTGCTTATGCAGACAGTCAGTACGTTGCCGATCGGCCAGGATCAGCTCAAGAGCGGAGCTGCGATTCGCATCCATCCCACCGGACGATTCATCTATACTTCAAACCGCGGTCATGATTCGATCTCCGTGTTTGTGGTTGCGGCCGATGGATTCTCAGTACGTTTGATTCAGAATGTGCCAACCTACGGTCAACATCCACGCGATTTCGATTTGACGCCGGATGGACAGCAGTTGATCGTCCTCAATCGCGACACGGACAATGCGACCGTGTATGACGTCAATGCTTCAGAAGGAACCCTGTCGGTCGTTCAGAACGACTTCAATGTTCCGGAAGCTGTGTGTATCGTTTTCAATCAGCAATAAAAGCCTTCGGGGCTTTTCATCAGGGAGAAACCAATGAAAATCGGATGTGTCAAAGAAATCAAGGCTCAGGAATACCGGGTCGGCTTAGTACCGATGCATGTCAAGAGCTATCTGCAGGGCGGCAATGACGTCTTCATCGAAAGCGGAGCAGGACTAGGTTCCGGGTTCGACGATGCCATGTATGCGGCTGCCGGGGCAACCATTCTGCCCAGTGCCGCAGAAGTCTGGAAGAAAGCCGACATGATCGTCAAGGTCAAAGAACCTTTGGAGAGTGAATACCAATACCTGCGACCGGGACTGATCCTGTACACGTACTTGCATCTGGCAGCCGATGAGGCCTTGACCAAGATCATGCTGGAACGTCAAGTGACCGGCATTGCATATGAAACCATTGATGTTAACGGCACTTTGCCGCTTCTTAAACCCATGAGTGAAGTGGCGGGTCGTTTAAGCATCCAGGAAGCCGCCAAGTACCTTGAAAAACCGTTTGGCGGTCGCGGTGTGCTTTTAGGCGGTGTTCCGGGTGTAGCCCGCGGTAACGTGGTCATCATCGGGGGTGGAACCGTCGGAACCAATGCCGCACAAATGGCGGTCGGATTGGGTGCCAACGTCACCATCTTGGATACCAACATCAATAAACTCGAAGAACTCGACCAGATGTTCAACGGGAAAGTTCAAACCTTGTATTCGACTCCGGCCGTCCTGCATGACCAATTGACCAAGGCCGACGCCGTGATCGGGGCTGTCCTGATTCCGGGTGCCAAAGCCCCAAAACTGGTCAAACGCGACGATCTGAAGCTGATGAAGAAGGGAACCGTGATGGTGGATGTCGCCGTTGACCAAGGCGGATGTTTCGAAACCACCCATGCGACGACCCACAATAACCCGACCTTTGAAATCGACGGGATCGTACATTACTGCGTCGCCAACATGCCGGGAGCCGTGCCTTACACTAGCACGCAAGCCTTGACCAACGCGACCTTGAAATACGCCTTATTGTTGGCCAATCATCCGCTCGAAAAAGCCATCCAACTCAATCCGTGTCTGAAATCCGGCATCAACACCTACAAGGGTCATCTGACCAACCAAGGCGTTGCCGATGCGTTTGGGATGACCTGCACGGACTTTGCGACCATCGCCTGATGTATCATGTTTCCGATGTGTTGAAGCACCATTACTGCCCAAAACTGTTTTGGCACCTTCAACACAACGCGAGTCGACCGCGCCAAAAATTCATCCAAATGAACACCTCGCTCAGCGAGGTTTTGGTGCGTAAGATAGATGTGCAGAACCCGTTGATTGGACAACGGGCCATGCCGGCAGAGGTGTGTGTCAACGCGCTTCGTACCGGTCAACCTGTGATCAACGGACGGTATGAGCACGATCGTTTACGCATCAAAGTCCCGTTGATCATTCCGACTCCGGAAGGCTTGGATATCTTGTTTACCTCGATGGCCAATTCTGCCAAGATCGAAGATCAGCACTATCTGGCCATGCATTTGTGGGTCTTGCGTGGTCTCGGGTTTGACATCCTGCGCGTTCGCAGCATGACCTTCGACGGCAGTGTCATTCGCACGGAAGACTTTAATCCCGATGACAGTTTCGTCGTGCGGTATACCTTCACCAAAGCCAACGGAAAACCCGGTGGAAACATCACCGAAGTCCTTTTAAAGTATCCGTTGGAGCTCAAGGAAACCTTGGATGCGATGGATGAGCTGATGACGTTACCGGAACGACAGATGTCGATCCGCGAGTGTCCGTTACTCAACCGTTGCGAGTACTTTGAAGCGTGTTTCAAGACCCAATACGAACTGGGAGACCGTTCGATCTTCTACCTGACCCAAAGCAGCGCCAAGCGGCAACTGATCGATGAGGGTTTACGAACCTTGGACCAGATTCCCTTGGATCGCTTGGACGGCAGTGCCGTACAGTATGCCCAAATCATGGCGGATCGGCAGGGTGGGGTGTTTGCGGACAAGTTCATTCTGCGCCATTGGCTGAGTTTACTTCAATCCCCGGTGATTTTCATGGACTTCGAATGGGATACCTACGGGATCCCGCCTTATGTCGGGATGAAACCTTTGGATGTGTTGTGCTTCCAGTACTCGCTGCACGTGTTGCGCGGGGAAGAATTGGCTCATTTTGAATTCTTGGAGTCGGGGGATTGCCGATTGCGTTTCATTGAGAGTCTCTTGTCCAACATTCCTTCCGAAGGCAGCATTCTGTGCTACAACGCCTTTGGGGCTGAAGCGTTGAGACTCAATGAATTGGGTCGTCAGTTTCCGCAATATCAGGAAGCCCTGGAGGGTGTCGTGGCTCGGATGGTCGATTTGGCACAGCTCTTTACGGATGGCGTGGTGTATTTGAGTTCCATGCGCGGAGCGTATAGTTTAAAATCAGTGATACAAGCCATTGATCCCAGTCTCAATTACGATCAGCTCAGCATCTCCCACGGTTTGGAAGCGGTGAGCCATTACCGCAACCTGGCCAATCTGGATGATGAAGCCGATGTGCGCGATGCGCTCTTGAAATACTGCAAGATGGATACCTTGGCCATGGTGGAAGTGCTCGCCTGGCTCAAGTCACTTGTCAAGGAGGATTCCCATGCCTAACATCATCACTCATGCTTTTTTAGCGCAGGACGCGCTGGAAGCGGCGCACGTCCCCAATCTGAACCGACTGATCGCCAAACATCCGCGGGTCTACGCCATGGGATCCAGCGGTCCCGACTTCCTGTTTTACTACAAATCATTGCCTTGGCAAAAGAGAACCCCTCAGGATGCACCGGCCCGTGAAGTCGGCAGCCGCGTGCACACCGAGAAGATCAATGCCTTTTACGAAACAGCGATCCGCGTGATCGAAGCCGAAAGCGATCCGCTCACCAAGGAAATCATGACTGTCTTCTTGGCGGGTCATCTGACGCATTGGTCGCTGGATACCGTGGCACATCCTTATGTGTTCTACTTCACGGGAGAGATCGCCGGACCGACCAAGTACTGGCACTTCCGCTTTGAATCGATGTTGGACACGTTGATGGTCACTCAAGTCAAAGGCTTCAAGATCGAAAACATCAAGATGCCGGAGTTTGTCAGTTCGACCTCAGTGGTTCGCAAAGCCGTGGCGAAACTGTATAAAGCCATCATCGACGAGATCCTCAACATCCGCATGGACGAGTCCGTCTACATCGAGTGTCTCGCGACCATGGAAAGTGCCGCAAAACTGTTGTACGATCCCTACACCTTGAAATTCCCGGCAGTTCAGCTGGGCGAGAAAGCCGCTAAACAACTCTGGGCTTTCTCGGGACATATCGTGACCGGGGATCCCGATCTCAAACACGACGTACTCAATCTGTCCCATACGCGCTGGGTACATCCTTGCGACGATTCGAAGGTCTCTACGGCGAGTTTTCCGGAGATCTACCAGGAAGCTTCATTACGGGCTGTCGGTGCGCTGAGTGCCTTGGAAGACGTTTTGAGCGGGAATCAACCGATCAGTGCGTTATCGCTCATTACCCGTGATTTGACCTACGATACGGGTATGCCCAATCCTCCCGAAATGAAATTCTACGGCCCCTTGTATGAAGCTGTTTGATGCGCATGCCGATCTCGGCTACGACGTGTTGGACAAGCATCGTCAAGGCCGGAAAAATATCATAAAAACCGATCATTTGGAAAAACTCATCCAAGGGGAAGTCTTTGGTGTCGGAATGGCCTGTTTCTTTAAAGGCGATGAAGACTGGGCCACGGCCAAGGCCATGGTGTCGACTTTACGTGAGGAGATCCTCGCCAACGCTGATCGTATTCATTTAACCACCGGAGAGCTGTGGGACGAGTCCCGTATCAATGCGCTCATCACCGTTGAAGGGATGGGCTTTTTAAAGCGCGATGACGAAAAAACCATCACCTGGCTCTATGACCAGGGCGTCCGCATCGCTTCGCTTAGCTGGAACGATGAGAATGCCTTATGCACTGGCGTTAAAGGCACCCCGGATCGGGGATTGACTCTGATGGGCAAACAAGCCGTTCGGATCATGCATCGTTTGGGCATGGCCGTCGATCTCTCCCACACCAACGAGAAGAGCTTCTGGGATATCCTAGCCGTCGATCAGGGACCTGTCTTGGCGACCCATTCGAATGCCAGGGCTCTTTCTAATGTTGACCGCAACCTGACCGATCAACAACTTAAAGCCATCGCTAAACGCGGGGGACTGGTTGGACTGGTCAGTGCCGCCCGTTTCATTCATCCCGAAGCCGGACAAAATACCGCCGCCAATCTGGCCAAACACGGCCGTTACATTGCCGATCTGATTGGCGTACAACACCTTTGTCTGGGTCTGGATTTCATGGATTATCTGGAAGGGTATCAGCGTAACGGCCTCGATCTGGATAATGCCTCGCAATCGCAGAATCTGATCCATGCGTTACGACAGGAAGGATTTAGCGAACAAGAACTCCAAGCCATCGCCTGGGACAACATCGTTGCCTTTTTGAAGGCCTTGCCCCAACAAAAAACGATGCCTTCGCATCACCCTCAGTTTATCACGAAAACAACACAGTTATAAGACTTTATTCCCACAATTAGCACGCTATAATGGGGGTAAGGAGGAAGTGCAGATGAAACTTCATATCCATGGTCAGAATTTGAGCATTACCGAGGCGATGCTTCAAAAGACCGAGAAGAAATTGTCCTTTTTGGATAAGTTCATTTTGGTCGATGAAGACACCACCGCCAATGTCCAGGTGCGGGTCGAACCCAACATCCTGAAGGTGGAAATCACCATCCTGACAAAGGTGGGCCTGCTTCGGGCCGAAGTCAAGCATGCGGATTATTATGCAGCGATCGATTTGGCCATCGACAAACTGGAAGATCAGTTGCGGCGCATGAAGACACGTTTGAGCCGCCGTCACCGCGAGAAACTCTCCAAAGCGTTTGTGGAGACGGAAGAGGCGGTCGCCAGCAGCGAACCCAAGGCCAAGCTGGTCAAGACGAAAACCGTCGTGGCTGAAACGATGAGCCTCGATGAGGCCATCATGCGAATGGAAATGCTGGGGCATTCGTTCTTCATTTATACCGATGAAGAACACAAAGACATCGCCGTGGTCTACAAACGGCTGGATGGGGATTACGGGCTCTTGGAGGCCCAACGGGTCTAAAGCACAAGGCGTTCGAAAGAACGCCTTTTTTTTATGCCGAGGACTTGTGGTATAATGGCAACAGGTTGGTAAACACATGAAATGGTTCGATAAAGTTAAAAATTTCGTAGCACCCTTGGAGGAAAACCTCGAGGTGGATGCCCAAGATGCGCCCAAACTCTCCGATTACGAAGAGCCGCAAAGCAAAACCTTAAGCAAGGTCACGGCCGACACCAAACTGGTGCTCTTTGAACCGCGTTCCTTTGACGAAGCGGAAGATGTAGCCCGTCATCTCAAAGAACGCCGGGCGGCTGTAGTCAATCTGCATCGCCTTAACCGCGAGTATGCACAGCGTTCGATCGACTTTCTGACCGGTGTCATCTTTGCCTTGGACGGCTCGATCCAGAAGATCGGGCACAATGTGATTCTATGCACCCCCAAATCCGTGGGTGTTCACGGAAAGATCACGTTGGAAGCCGACGAAGACTAGCCTTGAAGTTTAATCTTACCTGTGGCATAATGGCAGTTAACGAGGGACAAGGGAATGGTGGCACGTAAACCGCGCTTTCGCATCACGAAACAAGGGTACGACCGGTTTACCGTGGATGATACACTGGACCGATTGACCTTTGAGATTGACACGCTGAAGACGCAACTGGAAACCTACAGCAAACAGATGGACGAAGCCAATGCCCAACTCACGGACATCAAGGCGCGTTATCAAAGCCTGTTGGGGGAACTCAGCGTCAGGGAAAAGGCGGCCGATGATATTGCCCGTCTGGCCCTCAAAGAAGCCAACACGGTCATCGCTTCGGCCCAAAACAACGCCGACACGATCGTCAAGGAAGCGCTCTCCACGGCGCGCATCGTCTTAGTGGAAATCGCCCGCATCGCCAAGGAAGCCAAAGGCATGAAGAAGGAGATGCAGGATCAGGTCAGTGCCCTCAGTAAGGCCTTGGATGACTTCGTCATACCGAGCTTACCGGCACTGCGTTACCTCAATCAACCCAACGACACCGATCAAGACAACGCCGGCTGAGGCGGTCAACAGAGAGCTTCTGGATGGTGAAAAGAAGCCCAGAATCAGCAGGATATCCCTTGGGAGTCGTCGATCCGATACGTAGGATCGACCGTATGCCGCGTTAAGGCCTCAAAGTGCACGTCCGCAAGGACGTGAATTAAGGTGGTACCACGCCAAGCGTCCTTAAATCAGGGGCGCTTTTTAGTTGAAAGGACACAGTTATGGACTATAAAACAAGCTTACTCATGCCGGAAACCGCATTCGAAATGCGCGGCAACCTGACCCAGAAAGAACCCGTTTTTCAAAAACGCTGGGCCCAGCAGGATCTGTATCATGCGATGCAAGCCAAACGCGACGGGAAACCGACCTTCGTGCTTCACGATGGGCCGCCCTACGCCAACGGCAACATCCACATCGGGCATGCCCTCAACAAGATCCTCAAGGATTTCGTGGTGCGAAGCCGCTTCATGCTGGGCTATCAGCCGCATTTCATCCCCGGATGGGATACGCACGGTTTGCCCATCGAGACGGCCATCACCAAGCTGGGTCATAACCGTAAAGCGATGAGTGTGGCTCAATTCCGAGCCCTGTGTACCGATTACGCCAAGAACCAGATCATCACCCAGATGGCCGATATGAAGGCCTTAGGAACGGTCGGGGATTATGAAGCTCCGTATGCGACCCTGCAACCCGGATTTGAAGCTGCCCAGATCAAGATCTTTGGGACGATGGCGCTCAAAGGCCTCATCTACAAGGGCTTAAAACCGGTTTACTGGAGTCCTTCTTCGGAGAGTGCTTTGGCGGAAGCCGAAATCGAATACCACGATAAAAAAGACTCGGCGATCTACGTCGCTTTCGACGTGACCGAGGGGAAAGGGGCCCTTAAAACCGGTGACAAGTTTGTCATCTGGACCACCACCCCGTGGACCATTCCCGCCAATCTGGCCATCTGTTTGAACCCGACCCTGACCTATGACCTGGTGGAAACACCGAAAGGCCGTTTAGTGGTCGGGCATGACTTGGTGGAAACCCTGATGGCGAAGTTTGGATTCACCACCTATAACCGTGTGGCAACCTATAAGGGGGCCGAGTTGGAACATATCGTCACCAAACACCCTTTCTATGATCGGTATTCCGTCGTTATTTTAGGCGATCACGTTACCGAAGATGACGGGACCGGCTGTGTCCATACCGCTCCGGGTCACGGGGTCGAAGACTTTAATGTCGGGATGACCTATGGCTTGGAAGCGTATTGTCCGGTGGATGAACGCGGAATGATGATGGCTTCGGCCGGAGACTTCCTGACTGGGCTGACGGTTGAAGCCGCGAATCCGGTTGTTATCGCCAAACTCGATGAGTTGGGACATTTACTGGCGCATGAAACGATCGTCCACAGCTATCCGCACGACTGGCGTACGAAGAAACCGGTCATTTTCCGAGCGACTACGCAATGGTTTGCGTCAATCGACCGCATCCGCGACGATCTCTTGCGTGAGATCGATCAGGTGCAGTGGCTCCCCGAATGGGGCAAACTGCGCATGCACAACATGATCAAGGATCGCGGTGACTGGTGCATTTCCCGCCAACGGGCCTGGGGTGTTCCGATTCCCATTTTCTATGCGGAAGACGGAACGCCGATCATGGATGAGATCGTGTTTAATCATGTGGCTGACCTGTTCTCCAAAGAAGGCTCCAACGTCTGGTTTGAAAAAGAAGCTAAGGATCTCTTGCCGAAAAGCTATACGCATCCCTTAAGTCCCAACGGGCTCTTCAAGAAAGAAACCGACATCATGGATGTCTGGTTTGATTCGGGATCGTCGCATACCGGAGTCATCAAGACTCGCGGCGGTGCCTTGCCGGTCGATCTCTACCTTGAAGGCAGCGATCAATACCGCGGCTGGTTCAACAGCTCCCTGATCGTTTCGACAGCCGTCTACGGGCATGCTCCGTACAAGGCGGTCGTTTCGCACGGCTTCGTGTTGGACGGCAAAGGCGAGAAGATGAGCAAATCCTTGGGCAACGTTGTCGATCCCAACAAGGTCATCGCCCAGTCCGGTGCGGATATCTTGCGTTTGTGGACCGCCAGCATCGATTACCAATCCGATGTGCGCATCTCTGATGACCTCCTCAAACAAGTCACCGAGAACTACCGCAAGATCCGCAATACGTTCAGATTTATGTTGGCCAATCTCAAAGACTTTGAGGCGTCAAAAGCCTTACCGTTGCGCGATCTGCCGGCACCCGACGCTTACGTCCTGCATCGGGTCCTGGAAGTGGCCAAAACCAGCCAGGAATCCTACCGCAACTACGACTACAAGACCGTCGTGAGCAGTGTCTCAAGCCTTTTGACCAATGAGCTCTCGGCGTATTACCTCGACTACACGAAAGACATCCTCTACTGTGACGCCAAGACCTCCAAGTCGCGTTTAGCCGTTCAAACCGTTTTGTATCACAGCGTCGATGTGTTGACGCGCTTGATGGCTCCGATCTTGGTCCATACGATGGAAGAAGTCTGGGATCACTTCAAAGGCGGTACCGAATCGGTCCACCTGCAGGATTTCAGTTTACCGGTCTTTAAACTGGATGAACCGGCCATCTGGGACGAGCTCTTCACGGTGCGTTCTGAAGTCTTCAAAGCGCTGGAAGTTGCCCGTGCCGATAAGATCATCGGGAAGTCGCTGGAAGCCAAAGTCAAGTTGACGCTGGATGCGGCAACCTTCACGAAACTGACCCGTCGGGTCACCAACCCGGCCCAATGGCTCATCGTCTCTCAAGTCGACCTGGTCGTCGGTTCTCCGCTGAATGTAACAGTAGAGCTGGCTCAAGGACTGACCTGTCCGCGGTGCTGGAATGTGACGCACACGCACGAAACTGACGGCTTGTGTGCCCGCTGCGCCGCCGTCGTTAAAGCCGGCTAATATGCGCATCGATTCCTTGACGAATGCCCAAGTCAAACGTTGGGTTACCCTGCATTCGGTCAAAGGTCGTGACGAGCACGGTGTCTTTTTGGTGGAAGGGGAACACCTGATTGAAGAAGCCGTCAAGACCGGTTGGGCCAAGAAACTGCTGATCCGCGAGGGGTACGATAATCCGTATCTGTCGTTGGATGCGGTGCATCTGTCGACGCCGGTCTTCAAGAAAGTCTCCCAAGTGGAATCGTTGGGGTGGATCATGGCGGAGTGTGCCTTACCTAAAAGTACGGCCATCCGCGGAACTCGCTTTCTGGTCGCCGATCGGATCCAGGATCCGGGGAACCTGGGAACCATCCTGCGGATTGCCGTTGCCTTTGGGTTTGATCAGGTGATCTGTTCATCGGATTGCGTCGATCTCACCAACGACAAAGTGATCCGATCTACCCAAGGGGCGATCTTTCATCTTCCCGTGGTGCGCGGACCTTTAGAGGGACTGCTGGAAACGCTGAAAGCGCAGGGCATCACGCTGTATGCGACGGCGGCTTCGGGAGAACTGGCCTTGAGCCAAGTCCCTCCGCATGATCGGGTGGCCCTCATCTTAGGCAATGAAGGGGCCGGCGTGAGCCATAGCGTTCTTAATCAAGCCGACCATCGATTGAAGATCGAAATGAGTGCCTTTGAATCGCTGAATGTGGCGATTGCAGCCGGGATCGTGGCGTATCACTTCCGAAAGTGATGCGCACTCCCGGCTTTTTTTGTGTATAATGGGAACAGAAATCGCCGACGGGACAGAGTACGGATCCCACTAGAGAGAAGGCCTAGCGCTGAAAGCCTTCACCGATCCCGAATTCACCCCTTAGAGGAGCCAATCACTCCCGGAGCCGCCGTTACCGGATCAAAGCTGTGTTCAATGTTGAACAAAGCAGGATGGTACCGCGAAGTTTTCGTTCCTGTCGGAACGTTTTTTTATGTTCAGGAGGACCTATGGAGCACATCCAACACGATGTCTTGGCAGCCCTCAGTGCTGCCCAAACCAAAGCCGAACTCGATGACATTCACAACCGTTATCTCTCCAAAAAGGGGATCGTGAATGCCTTGATGACGCAAATGAAAGACTTACCACCGGAAGAGAAACCGGCTTTTGGGGCGAAAGTCAATGCCTTGAAGAAGACGCTGGAAGCGGCTTACGATGAGGCCGTAGAACGGGTAGCCCAAGCTGAAATCCTCAATAAACTCGCTTCAGAATCGATCGACGTGACCCTACCATCGACTAAACCCGACGTGGGAACCTTGCATCCGCTGACCATCGTCCAGCAAGCCATCGAACGCTACTTCATCGGGATGGGGTATTTGGTCAAAGAAGGACCCGAAGTCGAACGGGACTTCTACAACTTCGAACGCGCCAACATTCCGCAGGACCATCCAGCCCGGGACATGCAGGATACCTTCTACATCAACACCGAATGGCTTTTAAGAACGCATACTACGGCGATCCAAACCCGCATGCTGGAAGACTATGCCGGTGCAACCCCGGTCAAAGTCATCTGTCCGGGGAAGGTCTACCGCAAAGACGATGACGATGCAACTCATTCACATCAGTTTACCCAGATGGAAGGCCTGGTGGTTGGGCACAACATTTCCATGGCGGACCTTAAAGGCACCCTGGAAGGTTTAGCCAAAGCCATGTTTGGGGAGAGCCGGGTCATTCGTTTCCGTCCGTCGTACTTCCAATTCACCGAACCCTCGGTCGAAGTCGATGTGTCGTGCCACATCTGTAACGGTAAAGGCTGTTCCACCTGTAAAGGCACGGGGTGGATCGAGATCTTGGGGGCCGGCATGGTGCATCCCAACGTCTTGTCGATGGCAGGTTTCGATGCGGAGAAGGTCAGCGGTTTCGCCTTTGGTTTAGGCGTAGAACGGGTGGCGATGCTGAAATACGGCATCGACGACATCCGTCACTTTTACACCAACGACCTGCGCTTTTTAAGCGCCTTCAAACGGTTTGAGTAGGAGGACCCATGAACGTCAGTACCAAATGGTTAAGTACCTATGTGGATTTATCCGGCATTACCCCGCAACAACTCGCGGAGCGTTTAACGCTAGCCGGTTTGGAAGTTGAAGGGCTCGAATCGATTGCCCATGGAACCAATCTGGTGATCGGGGAAGTGGTGACCTGTGAACCCATGCCCGATTCGGATCATCTGAGTGTAACGACCGTCAACACCGGATCCGAAGTCTTGTCGATTGTCTGCGGAGCACCCAATGTGGCAGCCGGACAACGCGTCATCGTCGCTCAAAACGGTAGTGTTTTACCCCAAATTACCATCAAAAAGACTAGCATCAAAGGTCACGAAAGCAACGGCATGATCTGTTCGCTGTTGGAGTTAGGAGTCGATCCCAAGAGTCTCAGCGAATCCCAAAAGTCAGGAATCGAAGTCTTAGGAACTGATGCACCTTTAGGGGGCGATCCCTTGGCTTACTTGGGCTTGGATGATACGATCTTGGATGTCAAACTGACGCCTAATCGCAGTGACTGCAACGCCTTGTGGTCGTTAGCGCTGGAAGTCGGGGCACTGTTGAGTCGTCCAGTCTATTTACCCAAAGCACAAAGCTACCCAGAAAAAGCCTCTTCGCTGATGGTCGGTTCGGAAACCCCGAAATGTCCGGTATTCATCGGAAAGACCATTGGTAAGGTGACTGTCGGTCCTTCACCGCTGTGGCTGAAACGGGCACTGAACGCGGTCGGCATCAAATCCATCAACAACGTGGTCGATATTTCCAACTATGTCATGATCGAAACGGGTCAACCGCTGCACTTTTACGATGCGTCCAAGTTGGCCAAACCGGAGATCATCGTCAAAGATCATCTCAAAGGCATCGTTAAAACGTTGGATGAATCCGAGATTCATTTGCATCACGAAGACATCGTCATCACCTGTGACGGACATTCCATCGGATTGGCCGGAATCATGGGGGGCGATGACTCCAAGATCGATGAATCCACGACCTCGATCGTCATCGAAGCCGCGCAGTTCTCGCCGGCGCAGATCCGTCATACGTCACGTCGGGTCAATCTGATGACGGAAGCGTCCTTGCGCTTCCAGAAGGGTTTGGATCCCATGGCGGCTGCCAAAGCCGTTGAACGCTCCACGCAATTGCTGGTGGAACTGGCTCATGCCACCGAGTTAGAGAGAACCGTCATGTTCGGACAACCCGATTCAAGCCCAAAAACCGTTTCCGTCACTCCGGAACATGTAAGAACCCTGTTGGGAACACCGGTCGATACCGAAACCATCCTCGATATCTTTACGCGTTTACACTTTGATCCGGTGATCAAAGGCGATCGGATCGTGTGTACGATTCCTTCGTACCGTTTGGACATCAGTGTCGCTCAAGACCTCATCGAAGAAGTGGGACGTTTTGTGGGGTATGGGGACCTACAAGGTACCTTACCGGTCATGCCGATGACGGTGGGCGGATACGATGCGCGCCAGACGATGCGCAACCGAGTCCGTTCACTGGCTGTGGGATATGGGATGCATGAAGTCATCACGTACACCTTGGTTCACGCCAATAAAACAATCCAAGGGGTCAACCCGATCCCGGATCCGGATTCACTCATTTCACCGTTATCCGATGAACGCCAATACATCCGCAACAGCCTGTTGCCCAGTGTCTTGGAAAGTGTGGCATACAATCAAGCCCATAAGCAAACGGATTTCCAACTCTTTGAGATCTCGTCCTTGTCGAACACAAAAACCAACGAAGAACGATTGGTGCTGATCCAAGCTGGCAAACAAACCTTGAGCCGCTGGCAGCACCAGGAACGGGCCTATGACTTTTATAGTCTGAAGGGCTTGGTTGAAGGAATCCTGGAAGAGTTGGGCTTCTCCTCACAACGCCTCAGCTGGATCCCGGTGAACGATCATCCGTTCTTCCATCCGACCCAAAGCGTCAAGCTCGTGCTGGATCGTACGGAACTGGGCATTTTAGGCAAACAACATCCGCTCATTGCCAAAGCCATGGGAATGGATCCCGTCTATATGGCGGAACTGAGTTTAGAACCCTTACTCAAAGCCAAAGCGACCAAGATCAAGTACACCCTCATCAATAAAGCACCCGTCGTCGTGCGCGACTTGGCCTTGGTGGTGGATCGCAGTGTCAGTGCCTCCCAACTGGAAAAGACGATTGCGGAGGCCGCCAAAGGGGTGCTCTTGGGCATCGAGATCTTTGACGTGTACACCGGCGATCGCATCGAAGCCGGAAAACAATCCGTGGCCTTGACCCTGCGTCTGCAAGGGGAGTCGACTCTGACGGATGCGGAGATTGCCCAAACACTCAAAGCCGTCACTGAAGCACTCGAACGCAAACACAACGCGTCCCTGCGCGGATAGTGCGTTGAAAAAGCATTAACGCTTGTTTATAATGGGAAAGGAATCACGAGGTAACTCCTATGGGAAGAGCATTTGAAGTCAGAAAAGCGGCAATGGCGAAGACCGGCGCTGCCAAAACTAAAATCTATTCACGTTTCGGTAAAGAAATTTATGTTGCAGCCAAGTCCGGTGTTCCTGATCCGGAAATGAATCAGACCCTGAAACGTACCATTGAAAAGGCCAAAGTGGCGCAAGTCCCGGCAGACATCATCAAACGGGCCATAGAGAAGGCCAAAGGGGGCTCGGAAGAGTCCTACACCAGTGTCCGTTATGAAGGTTTCGGCCCCAACAACAGCTTCATCATCGTTGACTGTTTGACCGATAACGTCAATCGCACGGTCAGCGATGTGCGTACTTGTTTCAACAAGTCCAAATCCAAGATGGGCATTTCCGGATCGGTAGCCCACAACTTCGATCACGTTGGCGTCTTATCGTTTACTTATGGCGATGACGGGGCGATGTTGGATGCGTTAGTCGAAGCCAATGTCGATGTCCAAGACATCGAAGTCGAAGAAGGTCAAATGACGGTCTATGTATCACCGACCGATCTGTATGCGGCCAAATCCGCCATTGAAGCACTGATCCCGGATGTGTCGTTCGATGTCGTGGAGAACACGATGATCCCGCAATCCTACGTCAGCGTGGAAGGGGAAGATAAAGAACTCTTCGACCGGTTGATGAGCATGCTGGATGCCGTCGATGATGTCCAGGAAGTCTACCACAACGTTCAGGACAACGCATGAGACGAGTGATTACGTATGGCACCTATGACCTCCTGCATTGGGGTCACATCCGGCTTTTGCAACGTGCCAAGGCTTTGGGTGATTATTTGATCGTCGCCTTGTCGACCGATGAGATCAACGCCTTCAAAGGCAAGGAAGCCTATCATCCTTACGAAGAACGCAAAGCCATGCTGGAAGCCATCCGGTATGTCGATCTGGTCATTCCCGAAGCACAGTGGGAACAGAAACGTTCCGACATCATCAAGTACGAAGTCGATGTTTTCGTGATTGGCGACGATTGGAAAGGCAAGTTCGATCATTTGAGCGATCTGTGTGAAGTCGT
>CAINEY010000018.1 GCA_903847945.1 uncultured bacterium | reverse complement strand
GCTTTTCCCAGCTCTGACTGATGGATTGCGTGATGATGGGAAGCCTCTGAATAACCGATTTCATTGAGGATTTTCTCTTCATCGGCGAAGTGGGCGGTAACCATCGCAGCTAAACGTTTCGTCAAAGAAAGTAATTCTTCCGGCTGAGCGTGAAGAATCGAATTGGAGAAGTCAACCAAGGCTTTATGTTGGGCATCGATGCGCGGATGGCCCGACTCCCATTGCGGATCCCACTCCAAAGGAACCAGGATGTCGGCATCATCACCGATGATGAGATCACGTCCACCTCGTTTAGCCGCATAGAGATTGTGATCGGCCCGTTCATAGAAGGCATCTTTGGTTTCACCGCGACGGAACTGAGCGATCCCAAAACTGGCAGTGTAGGTGCCGGCAATCGGATGTTTGTTTTGACGTAAGGCCCGTTGGATCTTTCGAGCAACCACGAAGGCTCCGGAACCGTTAGTGTCCGGCAACATCAACACAAACTCTTCTCCGCCAATGCGGAACAATAAGTCGGTATTACGAACCATGCCCTTTGAAATGTTGACCAGTTGTTTCAACACTTCATCCCCAACCGGATGACCATACTTATCGTTGACCTGTTTGAAGAAGTCGATGTCAAAGGTAACGATGGAAAGCGGTGAAGCATGACGCTCGATACGGGTCAATTCTTCCGTCAGTTTGACATCGAAGTACCCGCGGTTGTATGCCTGTGTCAGCGGATCGGTGATGGAAAGATCAAATAACCGAGATGTGTTCTGATCGACCAGGTTTCTGAAATAAGCCACCGAGTTGGCAATTCCTGCGATGTTGATCGTCGTGTTTACGATCAAGAACGAGAAGGATTGGGCCGATGTCAAGGGGAACTGAACTCCACTGTGATTCAAGATCCCATAAGCGAGAATCATCAACAGAATTTCGGTTAGAACACCCAGAACTCGCCAATAGGCTTTCCAGTCGGTAAACATGATCAAGCCGGCTAAATTGAACAGGAAAAAATCAAACCCGGACGTCACTCCAAGTTGGGTGATCAAAAAGGTTCCATGAAGGCTCATGGTGGAAATGTAGATCAATGAGGCGATACTTGGACGTTTCGGATTGATCCACACGACGAACGCATTGATAATTAGCAGCACCAAACTCGTCCACGGTAAAATTGGAGCTCCGATGACCCAAAAGACGATCATGTAGAGACTCGTAGCCACCAGAGACCCTAGATAGACCAGTTTAGATTGAACAACGAACCGTTGATAATCAAAGTCAGAATGCACACTCATATTTACATTATACCAAATCCCCCCTACCGAAACAAAAAACATCCCTGAAGGGATGTTCATGTGGACTGACCCAGGATTTTTAGGAGGTCTTGAAGGTGTTTTTCTTCGGTCGGACTTAAGCGATCAAGGATTTGTCGAAGTGTGGCTACGTGATCGGGATAGACCCGATCCATCAGTTCATTTCCGGTTGGACTCAGACTTAGTTGGGCGCTGCGTTTGTCTCCGGCGTGGACTGTGCGTTCGAGGAGTCCTTTTTCCACCAGGCGATGGATCACGTAACTCATCGAGGAATGGGCGATGAGGACTTTGGAACTGATGACGTTGGGTGTCAATGGTCCTTTGTGGTAGAGGACTTCCAAAGCCGCGAACTCGGTGGGGTTGAGCCCAAACCTTTCGGTTTGAGCTTTGATCAGTTCATCCAGTGCGTTTTTGGCCCGGAAGAGGATCGTGATCGTTTTGAGGTCGTTCATTCGAAGGTCTCTTTGGGGAAGACTTTGGTGGAACGGACGGTATCGATGGGACGAACCACGGATTCGACGTAGGCACGTTGATTGCGGAAGCGCGGAGGCAAGGCCAGTTTTTCACCCAGGGTTTCATAGGGCTCTTCGTCATCGATGAAGCCGGGACCTTCTGTGGCGAATTCAAAGAGGATG
>CAINEY010000017.1 GCA_903847945.1 uncultured bacterium | reverse complement strand
TTGTATTCCCCTTTTCCGCTGACGTAGGTGGTCGTCAATTCCCATTGAAGGCCTTGGGCGACTTGTTTTTGAATGAGGGGCGAAAGGTCTTTGAGGGTCAGGTTGGTCAGGACGCTGTCACTGATGACGGCCAGGATGTCCGCGTAAGCGACGACACTGTTGACGCTCATCAGGTTGCGCAAGATGCCTTTGACGACTTCATGTTGATTGCGGATGCGTTGGAAGTCTCCGCCAGGCAAGGTCTTGCGTTCACGGACGAACTCCAGGGCCAAGGTGGGATTCAGGGTGATCTCCCCTTGCGGGAAGTAGATCTTTTTCATGTCGGAGGTGAAGGCGTATTGATTATCCACGGTGATGTCCCCAATCACATCGATCAGGTTCATAAATCCGGGGAAGTTGATTTTCACATGGTAATTGATGGTGATGCCCAAGAGGTTCTCGATCGTATCGATGGTGCACTGGGTTCCATAACGTCCCGCATGGGTCAGTTTATCCATGGCACCGTCTTTGCAGGCCAAGGCCACATACGAGTCTCTGGGTAACGTCAACATGGTGATCTTGGAGGTCAACGGGTTGACGACGAGTACGAGGTTGATGTCGTTGTTGGTGTTGACGTTGGTTTCCGTCAGATCGACACTGGTTCCCGTCGGATTATCGCGTCCGTTGATCAGCACCACAAAGGGTTCAGTTGCGGTATTGACGGGTTTGACCGTGACTTCGGCTTCGGTCTCTAAAGAAAGAGTGGCGATGATCTTGGTGGTTTCTGTGAACGTCGGAACGGTCTCCTGTAGGTTCGCCAAGGCTGCCGAATCGACGATGATGAGATCGGCGCTTTGGGACGTCAGAGCATTCAAGGCCGACAGTTCATCGTCCGTTTCACTCAGTTGAGCATCCGGAACGATGGCCAGGATGTGATCGTTGACTTTGGTCTTGATGGCTTCGGGAAAGGTCGTCGGCATCAAGACATCGGCGAAGTACACCTCTTCCAAGTTATCGGCCGGATAATCCTTCAATGCTACGACACTGACCACGGTGATCTCTTTGCGTTGATCAAAGAGTTGTAAACCAACCCATTGAGTGATAAACAAGGCAGCGACCAGCACCACGATCAGCCCACGGCTGATCCATGCCACTAAGTGTGATGCCTTAAAACTCGCCAACACCAAGCCCGCCAGGATCACAGCGATCAGAAGGTCCATCCACCACGGCAGAAGGGTGTTGTAGATTAAAAGCCCGAAACCAAGCAGGCTTAGGGCCATCATTATTCCGTTGATCCAGCGCTTTGTGTCTTTCACAGAAACCATTATACCCCAGGCGATACGATAGAACGCAACATTCTGTTTTTTGACGAATCTTCCACGTTTTTGACACGGTTTTGACACAACTGGGCGATAGACTGGGTTCAGATCCAAAGGAGGACCTATGAAAAAATATCTCCCGCAATTCATCGTTGGTGGAATCCTGGTGGCAGCCCTGGTTGGAATCCTGAGCTTTGATGCCATCACCGCCAACGACCAAGCCCAAAGTACCAACGAGTGGTACGGACAAAATGCGATCCAAGACGTTTACTCCCGTCGCGGTGGCATGATGGGCTCCCGCTTACCGCAACTCTCCACATCCCTGGAAGGCACCGACGTTGATGAAGCTGAACTTCAAGCGATGTTGGATGTGCTGTATCTGGATGAACTGAATGCTAAGGCCGAGTATGAAGCGCTGGTTGAAGCGTTTGGCGATCAGTCCCCGTATACGGAACTGATCCTTGCGGAAACCCGGCATGCCGATGCCCTACTGAGACTCTATGATCTCTATGATCTGGAAGTCCCCACCGTTCAAGTGAAAACACCGGCTGTTCCGGCTACCCTTGAAGCGACGTATGCGATTGGGATCGATGCCGAAGTCGCTAACATCGCGCTGTATGACAATTACCTTGACTTGAATTTGCCTGACCTCGTAGAACGTGTGTTCTCGAACCTGCAACGCGCTTCTGAAAACCACCTCCGCATCTTTACCGCTTACGACGAAGGAACCGAAGACCAGCTTCCCTTGGGAACCTGTCATGAGGGTCTCTCTGAACCACGCACCCGTGGATTCCGTGGCGGTAACTAGACGCTTTGTTACTCCTAAGAAAAGCCCTTCCGTGAGGAAGGGCTTTTCTTTACGCTGCTTTCTTTTTATAGACCAGGAAGTAATAGGCCAAACCGCCTCCAATCAGGAGCACGGTACCGATCAGGTACACTAAGCCCCAGTTGAAGCCGTAGTAGGCATCACTGTCAACCAGCACCATCAGGGTTTGAGCCGGGACAGTGATGGTCTTGGAGCCGATGTCGGCCAGTTTCGTAGTTCCGGCTTGATCACCGTTGACGACCACGACCCAACCGCTCTCTTCCAAGGTGACTTGAACTTCAGTTTCATTGGCGTTGATGAGGACGGCGATGGTATCCCAATCGTCTCCGTTGGCGTTGTTGTTGAGGGTGTAAGCAACCACATTGGGCAAGTCGGTTTCGATGAAGGACAGGTTGGCCTTCACATCAGCCGCTGTGGTCATGCGGAAGGCCGGGTGGGCTTTACGCAAGGCAATCAGACCGGCAAAGTAGTCGACGTTGGACTGGTACTCGTCTTTACGCGACCAGTCTAAACGGTTG
>CAINEY010000016.1 GCA_903847945.1 uncultured bacterium | reverse complement strand
GCCTTGCTTTGCCATGTGCCCTCCTAGCCTTTGTACCCTTCGATTTCAATGCCCATGTTGCGGGCGGTGCCGGCCACGATAGCCATGGCGCCTTCCACATCATTCGCATTGAGGTCGGGCATTTTGTATTCGGCGATCTTCTTCAGGTCTTCCATCGTGATCTTGCCCACTTTGGTGGTCTTGGCGTTGGAAGAGCCTTTCTCGATTTTCGCTGCTTTTAACAGCAGCACCGAAGCGGGGACGGTTTTGAGGACAAACGTAAACGATTTGTCTTCGAAGGCGGTGATGATGACCGGGACAATGGATCCGGCCATTTCTTTGGTGGCATCATTGAACGCACTGCAGAACTGCGGCATGTTGACGCCTGCGCTGGCCAAGGCCGGTCCGGGACGGGCACCACCCGCCGGGAACTGGAGCTTGACGACTTTCGCAACTTTCTTACTCACTGAAGCATTCCTCCTTATCGAAATGTTAGCCGCGGTTAGATCGGACGGTTGCACGTCCTCCCGCGTATTGCCTTTACAGGCTTAACCATTATACGGCTTAGGTCAAGCTTCGTCAATATAAAAGACGCCTAGGCGTCTTAGAGTTTCTCCACATCCATGTAGTTGATTTCGGTTGGGGTATCCCGACCGAAGAGGCTGATGAGGACAATCGCTGTTTGCGTGCTGTCATCCATCGATTCGATCGTGCCTTCAAGTCCGGAGAAGGGTCCCGCGATGATGCGGACATGATCCTTGAGGGTGAAGGTGGCCACGACGGTGGTTTCACTGATACCCAGACGACGGAAGATGTTTTCCATTTCGTCTTCAGACACCGGGAAGGGTTTGGCTCCTCCGCCGGAAGAACCGATAAATCCGGTAACGCCCGGGGTATTACGGATGATGTACCAGGCTTCATCCGTCATGATCATCTGAACGAAGAGGTAACCCGGGAAGAGGTTGGTCATCTTGGCCGTGGCTTTTTTGCCCGGTTTGACTTCCATTTCTTCAACTTCGGCCACCAGGATCTTGGAGATCAGGTTGGAGATGCCGAAGGACTCGATACGAGCCTGGAGGTTGTCCTTGACGCGGTTTTCGTGGCCGGAGTAGGTATTGACCACGTACCATTGTTTCTGAGTGTATTCAGTCATGGCTTAGGCGGCAATGCCGATCAGTTTCAGGAAGTTGGCGATGACGAACTCGGTGGCGACGAAGAACAGTCCGAACGCGACAATAAACACCACGACGGTCGCGATGCTTTTGGCTAATTCGGCTCCCTTGGGCCAACGGATACGTTTGATTTCGGTAAAGATACCGCTAAGACTGAACCATTTCATCATATGACTCCTCCTACTTGGTTTCCTTATGCAGGGTTTGTTTGTTGCAATGTTTGCAGAACTTCATCAGTTCCAGACGAACGCCGGCACTGGCTTTGTTACGGCGCGTGGAGTAATTCCGATTCAGGCAGACGGTGCACGTCAAGATCACGTTTTTACTTTTTTCGGCCATGCGGAAACCCCTTCAGTTGCTTAAATACTCTAACACACGGACTATGCCCTGTCAAACAAGCACGCCAGTTTCTTCCGCATTTTCTGAAGGATGTTGTCCACATCCTTCTCGCTGATCCCTAAGCTGGTCGCGATCTCTTTGTAACTGTAGCCCAGGTTATGGCGATGATAGGCCAGCCACTCGGTTTCCGTGATGGTTTTACGGATGAGGGGGATCTGGTCTTTGGCCCATTGGAGATGGCTGACATAGACCGGATCGTAGTCTTTATGGGGACAAGCCACCGTATCCATCAAGACGATGTTTTCGTCTTCGGAGACGCTCATGTCCAGGGAAACGGCACTTGAAAGGACACTGTAGGAGCCGGAGCGGTACTTGCGCAAGAGTGAACGGATCTCCCGTTCGATGCACACGCGGGCAAAGGTTCCGAAGCTGGCTTCCTTGGTTTCATTGTAGTTCTTGACCGCATCCAACAAGCCGATCAGTCCTTCCTGATACAGATCGTCCAGATCGATGTAAGACGGACGAGGCGAAGGGACCAGGGTGTGGATGATGGCCCAAATGGTTCGATGATAGCGGTCCACCAGTTCACGCTGACTCACTTCATCGTTTTGTAAGATCTGATACAACAACTCGTAATCACTGACGGATTGACTCACAACCCCGACCCTCCTGTTCGTCACGGGCGGGGAAAACGCTGATTGAGCACCTCATACATTAAGATGGCTGCACTGACCGAGGCATTGAGGGAGGTGACCTTCCCCAACATCGGCAGTTTGACCACCACATCCGCATGCTTAAGCACCAGCGGAGAAATCCCTTTGCCTTCGGAACCGATGATCAGCACGGCCTTACCGCGATAATCCGCTTTGCGGTAATCGATGGCTTTGGGGGAAAACTCACTGGCAAAGATCCAAAATCCGGCCTTCTTGAGCTTCTCGATCGTTTGACTCAGATTGACCACTTCGACCGTACGTACCGTATCGATAGCGCCTGTGGAAACCTTCGCGACCGTCGGCGTTAATCCCACCGAACCGTGCTTGGGAATCACCACCGCATCCGCACCGACCGCATCGGCCGTGCGTAAGATGGCCCCCAGGTTATGGGGATCTTCCAACCCATCCAGTAAAATGACCAAGGCATGGTCACCGAAAGTTGGGAGTACTTCCTCCAGGGTGTAGGTCTTAAAGTCATCGATTTCGGCCACCACGTTCTGGTGGAGACCGTCGATCTTACTGAACGCTTTGGGGGACCAGGTTTCGATCGGCAGATTGGCTTCTTTGGCCAACCGCAGAATTTCCGGATCCGGTCGTTCTTGGCTCAAATACAGATGTCGAAGGGGACGCCGATTAAGGATCCATTGCTTGACAACGTTCTTCCCGTAGATGTAGTGTGCCATACTTCTCCTAAAGGGTGGTTTTCATTTGGTCCCAAATCTGTTTCAAACGTGCTTCATTTTGGGTCAAGTGCCAATACCCGATCAGGGCTTCAAAGCCCGTGGCTTGGCGATAGGTAATCACATCGGCATTCTTGGCGATGGAGTCGCTGCGGTGGTTACGACCGCGGCGGTAAATGGCGAGTTCTTCCTCACTGAGCTGGTTTGCTTCAATAAGGATATTAACGAATTTCGCTTGAGCTTTAGCGCTGACATACGCCACACTGGCTTCCTGAAGGTCTTTGGCTTTGGTGAGACCTTGGTGAACCAAGTGTTCCCGAACCAATAGACTCAACACGGCATCCCCCACAAACGCCAGGGTAGATCCGTTAAGCAACGATGGGTTCATTACAGCAAGCCCTGAGCGATCAGCTGTTGACGCGCTTCATCGGCCGCTGCAAAGTCTTTGGCGGCTTTCGCTGTATTCCAACGTGCGAAGAGGGCTTTCTGGTCATCACTCAACATGACGACCGGAATCGCAATGCCCAGCACCTCCAACATGCCGCGGATCGATGCCGTGAGTTGGGCCACAGCCGCTTCATTCACGTCCCGTTGACGCAGGGCTTGATTGACGGCTTTGATGGCATCGAAGAGAACCGCCATCGCGTTGGGCGTATTCAAATCATCTTCCATGGCTTCTAAAAAGCGCGGGTAGTACTCGGATTCTTTGGTTTCTACTAAGGTCAATCCGTTCAGTTGGGTCCGAACGTCGATCTGACGTAAAACAGTACTGGCCTTCGCGAGTTCGGTCTTGGCTTGTTCGATGACTTCATCGGAGATGTTGAGGGGAGCCCGGTAATGGGCACTCAACATCATCCAGCGCACCGTGTTAGCCCCTAACTTGTCGATGACATCCTTGGCTAATAAGACATTGCCTAAGGACTTCGACATCTTCTCCCCGTCGATATTCAGCATTCCGTTATGCATCCACACATTAGCTAAGTGGTGATGCAAGCAGGCTTTGGCTTGAGCCAATTCATTCTCGTGGTGGGGAAACTTGAGGTCCATTCCCCCGCCGTGAATGTCGATGGGACCTTTGAAGTAATCGTTGATCATGACGACACACTCGGTGTGCCATCCCGGACGGCCTTTTCCCCACGGCGAATCCCATTGGATGCCTTCGTCGGTTCTTTTCCACAACGCAAAATCCAAGGGGGATTCTTTGTCGGGATCTTCATCAATGCGAGCTCCAACCAAGAGATCGTCGATGCGTTGTTTGGAGATCTCCCCGTAACGATCCGATTTCAAGACCCTGAAGTAAACGTTTCCGTTGACGTTGTACGCATACCCTTCGTTGACCAGTTGGGCAATGAAGTCCACGATCGGTGCGATCGTGTCGGTGACTTTGGGATTGAACGTCAACGTGCGAGTATTGAGCGCTTGACGGATCGCGTTGTAGGCGGCGATGTAGCGATCGGTGATGACCGTTTCCGGTACCCCTTCCGTCAAGGCTTTCTGGATGATCTTGTCATCGACATCCGTGACGTTGGAGACGTAATCCACGGTATACCCCAGCGCTTCAAAGGTACGGCGCAAGGTATCGAAAACGATAACGGGTCGGGCATTGCCGATGTGGGCTTCACCGTAAACCGTCGGTCCGCAGACATACAGTTTCACTTTGCCTGCTTCCAGCGGGGCAAAGGGTTCGAGGGTATTGGTTTTTGAGTTATAGAGACGCATAGGTGACCTTTTTCGACATCATTATACAGCATCCCTTCAATCAACTGAAAGGACGGGATCGTAAATCACCTTAAAGCACGGTATGATCGATGAAAGCTTTCACGACTCTGTTAATGCTCTCCCCCTTACGCGCGTTATGACCATTTTACCAAAACTATACCTTGGTATCAAGGTCAACTTAGTGTAGGCAATTATGACCTTTTTTGCGCTTGGGGTAGAAGCGAACCCGGTGAAGTGGTATGATTAATCCATTCAGGGGGAATCTATGGAAGAACTATCGTATCAATCATCCTTTGACGGGCACACAATCAAAGCGCTTTATTATCCGTTGGATCAACCCAAAGCCCGCGTGGTGATGATCCACGGAATGGCCGAACATCAGCGCCGATATGCCGAACTGGCCATTGCGCTTAATCGGGCCGGGTATGAAGTGTTGACCGTCGATCAGCGCGGTCACGGATTAAGCCTCTATGATGGCACGATCAAAGGATTCTTCGCCGAGACCGATGGGTGGCACCGCAACGTCGAAGACATCTATGCGGTTATTTCGGATCTCAATGCGAAGAAACCGCTCAAGTTGGCGATGTTTGGGCATTCGATGGGGACCTTGGTCGCCCGCTCATACTTGCGCCGTCACGGGGAAACGCTCAGTGCCCTTTACCTCAGCGGATCACCCGATGAAGGACCGAATGCAGCAGTTGGGACGATCTTGGCTAAAGTGGTCAAAACGCTCTTCGGAAAACGTTATCCCAGTGCCTTGATGCATAAGTTGGCGTTTGATCCGTTTATCGCTTCGGTACCGCAATCGGAAACCGATCTGGATTGGCTCAGTAAGAATCCTGATAATGTCCAAGCCTACATCAACGATCCGCTCTGCGGATTCAAGTTTACAGCTCAAGGCTACATCGATTTGGCCGAAGGCTTCCGCGAAGTGTATCACGAAGCGGAATGGCCGGTGCATAATCCCGACTTACCAATCCGTTTCGAAAGCGGTGAGTTCGATCCGTGTTATAAGCCGCACGGGTTGGAGCGCAGTGTGCAACGCCTCAAAGACGTGGGTTACCGTAACGTCAACTACGCCTACATTCCGGAATGCCGCCATGAGATCTACAACGACATCCGCAAGAAAGAGCTCACCAAGCTCTTGATTGCCTGGCTCAATCAAGTCATGAAATAAAAAAAGGGAACTCGATGAGTTCCCTTTTTTGGAAGACACTTAGATTTTGGAAGCGAGGTATTGAGCCGTACGCACGAGTTGGTTCGTGTAGGAGGCTTCGTTGTCGTACCAAGCCGCTACTTTGACCAAGCAAATGCCGTTGACGTTCTGAACTTTGGTCTGGGTCGCATCGAAGAGCGAACCGTAAGCGATGCCGATGATGTCGGAGCTGACGATCGGATCTTCCGTGTAACCGAAGGATTCGTTCGAGGCGGCTTTCATGGCCGCATTGACTTCTTCCGCGGTGCACGCTTTCTTGACGACCGCAACGAGTTCCGTAATGGATCCGGTCACGACCGGGACACGCTGGGCAGCGCCGTCGAGTTTCCCTTTGAGTTCCGGGATGACCAAGCCGATGGCTTTGGCCGCGCCGGTGCTGTTGGGGATAATGTTGGCGGCAGCAGCACGCGCACGACGCAGGTCACCGTTGCGGTGCGGAGCATCCAAGGTGTTCTGGTCATTGGTGTAGGCGTGGATGGTGGTCATCGAGCCATTGATGATTTCGAAATTGTCATTGAGGGTCTTGGCCAACGGCGCTAAGCAGTTGGTGGTGCAGGACGCCCCGGAGATGACCGTTTCGGAACCGTCGAGGTTCTTGTGGTTGACGTTGAAGACGATGGTTTCGACATCATCGCCCGCCGGAGCGGAAATGATGACTTTACGGGCACCCGCTTTGATGTGGGCACTGGCGGTGTCTTTCTTGGTGAAGAAGCCGGTGGATTCGATAACGACATCGACTTTCATGTCGGCCCAAGGAAGCAGGCTGGGATCCTTTTCCTTCAAGACTTTGACGACTTTTCCATCAACGATCAGGTCATCACCCTGGAAACTGACGGTATGGCCGTCGAAACGTCCTTGTGACGTGTCGTACTTCAACAGATGAGCTAAGGTTTTGGCATCGGTCAAATCATTGAGCGCGACGATTTCGAATGCCGGGTTGCCCCACATGATCCGAAACGCCAAACGTCCGATACGACCGAATCCGTTAATCGCAATTCTTGCTGTCATAAATGTCCTCCGTTTTGACGTCTTTCATTATAGTTTCATTCCGGGGTAAAGTCAATTTTACGGGCCTCTCTTTTACGCTTGGAACGACTGGCCATCAGGATCAACAACACAATAATGATCGCAGCTTCCCCGATGCTCACAAACACAAAGAGATAGTCAGCCCAGCCCAGATCCTTAAGCACCATGGGACTCACAAAGTAGGTGGAGGTATGGGTCAAGGTAAAGGTCACTCGTCCGCCTTCCACCACCACATCTTTTGCTTGAGCACTGAGTTTGTGGATGGAGGGTTCATAGTAATACAGGCTCAGTTTCGTCCCGTCTTTGAACTGATCGCTGACATCGATCGTCACGGTCGTATTCTCCGGTAACGTTTCGTTTTCTTCAAAGGTCAGAATCACCCCACGGGCAAAGTTGGTCAGACTTTCGATTATCGCCTCGTGTTCCGACGAGAAGGTAATAAAGGTCTTGATGGAGGTGGAACCGGTGATCTTGGTCCCATCGATGGCCCATTCATACCTGGTCTTTCCCGAAGGATCTTTCGAGACTACCACCAGCGATTTTCCGCTGGCTTTGACCGCTGCCAAGAGTTCAGAGGAGATCTCCCCGGTCACAGGTTGAATTAACCCGATCCGATCGGTAGTCGCACTGGCCAAGGCTTCGAGGATCTCATCTTCACTGACCGTCGGCACATCCGACGAACGGTTGACACTCAACGTATAGGTTCGCGTCGCTCCGCTTTCGGCGGTGACCAGAATGGTGATCGTATTGACTCCCACCACCAAGTCCGGGGAACTGACGATCAAGGTTGACTTGGGATCCTCCAAGGTCGGGGTGATCACCAGACTGCTGATCAGATTACCTACTTCGATACTGTAATCTAAGGTTTCTTTATTGAACTCCAATTCCACCCCATCGATCACCAGGTTACTTAAGTACGTGTTGGTTGATGGCGGCGCCGCTAAGCCGTTTTCGTCCTTGCGTTGGACTTCCACGGTGTAAGCGCGTTTATCCCCGTTTTCAGCCGTGACGGTGATATTGAACAGGTTGGAGTAGATGCTTAGACTCTTGGTTCCCGTTCCCGAAACCGTTGATTTACTGTATTCGGGGGATGCGGCCAGCGTAATCGAAGAGACGCTGTTTTCCACAATGACCTTATAATACGTCGTATTCTTGTCAAAGCTCAGCGTCCCTTCCGAGACCGTTAAGCTTTTCAGGTAGGTGTTGTTGGAGACCATTCGGATTGTCAACGTCTTCGCCGTGAGGTACGGGAAGTCATTGACACCATCGGAGTAATTCGCGTTCTCTACTTTAATAATGGTACTCTGATCCAAGGTGAACGTTGTCTTCGCTTTGAAGACAAAACTGGCAATCGAAAAGGTCCCGTCTTTATCCGTAGCCCGGTCAACAACGATTTTCGAACCCAAGGTCAATTCAAAGCCATTGAGACCGGCGCTGGAGACCAAAGTCAATTTCGTCGAGTCATAACTAAAGTCAGCAGTCAATCCCAACATGTTGGTGACATTGGCCACACCCACCGTCACGGTAAACTGCTCACCGGCGATGATTTTTGTTGGTCCGGTGATCGTCGTACTGAATGTTGCTGCTTTGACGGGTTGTATGGGAATCAGGATCAACAGGACTATTGCCAGGATCGTTAAGAGTTTTCGCATGGGACCTCCGTAAACCGTAAGGTTAGGATAATTATACACGATAGAAGACCTTTTCATGGGGTGAGCGTCTCCAGACCAGCCAGGAATCGGCGTAAACGAACCAAATCGGTGGTCGTGACTTTTCCGTCGTTATTGAGATCGGCGTTGAAGATGGCCTTGTCGGATATGGCATCCAACCCAGCCAAATAACGACGCAATTGAACCAGATCGGTAGCACTGACAGTATCCGTGGCGTTGAGATCCCCCACCAGTCCAAACTCAACACTCAGGGTCAAGGATACGTTCAGGGTGATGTCAAAGGACAGATTCCGATGAGGTAAATCCGCATCGTTGAGGGTCCACCGGTAGAGACGGTACTGGTCGGAGGGCGATGCGTTGATGGTCAGCACACTGCCAATCGGCAGATCTGTATCCCTTTCAACCGGGTTTTCCCCTAAAAGGATACTCAACTGTCCGCCAAGCGGTGACGAATAGTTCAAGTGTCGAGTCAACGCGACTTCGACCTCCAGGGTATCCGTTAAGCCGTTTTCGACCGCCGTAACGGTGATGGTCACAAAACCAATCGCCTGCGCCGTTAGGGTCCCAAACTCATCCACACTGACGATGGCGGGATCACTGGAGAGCCAGGTGACCCCTTTCTCCAAGGCATTGGATGGGGTAATCGTCGCACTGAGGGTGGCTTGTTGACCCAGGGCGGTGAAGACGAAGGGGGCCTGGTCGATGGTGATGGCTGTGACTTTGATGATAAAGGTGATCGTGATGATTTCCTGGGAATTATTGCCGGCTTCATCAGTGGCTTCAAAGGTAAAACTGCCGTTTTCAATAAAGGTATGACTCAAGGTGTTGAGCTCGCCTTCATTGACACTGGCGGTACTGGTGACATCCTGATTGGTCGGTGACGTCGAGTAGGGCGCGATCGTGATGATGGGAGCAGTCTTATCGATGGTAAAGGTATACGACGCGCTCTCCAAGCCATCGCTGAGTACCAAGGTGTACGTCCCTTCAGCGCTGATCACGGTTCCCGAACTGACGGGTTGACCGTTGAGTGTGCCTGTCGCATTAAAGATCAAGGTGCGGTCGGTGTTGTAGAAGGCACCATCAGTAATGCCTTGAACGGCTAAACTGGCTAAGATCGTAAAGGAAGAGGACACGGAATGATCGAACACATCGGTCACAGTGATCGTGTACTCACCGGCTTGGGTGAACTGTCCATCGGTCGGCCATACCATAACCACATCGTTACGTGTGACGACTGTGGTGTGAGCCAAGGATTCCAGGATTTCCACATCGACCGGTCCGTAAGTGATCGCTTGATGGGCTAGTGGTCCACTCGGATCGCTCAATACGATCTGAGGTAGTGCTGATGAAGCGAATTGAGCTTCGAGGGTGTAATCATTGAGATTGGATCGACCCATGAAGTCGTTCACCAGGATCGTGTAGGTTCCGGTTTCCAAGCTAATAACCAAGGTCTCGGTGACCCCATTGGGTTCATCATCGATAAATCCGATCTCGGTTTCCGTTTCATCCAGCACCGTGATCATCGGGTCCTGAAGGTCGGTGACACTGACGGTGATGGTGACTTCATCGGGTTCATACAGGGTCAGCGTATAGTAATCGTTATCCAAGGCCGGACGGAGTTGATTCGTGATCGGGCCATACCCGTAGATCGGCGTAGCCGATTGTGGGGTGTTGTCGGTGTCCGAATAGGTGATGTAGTCTTGGACCCCCAAAAGGGCCCGATAGGCATGGACATTGCCGTAGCCGGTCCATACGTCATAACCGGGGTCATAGCCGGTTCCCGTAATATCACTCACGGTTCCGGTGAGAATGGCGATGGCGGCTTGAGGGGACAGGGTCGGTTCCTGCGACAACATCAACCCTAACACGGCACTGACTGTCGGTGCGGAGAAGGAGGTACCGCTGAGGTTATAGAAGCCGTCGTTATCCAGCCAAGGCAGGGTAATGGCTTCTCCGTACGCTGAAAGCAGAATACCCGTTCCGGCGATGTTGGAGAAGTCGGAAACGGTGTTGTTGGATTTGATGGAACCCACGGCGATGACGCCGTCATAAGCTGCAGGATAACTGACATCGACAAAATCCGGTTTGGTGGGATCGCTGCCGTCATTGTCGCTGTCATTGCCGCTGGCAGCCACTACCAAGACCCCATGATCTTGGGCGTAAATGATCGCATTAGCCATGGCAGAATCAGACGACGGACCGCCTAAGCTTAAGTTGAGAATATCAGCGCCGTGATCGACGGCCCAGACAATTCCGGCAGCGATGTCGGAGTTGTAGGCGGAAACCCGTTCGCCGGTATAGGTCGCATCCCGAAAGACTTTGACCGGAAGGATGCTGACTCCGGGTGCGAGCCCGGCGATCCCAAACGTATTCATTTGAGCCGCAATCAAGGAAGCTACGGCGGTTCCGTGACTGCCCCCATCGTAAGAGTATTGACCTGCCGTGACATCTTCACTGGTGACGCCGTTGACAATGCGTACGCCGCTAAGTAAGCGTGAGGCGTTGAAATCGGAGAGGGCATCATTACGGGTTACCCCGGTATCGATGACGGCGATGATCACGTCCGCATCTCCGGTAGTCAGATCCCAGGCTTGAGGGGCTCCGATGGCACTGAGGTTCCATTGATTATTGGAGGTGTAATAGGGATCCACAGGCGTCAACGTCAAGGTGGTTTGCGGATCGATGTAGGCTTCGGTGACACCTGGACAACGATTTAAGGTTTCTAAGGTCGAGACGACCTGAATCTCGGGGATACTTAGGGTAACCAGATTAAGGGCAGGATGGGATGAGCGCAGGGAGAGATCCGGATCGCAGACGAAAAGAAGATCCGGGTTCGTCGTTTCCACGACGATCACCTGGCTTTTCAGTGCATAAACAGAAATCGGCTGAATCAAGCTGAGCCCAAGCAGTCCGATGATCACGGGTTTGAGAAGACGATTGACCCTGTGCTTCATACCTTCATTATACGATATCCATAAAAAAGAAGGCGTAAGGCCTTCTATTGATTCTCTCTGAACCACACCGGACGTTTGAATGCGACAAGTGCCGCTGTCGTGTTGGTCGCGCTCACCTTGAAATGCGTGTTGAAGAGGTCGAGGTTATTGATGCGCAGGGCCGTGTAAGGTACCCGTTCCATGGGGGCTTTGGGGAAGAGTTTGGTGAGATCCTCGGCTTGAGAGACCTTTAAGAGGACTTTGGGGGATGACGCCAGAAGCGTACTCAGGATCTGAAGAAGGGCCTTAGCATCAGTATAGACGATCTCATCGATTTCGATGTGGGTGCCATGCGGGAAGATGAAGGCATAGGCACTTAGATCAGCCCCGCTGCCCACACTGATGATGCGGCCTTGTTGGGCTTTGACTTCGCCGATGAGATCGCTCATGTCGGTCACTTGACGGTGTGCATAGGCATTGAAATGCGAGGTGAATCGGTGATAGAGGGCGGTCATGGCGATGGGATCGGGTTCATACGTAACCCCCTGACTGCTTAAGACCGGGATGTGTTTGGCATCCAGAATAAACTGACGACGCGCGTAGAGATCCACAAAGCCAAACGGCGCGTAGATTCCCGGCTCATACGCTTGGATCAGGGTGAAGAGATCGGTATGACTGCGCTCGTCCAACACCCCGCTGAGCAACTTGTGCATGTAACCCTGGTGACGGTGTTTGGGTGGCGTGAAGATCCCTACGATGAAGGAGGTCTGAAACTTCGCTTCGTTGATCACCAAGGTCTTGAGGTGCACATTGAGCGCACACAAGAGTTCGTCGTGTTCATCCACCAGCACATACAGTATGGCTTTGGGGACGTACGTGGCAAAGTAATAATCGATATGGCCGCCATCATCAAAGGCGAAGATGTCCTTCCACCAGTGATAGATTTGACGGTGTTCTTCGGGTTTGGCTAAACGGATCGTCATTGGGGTTCTCGAATTCGGTATTTATCGATCATGGCGATCGGGTCGAGGGCTTTCTTGGCTTGACGCAAGGACTCCAGTCCCATGTCGTTCTCGCGATTGACCAGGGTGATGGAGGAATCTTGTTGCTTCAAGAGCGCAATTTCCACGGCTTGGTAGAGGCCGCGTATTGTGGGATCGGCTTTTTCGATGTTGATTTGAATCATGCGCGGGGTGCATTGGGAGGCGATCACAAAGGCTTTGACCGTGCCATGGATGCGCATGACCAAACTCTGATAGGGCAACTGATCGTGTAACTCGAGGATGCGGAAGGTGCCTTCCTTTTCGTAGTGGAAGTACTCATCCGTCCCGTCAATGCGCCACTCCCGCAAGAAGGCTTTGACCTCTTCGAGATTATCCGCGGAAAGGGGTTCGGTTGAGACAAACGGTAAGGTCTCCCTGACGAAAGCATTGTAGTGGTTACGACGCTTTTGAAGAGCTTTTCCGGAAAGAGTCTCAAGCTTGATTCGATCGTAGAGGTAATCCGAGCCTTCGCGTTCCATCACCGCTTCCAGGTGCGGATACAGCGTTAAGGCCCGATCCTTCTCGTTCTCGGTAAAACAACTCATCTCAAAGGGAATCCCATGGCGATCAAAAATAGCCTTAGCTTGGGCAATGGCATGATCAAAGTGCTGCGGCTCACAGAGGGGCATGTAAGTAAAGAACTTTCCTTTGTGGACCCCCAACAACAATAAGTACTCCGTCGTCACGACTTTCCACAAGGGATAGTAATCCATCCATTGAATGAGGTTGATGACGTTATGGTTACTCTCTTCATAATTGGCTCTGCGCAAGTAATCGCAGAGTAGTTGCGCATCCTCGGTCGTTACGGGAATAAAGTCTAGATCACTGAAGGTCATCAGGAGTGCTCCGTTCCGTATAGTCCGCATCGATGGAACCGTCCACATGCGGGTTGGATGGGGCTTGAGGCGTGGTAAAACTGGATCTGATGATGCGTCCGGAGCGCCAAAGGGTCCATAACAACACGACAAGCAGCACTAAAAACAAGGGCCAAAAGACCACCAGCAAGGCGATCCCGAACACCAACATCAGTAACGATTGAAGTAACCTGAACATAGCGGCTTCATTATAGCACAAACAAAAAGCGCACTGCGCTTTGTGGACTCTAGAAGAGATCGCGGATATCTAACCCAAATCCATCCGCTAGTTTATGTAAGGCTTCAAAGGAAATATTCCGTTTTCCGCGTTCAAGATCGGAAATGTAATTACGGTGCAGGCGACTGCGGTGAGCCAGTTCTTCCTGGGAAAGGTTACTGCTGATGCGCAGATGTTTGACGCGCACCCCAAAGGTGACGCGTAAAGCTGCGTAATCACGATTGGCTAAAGGTTCTGTCTTCTCAGGTTTTCCGTTACGTTTCATAATTCCCCCTGGATTACTTTCAGTTTACAGCGGGAAACGGGACAATTCCACACACGAAAAGTGTAATTATGACGTTTTTTGTGTGCAGACCACGAATTTGGACAACTATCGCGCTTTTTGGGCGGCGATCAAGAGATCTGCGGCGGCTTTCACGGAGTTTGGATCGAGAACGTACGTGTACAGACTGAGGGATTTATAGGAGTAGGTCGTGTTGTACTGCCCTTTACCGCTCACGTAGGTGGTCGTCAATTCCCATTGAAGGCCTTGGGCGACTTGTTTTTGAATGAGGGGCGAAAGGTCTTTGAGGGTCAGGTTGGTCAGGACGCTGTCACTGATGACGTCCAGGATGTCGGCGTAAGCGACGACACTGTTGACGCTCATCAGGTTACGCAAGATGCCTTTGACGACTTCATGCTGATTTCGGATGCGCTGGAAGTCTCCACCAGGCAAAGTCTTGCGTTCACGGACGAACTCCAAGGCTAAAGTGGGATTCAGGGTGATCTCCCCTTGCGGGAAGTAGATCTTTTTCATGTCGGAAGTAAAGGCGTATTGATTATCCACGGTGATGTCCCCGATCACATCGATCAGGTTCATAAATCCGGGGAAGTTGATTTTCACGTGGTAATTGATGGTGATGCCCAAGAGGTTCTCGATCGTATCGATGGTGCACTGGGTTCCATAGCGTCCCGCATGGGTCAGTTTATCCATGGCGCCGTCTTTGCACGCCAAGGCCACATACGAGTCTCTGGGTAGCGTCAACATGGTGATCTTGGAGGTCAACGGGTTGACGACGAGTTCGAGGTTGATGTCGTTGTTGGTGTTGACGTTGGTCTCCGTCAGATCGACACTGGTTCCGGTCGGATTATCCCGTCCGTTGATCAGTACGACAAAGGGTTCCGTTGCGGTATTGACGGGTTTGACCGTGACTTCGGCTTCGGTCTCTAAAGAAAGAGTGGCGATGATCTTCGTGGTTTCACTAAACGTTGGAACGGTCTCCTGAAGGTTCGCCAAGGCCGCCGAATCGACGATGATGAGATCGGCGCTTTGGGAGGTCAGGGCATTCAAGGCTGACAGTTCATCGTCCGTTTCACTCAGTTGAGCGTCCGGAACGATAGCCAGGATGTGATCGTTGACTTTAGTCTTGATGGCTTCGGGGAAGGTCGTCGGCATCAAGACATCCGCGAAGTAGACCTCTTCCAGCGTCTCTGCCGGATAATCCTTCAACGCTACGACACTGACCACGGTGATCTCTTTGCGTTGATCAAAGAGTTGTAAGCCCACCCATTGGGTAATAAACAGAGCGGCAACCACCACCACAATCAGCCCACGGCTGAACCACGCCACTAAGCGTGATGCCTTAAAACTCGCCAACACCAAGCCCGTCAGGATCACGGCAATCAGAAGATCCATCCACCACGGCAGAAGGGTATTGTAGATTAAAAGCCCGAACCCAAACAGGCTCAGGGCAATCACGATTCCGTTGATCCAGCGCTTTGTGTCTTTCACAGAAACCATTATACCCCAGCCGATTCGTTTGAACGCAAGATTCTGTTCTTTGACGAATCTTCCACGCTTTTGACACGGTTTTGACACAACTGGGCGATAGACTGGGTTCAGATCCAAAGGAGGACCTATGAAAAAATATCTCCCGCAATTCATCGTTGGTGGAATCCTGGTGGCAGCCCTGGTTGGAATCCTGAGCTTTG
>CAINEY010000015.1 GCA_903847945.1 uncultured bacterium | reverse complement strand
GGTAAACTCCGTCGGCTTTGAGTTGATCGACTTTGACTTTTAAGAAATCCAGATCGTGCAGTCCCATTTACCCCTCCGTTACGCGCAGAACCACTTTTCCGCAGCGTCCTTCATGCATGAGTTGAAACCCTTCTTCAAACTGATCGAAGGGCAAAATGTGCGTCACGATGCGATCCAAGTGTAACTTCCCGCTGTCGATGAGCGATTGACCCAATTCCCAGGTCTGCATCATCCGACGTCCGGTGATCCCATGGATCGTAATGCCTTTGAAGACGATGGCGTTGTTGATGTCGATGCTGACGGGACCATCCGGTAAGCCCAAGATCGACATCCGTCCGCCTTTTTTGATGTATGAAAAAGCACTGGTTAACGCTCTCGGACTGCCGCTCATCTCACAGACGACATCCACACCGTACTGATCCGTCAAATCCAGAATGGTTTTCACGGGATCCTGGTCTTTTGCGTTGATGGAGAGATCGGCACCCACTTCTTTCGCCAGACTCAAACGATAATCGTTCACATCCACGGCCACGACCCAACGGGCACCCAAGGCCTTGGCGACATCCACGGCCATCAGTCCAATCGGACCGACGCCGACGATGGCCACGGTTTTTCCTTTAACGTCACCGCTGGCAACCGTATGGATCGCATTGCCTAAGGGTTCTTGGATGCACAGGTAAGCCGGATCGACCTTGGGGTCACTGATCCAGCAATTCACCGCCGGCATCACCACATATTCCGCAAAGGCACCATCGCGATCGACACCCAAAATTTGGGTATTGCGGCACAAGTGCTTCTGATCGCTCAGACAGAATTCGCAGGTTCCGCACACGATGTGCGTCTCACACGCTACGATGTCGCCCAGCTTGGGGGAAGTGACGTTTTTCCCGATCTGGATGACTTTTCCGGCCAGTTCATGACCCATGATCTGCGGGGTCTTGATGCGGGACTGGGCCCAGGGGTTGTAGTCATAAATGTGCACATCGGTGCCGCAGATCGAGGTCGCTAAAACCTGGATCATCACGTCATCATCGCCGCAGACAGGCTTTGGACGATCGATGGCGGTAGCGCCGATGGAAGGGGTTAATTTGCTGATGGTTTTCATGGTGGGATGGTCACCTCGTTGCTATATTTATTGTAGCACAAAGCCCTCTCAATATGACCCGTGTCCGTGAAATACGGACACCGATAAACTCGATGGGTTATGTCGGCGCATTGTGCGTTATACTAGGTTTAAGAGGTAAAAAACATGCTGTACATCAAACAAAAAGTCTTCTCGTGGGGCGATAAGTTTACGGTTAAAGATGAGTTGGGAACCGATAAGTATTCGGTCCAAGGTGAAGTGTTCAGTTGGGGCAAGAAATTGCATGTCTACGATGAACACGGCACCGAAGTCGTCTTCATCCAACAAAAAGTCTTCAGTTTCCTGCCGAAGTTCTTTATCTACGTCGATGGTCAGCAAGTCGCCGAGATCGTCAAACAGTATACCTTCTTCAAACAGGCTTACGCCGTCAACGGCACCTCATGGACCGTGGAAGGGGATTTCTGGGCTCACAACTACCGCATCTTCGATGGAGAGACTCCGGTGTGTTCCATCACCAAAACGTACTTCAGTTGGGGTGACAGCTATCAGCTAGACATCCGTGAAACCGTCAACGAAAAACTGGCGCTGGCCGTGGTCTTGGCCATCGATGCGGTTCTGGAGATGAGCCGCAATAATGCCAATTCGTCATCGAATAATCGTTAAGCCCTTCGGGGCTTTTTATTATCCCAAGGGTCTCTATGAGAGCAGGAAGCGGTGTGCTACAATAACACTACCATGTCCACGAAACCCTTTTCATTATTCTTGGTGCTCTGTCTGAGTGCCTGTGTCGCACAACCCGAACCGGAACCTGAACCCGAGCCGAAGCAATACCGCATCGTCGGGGATCTGACCGTGCATTTGACGACGATGGATCAAGCCAACCTGTATACCTTACGCAACGATCTGGCTACATTGTATGTGAAATCCGAAGCGCCGGCTTCCGGGTTTGATGTTACCTTGGATCCCAACGAAACCTATCAAAACATCTTAGGGGTCGGCGCGTCCTTTACCGATGCCTCGGCTTACCTCATGCAAGAGGTACTGGGTGAATCCCAACGTCAAGAAATGATGCGTAAACTCTTCAGTCAGGAAGACGGGATCGGCATCTCGTTTATCCGTAATCCCATGGGGTCTTCCGACTATGCGCGCTTTGTCTATAGCTACGATGATCAACCCGCAGGATCGACTGATGAAGACCTCAGTGACTTTTCGATCGCTCATGATGAGGAATCGATCATCCCCTTGATTCAGGAAGCTTTGGCCCTTAATCCCAACCTGAAGGTTATGACCAGTCCTTGGAGCGCTCCGGGATGGATGAAAAGCAGTGGATCGATGATCGGAGGATCGCTTAACGGGCAATACTACGGCACCTATGCGCAATACTTCGTTAAATACATCCAGGCTTACGCGGCTCACGGGATCGACATCTTTGCGATCACCCCGCAAAACGAACCCTTGTATGTCCCCGGTCATTATCCGGGCATGTCGATGAGTCCAACCGCTCAAGCCGTTTTCATCAAAGATCACTTGCGTCCGGCCTTTGACGCCGCCAACCTCGACACGAAGATACTAGCCTACGATCACAACTGGGATCGTAAGGATTATCCGTTGACTGTTTTAGAGAGAGCTGGGGACGCGGTCGATGGGGTCGCTTGGCACGTTTACGGCGGCAATCCCATCGCTCAAACCGAAGTGTGGCGTCAGTTCCCCGATCATGAGGTGTACTTTACCGAGGGCTCAGGCGGAGAATGGGTTCCTCCGTTTGCGAACGCCTTCCAGACGCTCGTCAAAACGGGGATCGATGTCTTTAGAAACTACTCCCGTACCTACGTCTTGTGGAACATGGCGCTGGACGAAAATAACGGTCCGGTCATTCCGGGCTTCGGAAACAGCACCTGCCGTGGGATCGTAACCATTAATCAAGCCACCGGTGAACTCACCTACAACCTGGATTATTACGTGTTGGCG
>CAINEY010000014.1 GCA_903847945.1 uncultured bacterium | reverse complement strand
GTACGGATCCCTGCGTCGTTATAGGTGTAGGACACCTCAAGGTTGGTGTCCGTGAGTCCGCTGAGCTGACGACCCTTTTCCCAGCTGAAATTCCGATTCCCAAACGCTAGCGGATTACCCAGATCATCATAGTTGATTGAGAGGCCGTTGAAGGCGGTCAGCTGGTCTTTCCAGACGCTGTTTCCGTAGGTGTAACTGAACGTATCGGTGGGGGTCAATCCGTCCACGGAACCGGTCGTATAGGCGTAGGTGGTACGGGAGAGGATGTTGCCGGCCAAGTCGTAATCATAAAGGATTGTTTTATTATCACGCGCATTGTTTTCGCGGACCACTTGACCTAAATCATCATAAACGTAAGCGATAACGGTCGACCCTTGGGTGATCGATGTGATGTTGCCGTTGGCGTCATAGGTGTAACTGATCGTGGAGGATCCGTTGGTGATGGTTGCCAACTGGGCCGAAGTGTAATTGGTCCCTAACTCGGTATAGCCGGTATAGGTGTAACTGGTTGTAAATAAAGCGGTTCCCAGCGCCGTTTTGAAGGTCTTGGTGCTGAGTCGTCCGAAGGCATCGTAACCATACCCCACCTTGTAGTTGAGGGAATCCTGAAGCTCGGTGAGCTTCTTATCGGAATCGTAGGTATACGTGGACTTGAAGGTGGTGGAATTAATCACTTCACTGACGATCGAGGTCTGATTGGAGTCGTCGTAGGTGAAGGTGGTCTGGTTGTTGTTGCTTTGGAGCACTTGAACCAAACGATCGGAATGATCATAGAAGTAGCGCACCCAGGTGTTGGTCTGATGGTTGGTGACGCGCGCCAGATTGCCGGATCCGTCATATTCGTAACTGAACCGCTTCACCGTATCCACATAGATGGCCGTGATCCGTTGAGCTTCATCGTAAGTGTAGGCAAGACTGTCGCCATTACCGTACGTACTCGACTCCAAACGGCCATGAGTATCGTAAGTGTTGGTGCTCAGATCGATCGATGTAGTGTCAATATCAATGTCGTCATCGATGTATACACCTTTGATATTGCCGAACGCGTCGTAGTCAAAGAGGTAGTAGAAGCCGTTGTGGGCAATCGTTTTGAGACGATCCCCCTCATAGGTGTAGCCATTGGAGACATTGACCCCGTCAACCGTCTGATACACCGAAGTGAGTTTCTGGGTTGTTGAATCATAGACGTAATTCACTTCATGGCCTAACGCATCGGTGACCTTGTCGACACGGCCATCCGCCAAAAGCCCATACGTAACCGTGTTCCCCAAGGCGTCTTTCTTTTGCAGGACGTAGTTAAAATCGGTGGTATATACCGTTTGTGAACGCAAGGTCAGTCCCCCGCTGGTCACACTGGACGAGGTCGGATTGCCTTCATCATCATAAGTAAACGAATACGTCACGCCTAAAGATGAAACCGCGGTAAGAATATCAAGGTAAGTATTGTAGGTGTAATAAAACTCGGAATTATCAGGATTTGTCACACTCGTAAGATCATTATCGTTGTCATATTCGAACGTCGTAACTTGTTGATTGAGATCTCTAATCGATTCAATGTTCCCGTTAGCGTCATAAGTATAACTGGTCCCGAACTCTTCTTTGTGGAAGAAAATCCCATCAAACATCACGGAGTTGACGTTGTAGGCGTACTCCACATAAACCGTTACAGAATTGAATGCCTTGAGCGGTATGGCTCTGTATGACATGAATTGCCAGTCCGGTGAACTGAAATTGAAATTCTGTTTGAAATAATTGTAGGTCCCATCGGTGTAGTTGAAGCGCACCTCGAGGGCCATTCGACGGTTTGTGATTACATTATTAGTCGCACTGTCTCCTTTAGCCCATCCACCAAAGACAACATTGTCTCCAGCATTGCCCTTGATGTTGATGGTCTGTCCTAGGAATTTATTGATGGTTCCGACGCCATTAACCTTCAAGACATTACCATCCATCGTCGGACCACGATCTTCCGAGGTTGTCCATGCACCATCTCCGGTTTGATAACCGCTGGGTGTCCAACTGGTTAGTCCATTACTGAAATCACCGTTTTCGATCAGATTGAAGCGATTGGCCACACTGCCTGATTCCACTTGCATCCCGTCAAAGTAGGTAGTCCCAGTGCCGGTACCCACGATAGTCTTGAAGATAACGGAATCACTTTGCGCATCAGCAGGTAAAGTAAATGTCGCTTCTTTCCGAGTCCAGTTTTCGGCCGTTTCTGTCGGGAATTTCTTCGAGTCCACATGCACAGTTGCACCACTGCTGTCGGTGTAACTGATTCTTAAGAACGATTGATTGTTGTTGGCGTATCCAAATGCGGAGAACGTATAGGTGCTCCCTTTTTCAAGAACCAATGTCTGTTTATAGAGGGTGTTGTTGGTTGTCCCCGTTTTGATGATCTTGAGGGACTTATTGCCAAAGTAGGCATACGTCGTTGAGAACTCCCCACTATCCGCAGCAGCGGCTTCTTCATAGGTCCATCCCGTTGTCAGCTCCGCACTGCCGTTAGTCAGTTTATTGAGAATCGTCGATTGGAGTTTTGAGCTGGTGTTGAGTTTATCCGAATTGCCCAGTGTATCGCCATAGCCGAAATACTGTCCGTTGCCTTGGTCGTCCTTCATGGAAATCAGTTTTCCGGTGAAGTCGAATTGTTCCTGGAGTGTACTCTCATAGGAATCGGTGTAGGTTGTTTGATTCTGACCGTACTCGATACTCAGGGTATTCCGTGTGACCGTCCCGTTTTTCTCAGTGATCGTTATCACACGAAAAGGTTTCTCAGTCGTATAGTCATAGGTGATCTTATAGCCGGTCGCATCTTGGGCACTGGCGAAATATCCACTCGCACTGTGATACGAATACACGCTATCTACTCCATCAAAATCATCAATTCCGGTCAGCGTTGCATAAGTCGTTGTGCCGATGGTCAGATTGGTATAGGTCAGAGTGGTTGTTTTTGAATAGTGATCCGAAACTGTACTCAGTCGCCCATTGTTAAATGTAAATTCGGTATTACGTCCAATGTAATCCGTGATGTAATCGATTTGATGATTCCCATCATAGGTTACTGTGATGGTTTGACCTCGTTTGTTTGCGATCTCTTTGAGATACCCCACACTATTTACAATCTCAAAGGTTGACGTATTTTCTGCTTTGTCAGCAAGAACATAGGTCGTTGAATTCTTCGTGATCGTTAATCCGCTGTTGTTTTCTTCCTTGAAAACATTTGACGTGCCGACTTGTTCAAAATAATGCACGGTCCCATCTTCATCCGTCCACGCTGCATAGTTCGTCGCTCCGATAGTCGACTCTACGATTTGTTGGTCGTAATTGGTCCGCCACCCGATCCCATAACCGCGATCGATCAATACATCGTTGGAGTTATAAATCAAGTTGACCGTCACACTGGGGAGATTACCACTGGTCGACGCGATCGTCCGCGTGAACACCAGGTTGCCGTTGTAGTCGTTGACATACCCTGTACCGACGCGTCCCACCGATTGTGAATGATAGTTCCAATACGACTCTAGGCCGTTGTTGTTGATGTAAGTAATTGTTAGCACTGGCCTCGATGTAGTGTAAGCACCACCGGTATCTGCACTATAGTACTCTTTATAGTTTGCATTTTCATTTTGATTCTTGATTATTACGCCGTTATTAATTCCGGAAGTATACCATTCACGCGTTATTCGGGTGATATCCCAATTTGCTTTTTCATTATTAGCAACCATATCAAAGTCTTCTATAATCGATCTATATGAAGGCTGCGTGTTCCATGTAATCGAACTCTCAGCCCAAGTTCCCGTCACTTGATGGACATTGACTTGTACATTGGTTGGATCGACGGAATCGCTCAAAACAGACAAAGTCATAATCGACTTAATAACCATATCCGCTGAGCTAAGCTCAGGCAAACTGAATCTTAGAAAACTTCGATTAATATATGAAGATGATCCATAACCACTCTTCAGAATATAGCTTGTTCCATAATTCGTGCCCGAATATCGCGATGACACATTGGCATCATCCATCACACTCGGGTTTACACTGGTTCCCACACTCGGGTCAACCACGATCGGGAACTTCCGTGACGGGTCGTTGATCCATTCAGGGTCTGCAGTAATGATTAGGTCATATCCCGATTTTGTCTTGGTTAAGGCGAAAGAAACTTGATTACTGATTTCACCGGCGGCATCCGTCATCATCATCGGTTGCATGACTAGCTGCACTTGGCCCGCTTCATCCAAGAAGGAAACGATTCCACGATCGAACTGCAATGACCCTTTTTGAAGCGTTAAGTGCTGAACAAACGTCGTTGGTGCGTTTGTCGATTTCAAGATGAAATTTTCTTTGAGCACATCCCCATCCAATTGGTACTGTAGATCAGTATCTTGATAGACATTGGGAAAGTGACCCAGGATTTCGCTTGACTAGTATCGGTCAAGTCGGTAGCCTTGTTTGAAACGCTATTGACTTGAATGAAGGTTTTACTGAGTGAATCCAAGGACCAATTGAAGATCAGCGATCCTCGAGTAAAACTGACCAGTTTGTCGGCGTTGGTGTTCTTGGCGAAACGGACCTTGAACGCATTGGCAATGTTCTCCACCATCGCTGAGTCGACAGTAGAGTCAATGATGCGGTTATCGATATCCGTCCACTGACCATTCTCGTCAAAATGCACGGCATACGGATAAATCACCGCCTGCATGGAGAAATCTGACATCAGGAATTGTTTGATGTTGACGGTTCGCTTTGAGACCTCCTCTTTGATGGGTGCAGCTTTCTCAACTACAGGGTCTGGATGAGTGATATCCTGCGACTCCGCCACTACTTTCTCTGTCGCAAGCGAAAAAATCATTCCAAGACTCAAAGTGAGAATGATAGCACGATTCATGATCGACATTAGGTCCCCCCATTATTTAGATGATTTAATCTTAACAGTAAAATTCAAATCATGTATCGAAAACTTATTTGATATATCAAGAAACACAAAATATGCACACTACATATTCCCTATATTTGTTTGATGAGCCTTAGGAACACTCACTTCAGTTTCAAAAATTTGAAAATACACTTCTAGAATTATGGATGAAGGTTGTCATTACGTTTTGCGATAGGGATAATCAATTCTAATTGATCTTTGATTTTATCTCTCTCGTTTCTTAACAACTTGACATCAAAGAACACTTTGACACAAATCCTGATGACGTGTTTTGCGATTTGGTGCTCTTCTCTTATGTAGAATCAAGAATTGTTTAGTCCCATTTTTAAAACATTGTTCCGTTGCATTTCATGAGACTATACATATCCCTAAACGTCATATTCATTAACTATCTGGGCGGAAAAATCAAATCTCGTCAAGCGAAGATTAACACATTGGTTAGAATAATAATTTCGTCAGATTAACATCGCTTATGATTACCCTATGGTCGCTATCCAATTAATCCATTGAACAATAAACTTTATACGCTTTATACTATTATTGTAGGTTCATTCCCATGGCATTCATCTATGATTTGGTGTTGAGTGATTGTTTATTTTATACTCTTGTTGACAAGGCATCTCACATAGGAGACCTATGATTATCTACGCTACAAAAGAAACGATAGATCGACTCCACATTCCATTGTTCAGACTCAATAACCCTTTAAACGACTCTTCTTTTCAAGCACTTTATGATAATCAATTTGCTGATCCACTGTTGGAGTGGGGGATTAAGCTCTTCTATTTCAACCGAAGGAAGTGCATTCAAGTGATGAACTTCGCGAGCAAATTTTCCCTATTCATTATTGATTTGAAAGTTGATGATGTACATCGGATTCCATTGATAATGGCACAGTATCTCTTTGAGTTGTATCGCCAGGATCCTCGCATGTTAATGGCTCTGCGAGACTATTTCATCAATCACGCAGATTGCCTTTTCATGCGTTTATCCAATCGCAGCATCATCTCATCGTTGAATCACAATCAATCAGATTTTGCTTGGGATGGGCAAGCTTTTTATGATTACATAAAGAACGGGACTCTGCAAACGGTAGAAATCAATCACCGTTTGAATTTCGACTGGTATGTTACTCAATCCATAAACGGTAAGACGGAATATATTCTGCCCGGAGAACGATTTAGAACCTTAATGCTTGAACGCTATGCAGATCATCAACCCAAAGGTTCTGCTTGACTCAGATTTCGCAACGCAACCCCTAAACGACTTACACCAACTGAAACAACTCCAAATATCCACTCTGATTTCGACTGTAGTCATACTCACGCACGAGGCTGACGAGTACTCCAATGAAAAACTCCCTTTCGGGAGTTTTAGGCTTTGATGAACTGTTCGACGTTGAGCACGAAGATCGTGGCTCCGCCGACACTGACTTCCAAGGGGAAGGACGCATAACGTCCCAGGTCATAGGACGCGGTGGACGGAACGACTTCGGTGCGGGTCTGGCTTTCCTTCTTGATGAGTTCGATGGCCGTCTCGACTTTATCGTCTTCGGTACCGATGATCAGGGTGGTGTTGCCGATGCGCAGGAAGCCGCCGGTGGTGGAGAGCTTGGTGACGGAGAATCCGTGTTTGGTGAGCGCGGATTGGACGGCGTGGTGGTCTTCATTCGAAACGATAGCGAAGATGAGTTTCATGGGACAGACCTCCTTTAACCCTATTATACTACACGTTAAATCGGAAATGCAGGATGTCGCCATCCTGAACGGTGTACTCCTTGCCTTCGATGCGCAGTTTACCCGCATCTTTCACGGCACTTTCAGACCCGTAGGTCATCAGATCGGTGTAGCTGTACGCCTCGGCTTTGATGAAGCCTTTCTGGAAATCGGTGTGGATAACGCCCGCACATTCCGGGGCTTTCATGCCCTTGGTGAAGGTCCAGGCACGCACTTCATCCGGTCCTCCGGTCAGGAAGGTTTGAAGACCCAAGAGGTGATAGGTGGCCTTGACGATCTGATCCAAACCGCTCTCACTGTAGCCCAGATCCTGCAGGAAAAGATCGCGTTCTTCATCGCTGAGGGAAGCCAGTTCTTCTTCGATCTTCGCGCAGATCGCAATCACGTCGGCGTTCTCGGATTCAGCGAACTGTTTGACGGCTTGGTAATGGCGGTTGTCGTTGGGATGGGTGACGGTGTCTTCGGCCATGTTGGCGACATAGATCACCGGTTTGGCGGTCAACAGGTGATAGCTTTTGAGCACCAGCTGTTCGTTGTCATCCAGCGCTAACGAACGGACGCTCTTGCCTTCCAGAAGGTGTTGGTTGACCTTGGTCAGTAAGGCAAATTCGAAAATACCTTCTTTTTCTTTGGCTTTCGCGCGACGTTCGACTTTGGAAAGGCTCTTTTCGATGGATTGCTGATCGGCCAGGATGAGTTCCAGGTTGATGACGTCGATGTCACTGAGGGGATCGACTTTATCATGAACGTGGGTGATGTCGGGATCGTCGAAACAGCGCACGACGTGCACAATAGCATCCACGTTACGGATGTGCGAAAGGAACTGATTGCCCAGGCCTTCGCCTTGGGATGCCCCTTTGACCAGTCCGGCAATATCGGTAAACTCAAAGGTCGTATAGATGGTTTTCTTGGGTTTGAAGATCTTCACCAGATCATCGACCCGGGGATCTTTGACTTCGACCACCCCCACGTTGGGGTTGATGGTGGCGAAGGGGTAATTGGCAGCTTCCACTTGGGAACGGGTAATCGCGTTAAAGAGGGTGGATTTCCCGACATTGGGTAAGCCGACGATTCCGGCGGTTAACGGCATGTTTAAGTCTCACTTTCTGCTTTTTGAACGATGCGTTTGAGCTTCTTCTCAAACTCGCTGCGATCCATCATGACCGCAGCGCCACAACCCTGGCACTTGATTTTAATGTCGGCCCCCATCCGGATGATCTTCCAGGTTTTGGCCTTATGGCAGGGGTGTTCTTTCTTCAACTCGACGATGTCGTTGAGATCGTACTCAGCCATGGTGTTCCTTTTTCCACGTGTAGGCATCCATCGTGTTCTCGAGTAAGGTCACGATGGTCATGGGACCGACACCCTTGGGTACCGGTGAAATGGCTTTAACCACATTCCAGGCCGCTTCAAAATCCACATCCCCAACGAGTTTATCATCGACCTTATTGATCCCGACATCCACCACGACGGCTTTGGGACTCAGATAGTCCAGGGTGATCATCTTGGGTCGGCCAATAGCCGCGACCACGATGTCGGCTTGGGAAGTGTGTCGCGGAATATCACGCGTTTTAGAGTGACATACGGTCACCGTGGCGTTCTCATTGGAGAGGAGTTGAGCCAAGGGGCGGCCCACCAGTTGACTGCGTCCCAACACGACCGCATCGGCCCCTTCCAAGGGAACGTTATACGCTTTTAAAAGCGTCACCACACCTTTTGCAGTGCAGGGGACAAAGCCCCGTTCATTCATCACCAGTTTCGTAACGTTGACGGAATGGAGTCCATCCACGTCTTTATCGGGATCGATGGTTTCGATCACATTCTTCGATTTGATGTGTTTGGGCAAAGGCAGTTGAACCAGGATCCCATCGACACTCGGATCGGCGTTGAGCCCTTGAACTTCGGCGATGACCGCGGCTTCGGAACTGATCTCCGGCAGTTGAATGATTTCGGAGAGGATGCCGACTCGAGTACACGCTTTGGCTTTGTTGGTGACGTAGGACACGGAAGCCGGATTGGTTCCCACCAGGATCACCACCAGTTTAGGTAATCGTTCTCCTTTATCCCGTAAGGCATCGATCTTCACTTTGAGTTGCGCTTCGATATTCAACGCACACTGCTTACCGTCCAACAATAGACTCATGAGGAACCTCGCTTTCATAGAGTAAGGAGACCGGTCCGTCATTGACCTGGTCGATCACCATGTGGTCCCCAAACCGTCCGGTCTTCACCGAAACCAAGGAACTTAACACGGTGTTGAAGTGATCATATAAGACTTGAGCTTTTTCGGGATGCATCGCCGGCGAAAACGAGGGGCGATGACCGGAGGCTGTATCCGCCAACAGCGTGAACTGTGAGATCGAGAGAATCTCCCCGTTGACCTGAACCACATTCAGGTTCAGTTTGCCTTCCGCATCTGAAAAGACACGGGCTTTCGCACAGCGATGGGCCATCTTTTCGGCGATGGCAAGGGTATCAGTGTGCCCAAAGCCCACATACAATACCACACCGTGCTCAATGGCCGCAACCACGGTTTGATCAATGGATACACTGGCGCGCACGACGCGTTGAAGCAGGACCTTCATACATCTTCATTTTACCCGATGGACGCAAGTGATAGAATAAGAAAGAGGAATTTTTATGAAGACACCTTTAGCGTATCGCTTGCGTCCCCAATCCTTGAGTGATGTTTTAGGACAAGCCCACCTCCTAAGTCCCAAAGGCATCATTACGCGCTGTGCTTCGAGTCAACGGCTCTTTTCAATGATCTTCTTTGGCCCTCCAGGCTCCGGAAAGACCACGGTAGCCGCGATTCTGGCTAATGAAGTCCAGATACCGCTGAAGAGTTTTAACGCTGTTACAGGCAATAAGAAAGACTTGGATGAAATCTTCAGTGAAGCCCGCTTAGCTGGACAATTGGTCTTGGTGGTGGATGAAGTGCATCGGCTCAATAAAGACAAACAGGACTTATTGCTGCCGCATGTGGAAGACGGATCGGTCATCCTGATTGGACTGACCACGGCTAACCCGTATTTCGCCATCAACCCCGCGATTCGTTCACGCTGTGTGCTGGTGGAGTTCAAAGCCCTGTCCCCACAGGATCTCAAAGTTGCGCTACAACGGGCGTTGGTTGATCCGCGTTCCGAACTCTCCATCACCGTTAACGAGGATGTTTTGGAGGCAATCGTCGCCATGGCCAACGGGGATGCCCGCATGGCTCTGAACACGCTGGAAGTTTTGGGCATCGCGTATCCCGATGAAACCATCACCTTGGCTCATTTGGATGAATTGCATCTAGGCGCCAATCAACACTTCGACAGTGGCGATGACGGCTACTACGACAGCCTCAGTGCCTTTCAGAAATCCATCCGAGGATCGGATGTGGATGCGGCCTTGTATTATCTGGCCAGACTCATCGTCGCCGATGATTTGGATTCGATCGAACGTCGATTACTCGTAACGGCGTATGAAGATGTCGGATTGGCTAATCCCGCCTTGGTGGGACGCGTCTTAGCCGCATGTGATACAGCCCGTCGGGTTGGTTTTCCTGAAGCCATGATTCCTTTGGGGGTTATCGTCATCGATTTGACCTTGTCTCCCAAATCCAAGAGCGGGTGTAATGCGATTGGGAAAGCCCTTGAAGAAGTGAAGTCTCACCCCTTGCCCGTTCCTCCCTTCTTACGCTTGACTCCGGTCAATATGAAAGATGATGACAAGTACGATTACGGACGACCCGACATCTGGGCCAAGATCGATTATCTTCCGGAAGGCGTGGAAAACTTACCCTTCTACACCCCCAACGCTTCCAGTCCGTATGAGAACACGCTAAAGAATAACTTGGACGTGTTGAAACAAATTCAGCGAACAAAAGACTTAAAATCATTAAAGTCTTCGAAATGACACAGCCATTCAAGGCTTGTGTCTTTCTTTTTATTCGATATAATCTTGTTAACTAAACGAACGTTGGATTGAGTTCAAAGCGTTCACGGGGGAGAAATGAAAACAATCGTGGTTTTGGTTAAAGGAGGCGTAGTGTTGGGGATCCTCTATGGGTTATCGTCTTTTTTAACGTCTGTCCTTAATGAGATGTCGAGTTTCTCGATGGAGTATGGTTTGGGGTTCACCCTGATCAATGTTGCTCCTGTTGTGGCTTACTTCTTGGTTGGGCTGGTGATGACCTTGGGTCATCGTCTCTTAGTACCTTTTCAACTCTGGATCGGCTTAGGAGTGTTAGCGGGCTTGATGGTTTGTGGAGCCTTGATTTCTTTCGATCCGATTATTTTTGTGAAGTACAACCGAATGATACAGGAGGTTTGGCGCATTGGAGGACTGGTGCTTGGACTACTCGTTGGTTTGTTCTTAACCAAACGTTACTTAAAAGCCTAAAGAAAAGCCGAACATCGGCTTTTTGTTTACTTTATGGAGATGGCTTCTGCGGCTTCTTCTTCAGTATCCGGTTCCAAATGGGTGATGACTTGAACCTTGGTTTCCGGCATGCCTGTTTGTATAGCCGCTTCAATCCTGTGGGCCAAATCATGCGCTTGGGTCAAGGTCATCTCAGGATCGGCCAGGACGTGCAGATCGATGAATTGTTGAGTTGCGGTTCCGCGGGCACGGACCTGATGAACGGCCTTGACTTCCGGTAATCCCTTTAACATGTCTGCAATGCGGGACGGATCGATGCTTTGAGCATCCAACAACACTTTACTGGCTTCCATGAAAATTTCCACAGCGGCTTTGATGATCATTACCGCAACACCTAAGGAAACCAGCGGATCGATCCAAATCGGAAATCCCAGCTTGATAAGTCCTAAGGACAGGATGACCCCGATGGTCACGAACACATCACTTTGGGTGTGCTTCGCATCGGCAACCAGAATTGATGATTTGAGGCGACGGCCTGCACGGCCTTCCAAGGTCGTGACGATGACGTTGATGACCAAGGTCGTCAGCATGACCGCAAAGGTCCAGGCATCGATCTGTGGAATGACCGGAGCACTGAAACGTCCGATAGCGGAGGTCGTCACTTCAAACGCCAACATCGCCAAGGCTCCCACAATGACCAGACTGCTCATGGTTTCGAATTTGGCGTGACCGTAGGGATGTTCTCTATCGACGGGTTGGGAGGCCATCGTCATCCCCACCAAGCCAACGACATTTGATGATCCGTCAGTCAACGAATGAAACCCATCCGCCATCACGGCTCCGGATCGAATCAGTGCCCCTAAAACGATCTTCATGACCGCCACTAACACATTCGCAAAGAGAATGATCCACAACACTTTCTTAACGGATTTGACCATGGTTCTCCTTTCGGGGTTAAATAAAACCCACGAAACCTTTTCTGTCCCGTGGGTGATGTTCCACTGCCGATTGGCCCGGCCTGCGGAAGTTCCCGGCCTGCTCAGTTAGTGTTATTGTAAGGCTTATGTTGTCACTTGACAAGTCACGGTTGTTCAATCGCCCAGAGGGCTAAAAGATCACTGGTGAAGGTCGCTTCCGTTTCGTGCGGTAAGTGTCCCGCATTAGGATACCGCTTGATCCCGACCACATTCAGCTTAGCTTCAATATCAACCAAGTTCTCGATGGGAACCCACGTGTCTTCTTCACCCCACAAAACATAGATCGGCAGACTTAGCTCCACATCGCTAAGGGTCGTGTTCTTTGCGGTTTGAACGTAGCGAACCAACGCATCGATGGCGCCCTGGACTTGGAAGGGTTTCAGGTAGCCTTCTACTTCATCGTCCAATGGAGGTCGTCTCATGGCTCCGGTCAGGAGTGACTTGAAGTTGGACGGGGTCAGTAAGGCATAGCGCAAGGCGACTTTTAAGCCTTGTCCGATCGGGGTATAGAGTAACCATCCGATCGAAGGATTGCCTTGACTGATCGCCGGGGCAATCAACGTCAATGATTCGATTTTCTGGGGCGAGTTTTCTGCCAACGTAATGGAAGTCGACGCTCCCATCGAATGACCTACGACTTTCCAAGGCCGATCATCGTCCCATTCGTCATCCAACGTGGACATGAGCTGACTCAGCCACTTGGCGTAGTTGGCTTGTGTGAGTTCTGCGGAAGTTGATTTGGTGCTGTAGCCAAATGAGGGCAGATCCACCGCCACGACCGCATAACCGGCACTGGCCAGTTGCGGGATGACGTCACGGTAAGAATACGTGGACGCCATAAACCCATGGATCAACAGAACCTTCCCTTGGGTTTTATCCGTATCCACAATTTGTGTATGCAGGGTAATGTTGTCTCCAACCGCAATAAAACGCGAGTTGACGTAAGGGGATTGCGGAATGACCGGAGTATAATCCGTGGGGATCACATACACGAGTAAAATCAAGGCAATCAGGACGATGCCGATGCGTTTGAGCCAGCGTTTCATAGACCATTTATACCACGATGCATCCCAAAATCAAATCGGATGAATCTTGCTATAATGATGCCATGAGTTCTACCCTTCGCAATACCCCATTCTTGTTTCAAGGATCGACCAAAAAATCCAACTACTTTGAGGGTTGGTACTACAAGCACGTCCATGAGGAGTCCAACCGATCCATCAGTTTTATCTTTGGGATCAGTACCCGTGATCCGCATGCGTTCATCCAAATCATTACCTCCAATCCGCTAGTAACCACCTATGTGCGCTATCCATTGGAGAGTTTTGAAGCGTTTGAGAACGGTTATCGTTGCGGAGATTCCTTCTTCGCTCCGGACAAGGTCATCATGAACGTCAAGGACGACACGATCAGTGTCTCCGGAGAGCTAGATCTTACTCAACTGACACCCATCCATCGCAACGCTTACGCCCCCAACATCATGGGACCCTTTGCGTATCTTGAAAACATGGAATGCAATCACGGGGTGGTTTCAATGAACCATCAGGTCAATGGAACGATCAGCGTCAACGGCGAAGCTTGGACCTTTTCCGATCAAGCCGGTTACATTGAAAAAGACTGGGGACGTTCTTTTCCCCGTCGATACATCTGGATCCAAGGCAATCACTTTGATCAGGACGCTGCGCTGATGGTCAGTGTCGCCGATATTCCCTTTTTGGGCTTCCACTTTGAAGGCGTGATCTGTCAACTGAATGTAAAGGATCAAGTGTATCGTATTGCCACGTATACAGGAGCCCGATGCACGGGGATCTGTCATACAGATGACGGTTTCACCTTGACCCTCAAACAAGGCTCCCTGACCCTTGACGTTACGGCTCACGTCCCTCAACAAGGCATTCTCAAATCACCGTCGATGGGGGCCATGACGCAAACCATCAAGGAAGGCTTAGGAGGAACCATTGACCTGGTCCTTCATCGAAAAGGTCAGCCTGATCTTCAGTTGACCTCGACCCATTGCGGGATCGAGATCGAAGGTTATTAATAAAAAACGAGCGCATCAGCGCTCGTTGCGTTTTAGGGCGGATTCGATCTTCTCGCGCAGGTAAGTATTGGCGAACGCCAAATCCCTTTCCCACGTGGGAAGTCCGACATCCCAGAATTCTCCGGTATAGAATCGGACCCCTTGGTTCACTAATTCATCCAAGGCTTCGGTGTAGTGCGTATCGCCGGTCCCAAAGGGAATCTCGCGGTAATGGCCTTCGATGATTTCCTTGAGGTGGGCCGCTACGATGTGACCTTTGGCATTTCGCAGATCTTCACCGACAGGAATTTGACTGATGCGGGAAGCGTTGGTGAGATTACCCACATCGGGGTAGATCTGCAGGTAAGGGGAGTTAATTGCGGATACATAATGCATCGCTTTGGTGGCCGTATCCATAAATAAGGTTTCCATGGTTTCAAAGCCTAAAACAACCCCGCCTTTGGCGGCCAGTTCTGTAGCTTTGCGCAGGTTCTCTTCGAACCACTGACGGGTTTGCGCATCCCCGGTTTCATAGTACACATCGTATCCGGCGAGTTGAATGATTCGGATTCCTAAAGCTTGGGCGAAGTCGACGGCTTTAGCCATGATGTCCAAACTGCGGGTCCGAGTCGCTTTATCATGACTCCCCAAGGGGTACTTGCGGTGAGCCGAGAGACACAACGTCAGTACGGGAACTCCGGTTTCTTCGATGGCACGCTTGAGTTCCTGGCGAAGGGGATGGTTCGGTTCGATACGGCTCAGTCGAGAATCGGTTTCATCGATGGAGATCTCCACCGCATCAAAGCCTGTTGCTTTGGCAGCGTTGAGTTTATCGATCCAGGACAGCGATGCAGGCATCGCTTTTTCATACAAACACAGCGTGTAGGCGTTATTTTTGGCCATAGTAGGCATTCTTCCCATGCTTACGTAGGAAGTGTTTATCGAGGAGTTCTTGTTGCATCGGCGTAAGATCCGGATTGGCGGCTTTCGCATGCCACGCCATCATGGCCACTTCCTCCATGACCACGGCTTGATGGACCGCATCAGAAGCGGAAGTTCCCCAGGAGAACGGTCCGTGACTGGCGACCACAACTCCCGGCACAAAGTTCGGATTAAGTCCTTTAAGGCGTTCAACGATCACCTTACCCGTGTTGAGTTCATAATCGCCTTCAATTTCAGCTTTGGTGAGTAAGCGGGTTACCGGCACTTCACCGTAGAAGTAATCCGCATGGGTAGTACCATAGGCTGGAATCGGCATTTTGGCTTGAGCGAAGATGGTTGCCCAACGGCTGTGCGTGTGCACGATGCCTTTGATGTCGGGAAAAGCCCGGTAGAGTTCCAAGTGGGTGGCGGTATCACTGCTGGGTTTTAAGGTGCCTTCAATGGTCTTTCCGGTGACTAGATCGACCAAGACGATGTCTTCCACCGTTAAGGCGTCGTATTCAACCCCGGAGGGTTTGATGGCGACAATGCCTTTCTCACGGTCGATGGCGGACACATTGCCCCACGTGAAGACCACCAGGCCGTACTTCGGTAACATGAGGTTCGCTTGAAGGACGTCTGCTTTCAGTTTTTCGAGCATACTTTCTCCTTAGTCCGTGATCACGTACACGGCGGCTTCGTTAGCGGTATGATTGCTGGAATGAATCAGATCGTAGTCAGCGAAATTCGCCACGTTGAGGTTGGCTGGGCCTACGCCTTTATCGATGAGCGTGGTAATCCATTTTCCGTTTTCCCAGGTCACCGCAAACAGATCGGCTTCTTCACGGCGGATCCCGCCAACAAACGCGGGTTTCCCACGCAAAGTGGTCCCCACCAACGTGTGCGCAAAATCGATTTTGTGCGGATAGACATAAACGACTTCGTATTTACCGTTGATGCGCTTGTACAGTTTGATGGCATTGCCGTGGAAGGGTTCGATGGTCATCAGTTCTTCAATCCCATCCCCATCCACATCACAGACCGCGATTTCACCGATAGGCCCTTCGAGGATTTTCTCGACCTTCCATTTTCCGTCAGATCCGGGAACGGTGACTTTAACGACCCCTTGATCACTGGTGAAATACCCTCCGTCGTTTTGAGGTGAACGGGAATAACCGTGATTACGGAACATCCCGTCAGCGATGACTTCCATCGAGAAGGACTGATTGAGATCCTTGGGCAGTTTTCCGACGTAGATCTTACCGGCTTGGCTCCAGTCTTCCTTATCCGTCTTATCGTGAGCGATGGTCGCTCCGATGACGTAAAGATCGTTTTGAACTTCGTAAATGTCGAAACGATGCAGGAAGGGAAGCTTGACGATGTCTTTGCGGACAAAGCCGTGCTCTTTACTATACGTCACCCAGCTCAAACCCGATTGAGAAGGTGTTTCTTTCAAATAGAAGTCGTTGACGGCTAAGAACTGGTTGGTGGTGTGCGGAATCGGAATCATGGACATGGTTCCTCCGCCTTTTTCCCAAACGGTCTTGCGTTCTGAGAAGTCTTTTCCGCTAAAGGCATAACAGGGATAGCCCTTCTCTTCACTGGCGTAAAACAGATGTAACTGGCCATCCAAAGGCATGGCCATGGTGCTGTAGCAGCGGTACAGCTCGCCTAAACGAAGTTTCTTGATGTTCATGGGTGCTCCAAAACACAAGACCGGGCGAACGCCCGGTCTGTGTTACTTCTTAACCTTTTCGAGGAGTCCGCTGGCCAAGATCTTTTCCTTGGCCTCTACATCCGACAAGACGTTTTTCATGCCGATGACGATGACTCCTTTCGCTTCCGCGTCTTTAAACATGGAAACGAAGTTAAACGGCGTGAAGACGACATCGTAGGTCGGTGCTGAACTCTTGCCTTCCGAGATCGAGCAGTGATGAATCTTAGTCACAGGAATGTTGAGCGCTTTAAACGCCTTTTCGACCTGTAACTTCATCATGAGGCTGGTTCCGGCCCCGTTGGCACATGAGACGAGTATTTTCATAGGTTCCTCCTTTGTCGTCCTCAGATTAAACTATTTACCGACTTTTTTCAAATAGGCTTGGTAATCGTCCGTCACTAAGAAGTAGGTGTCTTTATGACGAGCATACTGGATCTGCGGAATGGCCAACATGCCGATGACGATGACGGCAACGCCGACGTATCCGACCACGACACCGTAATTGGTGAGGAAGTCAAGGACGACGGTGAAGGCCGGCCAGACAACCGCCCAGTCCCACATCCCGATGTATCCGCCGTATTGAGCGAGTCCAACGAAGGACGCGATCAAGGCAGAACCGTAGACTTGGCACAAGCCGGCGATAAACGGAATCAACATGGCTGCTTTGAAGCCGCCTTTGTTGTTGGC